>JBQTKH010000127.1:0-14004 GCA_052386335.1 Microthrixaceae bacterium
CTCCCGGTCATCCGCCTCCACCCCGGCGGCACCGACCGGCTCAATCCCATGGATCACCGCGGCAACCCCACCGAGACCGTCGGCCGTCAAGCTCTGGCCACCGCACTCGTGGCCGGTGTGCTCGGCCGCGCCCTGGACGCGACCGAGGACGCCTTGTTGGGGTGGTCGGTCGCCACCCTCGCCCGCTCCGGCCGGACCTTCACGCTTGCCGATGTCGCCGCCACCGTCGCCGACCCCGCTGACGAACTCGTCGCGTTGTCGCGGCGAACGCCGCTCGAGCTGGCCCAGGCCGCCACGCCGGTGGTGTTCGCGCTCGACAAGCTCCTCACCCGAACCCTGGCCGGAATGTTCGACGGTCCGACCACCGTCCACGTCGACTGGACGAACGGGCCCGGGTTCGTCATCGACCTGTCCGCCGTTTACGGCGACGACGACGCCCTTCCCCTGGTCATGCTCGCCGCCACGTCGTGGCTCGCCGCCGTGCTGCAGCGCGATTCGGATCGGCGGGTCCTGCAAGTCATCGACGAAGCGTGGGCCGCGGTTCGCCACGGCGCCCGCCACTTCCAAGGCAGCCTGAAGCTCTCTCGCACCTACGGGGTGTCGACCTGGCTGATCTGCCACCGGCCCGCGGATCTCACCGCGCAGTCCGACGACGGGACTGCGATCGCCAAGATCTCGGCCGGGTTGCTGTCCGACATCCAGACCCGGATCATCCTGCGCCAGCCACCCGACCAGGTCGCCGTCGCCGCGGAGATGTTCGCCCTCTCCGAGCGCGAACGCTCCTGGATCGGCCAGCTCCTACAGGGACGTGCCCTGTGGCGGCTGCAGCGCCGTGGAGCGGTGGTCCAGACGGTGCTGACCCGCAACGAAGCCCAGATATGCGATACAGACGCCGCCATGGGGACATGACCAGCTCGCAGGTCGGCGGCCGGTGGCGGATCGAGGACGTGCTCGCCCGCACCGACCTGGCCGCCCTCCTCGACCAGGTGGCCGAACCGGCGACCCACAGTGTGCGGGGTCGCAGGTGGCACTGCCCGCTCCCCGAACACGACGACCACCACGCCTCGGTCACGATGCACACCGACCACCGTGGTCACGAGCGCTGGCGCTGCTGGTCCGGCGACGACCGCCACCGCGGTGATGCCATCGACCTCGCCGCGGCCACCCAACGCCTCACGCGGGCCGAGGCGATCGACTGGCTCGCGCAACGAGCCGGGATGATCCCCGACCAGCCCCTGCCAGCCGCTGCGCGCAAGCCACGACCCACGGCACCGGCCGTCGTGCCGCTCGACCCGTGCGTCACCCGCTATGCGGCCGCGTGCGAGCGCATCCTGTGGGGACCATCGGGCGAACCCGTGCGCGACTGGTTGCACCAGCGCGGCCTCGACGACGACGTGTTGCGCGTCAACCACGTCGGCGCCGACCCTGGGCGGCGGATGATGCGCCGCCAACGGGGCCTCCCGTACGGGGACAGCATCGCGGCGGTGTTCCCGGCACTCGACCCGGCCGGCAACGTCCGCTACCTCCAGGCCCGCTACCTCGACCCCGGTGACGGACCCAAGTACGACAACCCCGCCGCCGCGCTCGGCTCCAACCCGCGCCTCGCCTGGACCCGCACCGAGCGCCCGTACCGACCCGGCGTGCTCGTCGTGTGCGAAGGGATCCCCGACGCCCTCACCGCCGCCCAAGCCGGCTTCAGGGCCGCCGCGGTGCTCGGCTCGCAGGCACCCGATCAGAGCGTCGCCGCACGCCTCGCCACCCACGCCGAGCACCACGATGTGGCCATCGTCGCCGTCATCGACAACGACCCCGCCGGGCGAGCCTGGGGGCAACGCCTGGGCGACCTGCTCACCGACCACGGCCACGACCTCACCATCGTCGAGCCGCCCGCTGAGGGACTCGACCTCAACGCCTGGGCGCTCAGTGAGCCCTGCTGGGTCGAGCAGCTCCCAGATGGGCAGAAGGACAAGGCTGCTGAGCTCGGCCGTGTCAGCGACGGTCTACTGGTGCCCGATGATCCAGGACTACACGCCTGAGAACAGCTCCCCGATCGTCCGACCGACGAACTCGACAGCATCGAGTCTGCTGACCGCTGGAAGTTGCGCTCCACGGCCACCAGATCGGGGCCTCGATGTAGCAGCGCGGATCCTTGCCGAGCGACCGACCCAGATCATCGTGATGTGCACCTCCTTCCTCCACCCCGGCATCGAGACGGCCGCGGCGGAGATCGGCATCGCTCGCTGCCTCCCCAAGCGCGATCTCCAGCTGCTTCCCGCGCTCGTCCGGCAACTCATCGGCCCCGGGATCAGAGCGGGCGCGGGCCGGAGTCACGAGGAGCCCCAGGTGGTGTGAGTGACCCAGGGCTCCTCGCGCCGACAGGAACGCCGGTAAAGAGCCGCTGAACGAATCCGACAACTCCCACATCGGAGCCTACATGCGAGCAACCGGAACATCCCGCGATCGTCGAACCGACGGTCGCCACGCTTCCCTCCTAGGGCGCATCTCGTCCGAAGTGCCCCAACGGCGTAGGGTCGGACGTCGCAGCGACCCATTGGAGGCGTTGATGGCGACGGTGCTGATCGTCGACGACGACCTCGACATGCGGATCCTCATCCGGATCGTGCTCGAGATGTCCAACACGGGCCTGACCATCGTCGGCGAAGCGACCGACGGCGTCGAGGCCCTGCAGATCTGGCGCGACCTCGACGGACCACCCGATCCCGACGTGATCATCCTCGACAACCACATGCCTGGCCCGACCGGCCTCGAGGTAGCCGCGCAGATCCTTGAGGAGCGGCCCGGCCAGATCATCGTGATGTGCACCGCCTTCTTCGACCCCAGCACCCGAACCCAAGCGACCGAGCTGGGCATCACTCATTGCCTGCCCAAGCGCGACATCGACCTGCTCCCTGCGCTCGTCGGCATCTTCACCAGGCGCTGACCGCGACGAAACGAGCAACACTCAACAGACGCAGCAACGCAGTCGCCTCCCCGCCAGTCACGAACTCGTCCTGCCCGTCGTCGCGGCAGCCAAGTTGTGCGGCCGCCGCCGCACCTCGCCCCAGGGTGGTCGGGGTCAACGCCCCCGGTTGCCACTCAGGGCATCGCCCACGGCGGCGATCAGGTCGCTGGGGCGGGCCGGGAAGGCGACGGTACGGCACCCGGGGATCTCAGCGTGGAGCTCGCCGAGCTGGGGCGTACGGATCTCGACGATCACGGGGACCCGATCGCGTCGGGTCCGCAGCGCGGTGAGTACCGCCCGGTTCGCTGGATCGCTGATGCCCAGGCCGTTGATGACGAGGTCGGCGCCGTCGATGAGCGGACAACGGTCATCGGCCACGAGCGGACATTGCTGGTTGGGGAGGTCGTGGGGACCTCCACAGCAGGCAACCTGATAGCCAGCGGCCTCCAAGCGCCCCGTGGCCGCCCACTGCCACATCGCGTCCTCGTTCTCGACCACCACCCGTGGTCCGTCACCCGTCGCAGGCCATGCGCGCGGCTGGGCAGCGATCCGATCGGTCCGACGGTCCCTGGGCCGCAGGGCCAGCGCACGAACGAGGTGGCGTAGGTTCGGCATGAGACAGACCTACCGCTCCCCCACGGCGTACGGATAGGGCCCTTCGTCCCTTCTGGTGACCTACCACCAGTTGCCGACAAGGGACCTTTGGCCCTACATGGCCCTACCGACCGGTAGGTAGGTTCGGCGGCCATGGCCTCGCCGGCAGCCGCTCCCGACCTCGGCGCCGAGGTGGTCGTGGCCCCGTTAGATCCGCCCTGGGTCGAGCTGCAGGCGGTGAAGCTTCGCTCGGTACGAGACTCCTTCTCGGAGGTCTGCTACCAGCGGTCGACGGGCCGGGCGCTGGCCTGGCTGGCGGTCGACCTCAGCCTGTACGCCGCGGCCCTGGCCGGGATCTTCGCCGCCGGCGGGCATCCCGTCGCGCAGCTGGCGTTCGGGGTGATCGCCGGGTGCGCGGTGGCCTTCTTGTTCGTGTGGGGTCACGACGCCGCCCACGGTGCGCTGTTCGCCAGCAGCCGCTGGTCCGAGGTGCTGGGCACGGCAGCGATGCTGCCGTCACTCAACATGTACCGGTTGTGGTCCTACGGCCACAACAAGGTGCACCACGGGTTCACGAGCTTCAGCCCGATCGACTGGATCTGGCGACCGCTCACCCCCAGCGAGTACCGCGCACGGTCCCGCGCCCAGCAGCTCGTGTACCGCCTCGAACGTCACCCCGCGACCTGCGGGCTGCACTACCTGCTGCGGGTGTGGTGGCCGGGCATGGTCCGCTTCCGTCCCGACCCCAAGCTGCGCCGCACCCGGGGCTTCCGGGCGTCGAAGCTCGGCACCCTCGCCTTCGCGTTGGTCGCCTCGGCAGTGGCCTATCGCTTCGCAGGCGGACCTTGGGGGGTGGTGGCCGCGGTGCTGGTGCCGTTCGCGGTGTTCAACTGGTTCATCGCCCTGTTCGTCTACCTGCACCACACCCACCCCGACGTGCCGTTCTTCGAGGACCGCCAGGAGTGGAACGCCACCGTGGCACAGGTCTACTGCAGCACCGTCGTGCGTTGCAGCCGGGCGATCGAGCTGCTCACGCACAACATCCTGATCCACACGCCCCACCACGTGGACACCCGGATCCCCTTCTACCGGCTCGAGGTCGCCTACGACGACCTCCGACCCACCTACGCCAGGTACATCCACGAGTACCGGTTCCGGTGGTCGACGGTGCGGGCCATCTTCGCCTCCTGCCAGCTGTTCGATTACGACACCAAGACCTGGTCGCGCTTCTCCGACCACGTCGACGACAGACGCAACGCGGCGGCGTGACCGGGGCGAGGGTCGCGGTCGTCGGCGGCGGGATCACCGGGCTGGCCGCCGCCTACGAGCTCAGCCGGAGCCGCGGTGCGCCCCGCGTCGTCGTCCTCGAAGCCGGCGACCGCCTCGGCGGCAAGATCACCACCACCAGCTTCGCGGGCGTCCCGGTCGATTGTGGTCCCGACGCGGTTCTGGCCCGCGTGCCCTGGGCCGAGCAGCTCATGGGGAGCTGGGCCTCGGGGCCGAGGTCGTGTCACCCGCGACCGGCGGGGCCAGCGTGTACGCCCGGGGCAGGCTGCGGCCCCTGCCGGACGGTCTCGTGCGCGGGGTGCCCTCCCACGTGGGGCCATTGCTGCGCTCGGGGATCCTCTCGCCGACGGGGATCGCCCGGGCCGGTCTCGATCTCGTCGCCCCGCGCCGCGACCACGGTGCCGATCCCACCATCGCCCAGGTGATCGGCGGGCGCTTCGGGCTCGACACGCTTGCCTACCGGGAGACCGCACTCCCCCACCCGCTCAACGGCGGCGGCTTCGTCGTCCCCCGCAGCCAGGGATGGCTGATGACCGCGGGCACGTTCGTGTCGACGAAGTGGCCCGCCCGGCACCCGCCCGGCCAGATCATCCTGCGCTGCTCCGCGGGCCGCCACGGCGACGACCGCCCCGCCGCCCTCACCGACGACGACCTCGTCGACCGCCTCCACCGCGAGCTGGAACAGGCCCTCGGCGTCACCGAAGGCCCTGTGGCGGGTCGACCGGTGGGACCGCTCGTTTCCCCAGTACGGGGCAGGCCACCTCGCCCGGGCCGACCACATCGACGCCACACTGGCGGAGGACGCGCCCGGCGTGGTCGTCACCGGCGCGTCGATGCGCGGCGTGGGCGTCGCCGCCTGCATCCGCCAGGGCCGCTACGCCGGCCGCCGGGTCTGGCCCGGCGACTGACCTGACACCCGGGGGTCGCGCTACGTCGGCGTAGCGCAAGTCACCCGTCGGAGAGACCTTCGACCCTGTTCCCCGGCTTGACCGGGTGGTCTGGTTGCGTCCACAGGCCGCGTGGGTGGCGCAGTTCGACGCCACCACCATGGGGTTTCTCGGCAACCCCGGCTGCACGCCCGGCTCCTACAACAACGAAGGCAAGTCCCTGGGTCGGCGCGAACGCCTGCGAAGTCGCCACGGGTGGGCCACTGATCGATGTGGTCTGTTGCCTTCAACGCGAACGAGGAGGCAGTCGCTGTGGGAGAGCCGGACCGGGCACCCGTGCCTGCCCGAGACCTCACCGATCGGTCGGTCTTCGCGAGGCCGGCCGATTCGGGACCTTCGCCTCTGGTCGGCGACATCGGCGACCGGGATCGTCGTGGCATGACCGAGGGCAGATTGTACTTCCGCGTCATCGAACGCGCCAACAGCACCTGGACCTGCCGGCGGGGACGCAACGACATCGACCACCACGACAGCCGGCGGGAGGCCGTCGACCACATGACCATCGTGGCGGCGCAGCATCGCCCAAGCGAGGTAGTGGTGCACTACAGCGACGGCGAGGTCGAGAGCGCCGCGACGCTCACCTAGCGAAGGCGCCGCCGGCGCCCTGATTGCTCAGGTTCGACCCACAACGGGGCCAACAGCAGGAACGGCCACGGTGATGATCGTCGACGACGACCTCCTTTGCGGATGCTCATCCGGATCGTGCTCGAGATGGCCGACACCGGCCTGACCACCGTCAGCGAGGCAACCGACGGGGCCGAGGCACTGCAGATGTGGCGCGCCCTCGACGGCCGTGCTGCCGATGTCGTCATCCTCGACAACCACATGCGCGCGTTGACCGGCCTGGAGGTCGCCGCACGGACCCCCGGGAGAGCGGCCCGGCCAGATCATCGTGATGTGCACCGCCTTCTTCGACCACGACGCCCGAACCCAAGCGGCCGGGATGGGCATCACCCATTGCCTGCCTAAGCGCGACATCGTTCTGCTCCCAGCGCTCATCGGGATCCTCACCAGCAGCTGACCGACCACATGCTTTGACTCAAGGTGGATGCCGGAATCGGCCGATATGACGAGATGGTCTGTCCCTGTGGTGCGGTTAGCCCGGCCGCTCCGTGGCACCTACGCCGACGTGACGGGCGCCGATGATGAGCGGCGGGGAGCTCGCCGCGGCGGTGGGCGAGGCAGTCGATCCGACGTCGTTGCTGCAACGGGTCACTGATCGCACCTTGGAGCTGATCCCCGCGGCTGAGGGCGTGGCGATCGGGCTGATCAACGAGCGGACCATCACCTATGTCTGCGGTGCCGGCGCTGGCGCGTCCCCCGTCGGGGCCAGGGTCGACCTCGACTCGAGCCTGAGCGGACTCGCGATCCAGACCGGGATGATCCTGCGGTCCAACGACACCCAGAGCGATCCACGAGTCGACGCCGCCGCCTGTCAACGGCTCGGGGTCATGTCGTTGGTGTGCATTCCGTTGTCTCGTGCGCACGAGATGTTCGGGGTCTTGGCCGTGAACGCCTCGGCCACCCATGCCTTTGGTGACGGGGATGTCGCCGTCCTGACCCGGCTGGCGGACTTCGTGAGCGTCGCGGTCGGCTCGGCATGCGATCTGCACCGGGCCAGCAACCAGCTCCTCGAGCTCGGCCAACCCGATGACGCAGCCGACGACTCCACCGGCTCGGCCGATCCGGCCGTTGACGCCACGGGCCGGTACATGATGAACGTCCTCAACCCCGACACCGTCACCCGGATCGACGCCCATCTCCGAGTCCAGCAGATCCTCGACGATCCCGAGCAGCTCTCGCTCCAGTTCCAACCGATCGTCGACCTGTTCACCGGAAAGATCGTTGCCGTGGAGGCACTCGCCCGGTTCAACATCATGCCGGTACGCCCACCGGACATGTGGTTCGCCGACGCCCACCTCGCCGGTCTGGGCGTCGAGCTCGAGATGGTCGCCATCATCCGAGCCCTCGCCCACCAGAGGATGATCCCCGACGGGATCGCGCTCACGATCAACGCCGGTCCCGAGACAGTCGTCAGTCCGCAACTCGGGCAAGCTCTACTCGACATCCCCGCTCGACGGGTAGTGCTCGAGCTCACCGAACACACTGCCTTCGATGACCACCCCGGCCTCCCCGCCGCCCTCATGGCCCTACGCAAAGCGGGCATCCGACTCGCGGTCGACGATGCCGGCTCCGGCTATTCCAGCCTGACCCACATCCTCAAGCTGGCCCCCGACTACATCAAACTCGACCGCGAGCTCATCTGCGGCATCGACCTCGACCCGGTACGCCGCGCTCTCGTCACGTCTCTGGTGACCTTCGCGGCCGACACCGGCGCCGAGATCCTCGCTGAGGGCGTCGAGACCAAGGATGAACTAGACGCCGTCCGCCGCCTCGGAGTCCGCTACGCCCAGGGCTACTACCTCGGCCGGCCCGCACCCCTCCACGACCTCGACGTCGAGCACCCCAAACCCATTCGCGCGCTGCTCGACCAACGACCCACCTGAAGGCCGATCCGCCGGAACGCCGCCCAGAACTGCGATCCGCGCCATGTAGGTCATGCGCGCTCCGAGCCGAACGTGCGCCCTGACGCGACGCTCCAATGGCGGCACAGACCACGGACCTCTTGGAGCGCACACGGCTCGCTCCAGCGCACCGCCGGTGGGGAGGAGTCGCGACCACGGGTCACCTCACGCTCGTTACCAACGGCATGAGCCCGTGACCAGGTCGAACGCGCCTCGGAAGGCCGCCCACGGAGCGCGATCACCCCGCACCGACGAGCCGCACCCAGCGGTAGGACCACAGGTCCCGCGTCATTGCTGGTTGCCACCGCTCGCACACCCTCACCGCCAGCCAGCGCCCCGCCTGAGGCAGGTGGACCAGACCCGCCTGTCCGCCGCAACGCGCAGAAGACTACCGGTGGAGAGGACCGGTGACGAGGCGCTGCTTCGCAACGGCTACTGACGGTCCGAGCCCCTGATCCAGACAAGCGCCTAGGTAGGTCGGCCGCTGGTACTGCCGAGCACCCACGTCATCATGTGAACGTTGTCACGAGACGGCGGGTTCGGGGGTCGGAGAGTGTCCAATGGTAGAGAGTGACGGTCCTCCCCACCCGCCCTCGTCAAGGAGTCACGCCTCGTGGACACCGCCGACCTCGCCGCGATCGCCACCGATCATCGTGTCCATCGCACGTTCGCGTTCGTGGATCTGTGCGGGTTCACCGACTTCGTCGACGACCACGGCGACGAGGGTGCCGTGCAGGAGCTGCAGGTCCTGCGGGCCGCGGTGCGCGAGGTCACCCCGCTCTTCGGTGTCCGGGTCGAGAAGTGGCTCGGTGACGGACTGATGCTCGTCGGCGTCGACTCCGAGCCACTCGTCGGCGCTGCGCTGGCCATCGAGCAGCGCCACTCCAGGGCAGGTCGGCTCGAGCTGCGCGGCGGGATCGCGTCGGGCGCGGTGATCCTGCTCGAAGGCGACGACTACGTCGGCCGAGCCGTCAACCTTGCCTCCCGGCTCTGTGACATCGCCGCGCCGGGCCAGCTCCTCGCCGCCACCGACGACCTCGACCTGCCCGAGTGGGTCGTGGCGACAGCGCATGACCCGGTCGTGGTGAAGGGCATGGCCGGCGAAGTGGCCGTCGTGGCGTTGAGCCCGGACCGCGCCGTGTTGCGACGCAAGTCCCGCTCCCGGTCGGCCAATGCACTCCTGGCCGTGGTGGAGGGCATCACCCGGCCCATGCGCGCCGGGTCGCAGGCCGGCTGAACCAGCCAAGGACAGGGGCGGGCGACAGCGGCACGGCGGGAACGGCACACCCAGATCCAGGTCGTAGAGCGGCAGGGGGACCCAGCTGAAGTCGGTGCCGGTGACGCGACAGCGGCCTCCTCCGCAGGGGTGACGCCAGTAGCTGGCCGATCGCGTCGACCCGGTCATTCCCCTGACCCGCGGGCGATCTGCCGGGACCGGGGGAACCTGGAGTGCGAGGGTTTCGTAACCGAAGGGCGCGTGGCGGGTGGGTCATGCGGCGTGGAGGCCGAGGTAGGTGTCGATGTAGGGGGCGAGGCGGCGGGCGGCTCGGTGGGCGGCGACGCGTTCGCGGCTGCTGCTACTCGGCAGACCGGCGGTGACGGCTCGGTGGAGGCGGTGGTCGCGGTAGGCGGCCCAGACCTCGGGCGGGATGAGCCCATCGGCGACGGCGGCCTCGATCGCCGTGTGGAATCGTTCGAGGTCGACCCGGTCGGCAACGGTGTCGGCGATATCGCCGGTGACGCCGGGCCGGTGGTCGTGGAGGTGTGCGAGCCGGTCGGGTGGGCAGGGGACGGTCGTCGTGATGTTGAGCACGCCGCGGGTGTGGACGCGGCGGGCGCTGCGCCAGACCCGGTTGTGGGCTCGGTTGACGAGCCGATGTGCGAGGCCGGGCCGGTCGAGGTCGCTGTCGAGGACGACGAGCGCGAGGTCACCGAGCGCGTCGGCGTGGTACTCGCCGGTCGCGGCGTGGGAGAGCCGGGCCCGCAGCTGAGGTGCGAGCGCGTAGAGCACGACGGTGAGCGCGTCGGGGTCGGTGCGCCCGGCCGCGATCAGGGAACGCACCGTCTGGTCCGACGGGCCGCTGTCGGGGATGTCGTCTCGGATCGTTGCGACGATGGCGTCGAGGTCGCCGCCTGGTCCACTCGGGATCGTGTGGCGGTGGGGATGCCGCGCGATGCGTTGGTAGGCGTCGTCGAGGTCGCGGTAGGGGTTCAAGGGTGGCTCCTTTGGTCAGCAGGGGTGCTGGAAGGAGCGTCCGGGAGACCGGTCCCGGAGTTGGTCCCGGCGTTCGTCCCGACCGTGGTCCCGATCTCGGGCCGGGACTCCCGATCTGCCCGACGCGCTGGCACGGCTGGGATGCGCTGATGGACTCGCGTCCGGTTCGCCAGGAACCGCCATCGGGCGGGTTCGAGGTCGTCGTCGCGGTTGTCGGCGGCCTGGTCATGGCGGTGGCGACGGTGACCTTCGCCGGCGCGTGGCTCGCAGCGACCCTGGTCGGCGGGCTGGTGGACGGTGGGATCGCCGACTGGCTCACGGTGACAGGTCGTCTGGCGTCGACGCCGGGTGACCCGACCGGGGCGTGGGCCGAGCACGCCCGCGGGTTGCCCGGCCCCGTTCTCTACTGGGCGTGCACGCTGACCGTCGCCGTTGCCGTCGGCGCGCTGGTCACAGCGGGGGTGTTGGGGTGGCGGCGCTGGTCGTCACCGTCGCGGTCACGGTTTGGTGTCCCCACCGATGCTCGGGTCGCTCGGCCGCGTGATGTCCGCCCGTTGGCCATTCCGGGTTCGTTGCCACCGACCGGGCGGCTGCTCCTGGGCCGTCTCGCTCCGCACGGCCCGATGTTGGCGACCGAGGACCGCGAACGGCACCCGGCGAAGGGTCGGCGGGCAACGAACCGCCAAGGTGACCGGGGTTCGGTGGCGTTGATCGGCCCGACCCGCTCGGGCAAGACGGTGCTGGCCTCCGCGGGGATCATCGGCTGGGACGGCCCGGTCGTCGCGTTGTCGGTGAAACGGGACCTGTACGACACGACCGCCGCGGCACGGGCAGGGCGGGGCGAGTTGGCGGTGTTCGATCCCGGCGGGGTTACCGGGCTCCCGTCGGCGCGGTGGACGCCGCTGCGCGACGTGACCACGACCTCGGGTGCGGCGCGGGCCGGGCGGGCCTTGGCGCAGGCCATCCCGCGCAACGGGGTGACCGGCGGGGACTTCTGGGCCTCCCATGGTGAGACCCTGACCTCGGCGTACATGTCGTTGGCGGGGCTGTCCCAGCTCGTCGGGGAGGAGCCGCGGGAGCCGTTGACGATCGGCCGGTTGGCGACGTGGGCGTTCATGCACGTCGGGATCACCGACCCGACGGCGAACCGCCTCGTCCGGCTCGGGCTCGCCGACGACAAGCCGTTGGAGGTGCGGCTGTTGGCGAAGGACGCTATGACCAAGCTGATGGCCTTTGAGGGTGAGGACCCTCGCATCCGTGCCTCGATCTACGCGACGGCCCGCCTGGCGTTCGAGGCGTGGACCGAACCGGCCGTGTCGCACTCTGCGTCGCTGGACCCGCGCGCCTTCTACTCGGCGGACAAGATCCCGCCGCGGCGACCCCGCTATGTCGATCTCGAGTGGCTCATGGACGGCGAGCCGGGACGGTCGAACACTCTGTACCTGGCGGCCCCCTCCACCGAGTTCGCCCGCCTCGCCCCGGTGCTGGGTGGTCTGCTCGGTGATCTCCGCGAGCAGATCCACGCTTGGGATATCGCCGGGCGGCGGCTACCCAAGCCGTTGCTGATCGTGATCGACGAGGCCGGCCAGCTCGAGCTGCAGTGGCTCCCCGAGGAGGTGTCCACCATCGCCGGGCTTGGGGGAATGTTCATGACCGGCTGGCAGTCGAAGTCCCAGATCACCCACCGCTACGGGTCCCTGGCCGACGCGGTGTTGGGCGGGCACCGATCGAAGGTGATCTTCAGTGGGACTGACGACCCGTCCACTCTCGACTACGTGTCCCGGGTTGCCGGTACCGAGCACGTCGCCCAGCGCGGCTGGTCGGCTGACACCGGCGGGGGCCGCAAGACCGTGTCCGAACACGTGCAGCGCGAGGACCTGCTCCCGGCGCACGTGATCCGCCAGATGCGACGTCAGGAAGCGGTCCTCCTGCACGGCACGTTGCCGCCGATCCACCTGCGGCTGGTCCGCTGGTGGGAGGACCATGACCTCGGGCAGCTTGTCCCGACCGGCGCCGACCACAAGGCCCTGCCACCACCGGAGACCGGGACGTGTCCACTGTGGCCGAAAGGGGCCACGTCGCCCGAGCCGGTCCTCGACCCGACCGTGGTTGCCGAGTCGGTCGCCAACCTCCCCCGACCCCGTGCCCAGCGCGACGACCGACCCGCGGGCGGCAATGCCCGCCACCCGCGGCCGGCGCGGCCGGCTGATCGGATGCAGGGACAGCTCGACCTCGTCGCCGCGCTCGACGAGCCCGTCGAAGCGAACCGGGTAGCCGGGACCTGTGAGCGCTGCGGCGCCCGGGTCCCGGTCGGGGCCGGAACAACGACCGTCTTCGGTGGTCGCACCGTGATCCGCTGCCACCCCACCTGCCCATAGGCGGGCAAGCGCCCGGTCCCGCCTGGGATCGGGAGTCATCTCGGGACCAACTCCGGGAGTAGGCCCGGGACCGGGCTTCGTCACCGTCGCCGGCATGGCACGCCAGTCCCAGCGAATCAGCTTCGACACGTTCGCCGACATGGCCACCCACCTCGACCGGTGGGCGACAGCCTCGCTCACCACCCCGGCCAGCTGGGAAGTCGCGCTGATCGGCGCGCAGTCGTGGCTGGACTACTCGGCCCGCAACCAGGTCCTCCTCGCCTCCTACGGGGCCGACGGCCCGGTCGCAGGACCAGGGACGTGGCGCCTCGGCCATTACACCCACGACGACCGGGGGAGCGCGGTGCGGGCCGGGGAGCACGGCTACCCGGTCCGGGTTCCGATCACCACCGGCGGAACCGAACCCGACCCCTACCTCGGCGGTTCCCGACCGACCCGGGCCGCAGTCGAACGGTGGGAGTGGCGGCCCGTGTTCGCCGTCGACCAGCTCGCCCGCCGACCCGCACCCGGCGCCCTCACCCCCGCCGATCTCCCGGCCGCGTTGACCGGTCCGCAAGCCGACATCGAGTTCCTGGCGGCGGCCCGCCAGGTCGCCACGGCCACCGTGCGGGGACGGCTCCCCAAGTCCGACGACCCCCACCTGATCCTCGCCGACGCCGCCGGACGACTGCAACGGTCCTCGAAACGTCCCGATCTGGACCCTGTCCTTCGGGAGCAGGCGGCGTGGTTGGTCGCTGACCGTGTCGGCCGCGCCCCGACCGACCGGCCCCCGGGGTTCGACCCGTCCGGCTTGAAGCCACGCGAACGCTGGGAGCGTCTCCAAGACGTGCTGGACCCGGCCCGCAAGCTGACCGCCGGGCTCGGTGTCGTCGTCGGCGTCGACCTGGTCGCGTCGCCGTTGCCCCGCATGGAGGTCATCGACGACCGCGTCGTCCCCGCCGGGCGACGCCACCGGCTCCCCGCCGCGTCGCTCGAGCAGCTCCCGATCGGACGGTGGGTCACCGTCGGCCCCTACACGCCCGCCGAGTGGGAAGCCCGCGGCGAGCACGCCGCCGGCCAGGGCGCCTACCTGCGGCTGAACAAGACCGCGTACCTC
>JBQTKH010000128.1:0-15371 GCA_052386335.1 Microthrixaceae bacterium
GTGCCCGCTGGCTTGTCGCCCGCCGCGAGCAGGCCGAGGTTGATCCCCGTCTGCAGCACCGACGCTGGCACGGTCACCTCCCAGCTCTGGTCGGTGAGCGACACCGCGGACCCGGCATCGATGGGAGACATCGTGCTCCCGGTGACGACGAAGAGCAGCTCGCTCTTGTCTGGGGTGACGCTGTTCGTGCACGTCGTGGTGTAGCTGCCGGTGCCGCTCACCTTGGTGGGCACGACGGGTGGAGCGGTCGTCGAGGTGGTTGGGGCGGTGGTCGAGGTCGTGGGCGCGGTGGTCGAGGTCGTGGGTGCGGTCGTGGTGGAGGTGGTGCTCGTCGACGTCGTGCTCGTGGAGGTGGTCGTGCTCCCTCCGGTCACGGTCACGGTGCTGAACGGCAGGGCAGGCACGGGTGTGGTCGTCGTGCACGGGGTGAGGGGCGCCGGACCACATCCGGCAGGCCCTGGCGTGCCGGGCTGACAGCTGAAGGAGACGACGAGGAAGCCCCCACCGAGCACCGCAGCGGTGGAGGTGTTGCCGAGGCGCAGCGCGATGTCGCCGCCGGTGGGGGTCCACGTGGTGGTCGGGAGCGTGGCGGTGACGGTGAGCGGTGTGGCCGACTCGTCACCGGACGTCTTGTTGGTCGGTGTGGGATCGACGATGACCGTCGTCCCCGTGACGCTCAGCCCGAAGCCGTTCGGGCCAGCGACGTTGTCGGCTGTCTCGTCGGCGGGGGTGATCGGGTTGTTGGCGATCTTGCCATCGGGGCCCGCGCTCGTGGAGAAGGTGGCGGTTCCCTCCGTGGTGTTGGCGCCCAAGATCGTCACGTTCACGATCGCCGGGATCACGTTTGTCGCGTCCGGTGACCCGGAGGTCGGGCCGGCCGTCAACAGCCCGAGCCCGTATCCGGCGAGGAGCGTGGTCGACGGGACGTCGATGGCGAACGTCGCCCCCGAGAGCGTGGCAACGTCGGTGCCCACGACGGCGGCGGCCGGCGTGGCAGCGCCCGAGATCGTGACCGGCAGCGACGAGGTGCCTGCCTGGGCGGTGTTCGTGCACGAGGTGCCTGTCGTCACGCTCGACGCCGTCGCCGGCGAAGCGCTGACGACGCTCCAGGCGAGGGCTCCGACCCAGAGCGGCAACACGAAGAACGCGGCAAGCAGCCGCCGTCGGCGATCGAACACAGGTCTGTCTCCCTTGTGGCTCGGGCTCACGACGACAGCCACGCTGAGTGGCGCCGTCGATCGAGCGCAAGGTTTGCCTGGCATCAGGTCAAATGTCAAGGACGGGAATGCGTGACCTTGACGTCAATGGTCATGCCTCGGAGGTCCTCCCGAGTTGGGCGCCCATATCCACCGAGTAGCGACCGTTATCGGCAGATCAGCGGGTTCAGTTACCGGTCAGTCACTTTGACCGAACGTGCTGATGCGGCCTCTTGACAGGGATCCAGTCGTGCCTAATGTGCACCTTCACGCTCCGTAGTTCTGACTGTGCGTCAGAGCCTTTGTCAGAAGGTCATACGCTCGTGGACCCCGATGATGCGCCTCGATTCAATCGAATCGCGGTGATCGGATCCTCGTGCATGGAGCCGAATGCCAGCGTTGCCCGAGCCACGGATCCACCAAAAGGAGCATTCCCTTGCAGACATCGACCCGGCGCCGACGCGCCATCCTCGCGACGCTCGGCCTGTTGGCCGGGCTCGTGCCTGCCTTGTTGGCGGCCTCGCCTGCGAGCGCGGGCACCGTCATCACACCCAACTCGTGTACCAACACCGTGCAGGCGGGAACCTCCGCGCTCCAGCTCACGGTGTCGGGAGCGGCGACCCCGAACCCCCTCCTGCTCGGCGGGGATGCGACGTTGTCCGGCGCCTCGTTCTCGATCGACGTGCCGGCGTCGACGCTGCTGGCCGGCTACGCGCTCGGTCTGCTCAGCGCCGGCACCACAGCGTCCGATCCGCTGGCGACGAACGTGATCCCGGCGGTCGTGAACGTGACCTTGCTGGGCACGAACACCACGCAAGGCACGGCGACCTTCGCCACGCTGCCCGGTCCGAATGGCAAGATCGCCAACAGCCCGCTGACCGGCGTGGACGACACGCTCGACAACACGTTCGGTCCGAACGGTCCCGGCCTCAGCGTCTCGGGCACGACGGTCATCGTCGACCCGACCCCCACGGTCGATCCGGGTCCTGACCTCACGGTCGGGACGCCTGACGACACCGGCGGCCCGACCTCCGGTGACGAGACGGCGACACCGCTCAGCGTCGGTGCGACGATCCCCGCGACCACCTGGACCGGTACCGGCGGCCCGATCAACCTCAGCCTCGGCAACAGCAACACGGTCGCCATCATCGGTGGTGGTGTGCTCGAGGTGGGCTTCAGCTGCAACCCGGGCGTGCCCTCCCCGGCCGGCTGCGGGGCGCTCCCGCTGGCGCCCTGCACGGGCACCACGTCGGTGCCGGCGCTGCCGTTCGACACCATCACCGTGAACGCTCCGGACACCGCGCCCGTGTGCACCGTGGAGACAGCGAGCGTCGGTGTCACGCAATCGATCCCGATCAACCTGGTCGACAACTGCACCGATGTGAACAGCAACATCGACCTGTCGACGTTCACGCTGAGCTCCCCGGGCGCCACCGAAGGCACCGTCACGGGATCCAACGGCGTGTACAGCTACACGGCTCCGGCGAGCGATCCGGGGGCACCTGTGGTGCTCACCTTCACCGTCGCGGACACGACCTCACCCACCCCGCTGGTGAGCAACTCGGCGACGGTCACGATCACCGTCCTCGCGAACAACTGCAACGCAACTGCGGCTGCCTGCTCGCTGACGGAGATCGTCGTGCAGCCAGTGGTGGGCACGACGATGATGCTCGACAAGGTCGGCGGACCGGTGGTGATGAGCCCGGTGGTCCTCAACGGCCAGGCACAGGCATCGACGGGCTCGTTGCAGGACCTCACGGTCACGAACGCCCGAGGCACCTCCGCCGGCTGGACGCTGTCCGGCTTCGTCACCGACCTTGGTGCCGCTGGCAGCCCGACCATCACGCTCCCGACGGGTCAGACCATCGCCGCCTGCTCCAACGCAGGGAGCCTGGGTGGCGCGTTCGGTGGCGGCACCACGGCCGACCGGCTCTGCATCCCGGGTGACAACATGGGTTGGAGCCCGACGGCCTCCATCGCCCACGACGTCATCTTCGGCGACGTGGCGCAGGTGAGCCCCGGGACGGCCGACGCCGCGAGCGGGGCCGACTGGCTGACCCAGCTCGTCGCCGCCGGCGCGGCAGGACTCGATGGAATCGGCGGGCTGCAGGAGAGCAACGTCCTGTGCTCGAGCCCCGTCGATCACAGCGGCGGCACCTTCGCCTGTGACGCCTCGCTGTTCCTCGGTGTGCCGGCCAGCGCCGGTGCGGGGACCTACGCGGGAGGCCTCGTTCTGACCCTCCTGTAGGCACATCCGGCACGGAGGGCGGGGGTGTGTGGTCGCTCGACCACCACATCCCCGCCCTTCGGCATCCTCGATCCACAAAGGAATCCCACGCGCGTGACGACGACCACCAGCAGCCCCCACCCACGGACCCGCGTAGCCTGCCGATGGCGCTGGGCCGGGGTGCTCGCGACCATGGTCGTGCTGCTCCCCGCGAGCGTTGCCCGGGCGCAGGATCCGCCTGCCGATCCACCGCCCGAGGCGACACCCGCCGAGTCTGGCTTCGCTGTCCAGCCATCGGGGCCCGACGGTCCCGGCTCGCGCGACTGGTTCACCTACACGCTCGACCCAGGTGCGGTCTTCGGCGACACCGTCGCCATCTCGAACCTCGGTGACCGCCCGATCAGGTTCGTCATCTTTCCCACCGACGCCGTCAGCGTCGTCGACGTCGGTGGCTTCGCGGCCCTCAAGGACGACGAGACACCGGTCGACGTCGGCACGTGGATCGAGCTCGCGGCGGGCGAGTACACCGTTCCTCCTGGCCAGCGCATCGACGTGCCCTTCAGCATCACCGTGCCCGACGACGCCGAGCCTGGCGACCACGCGGGCGCCATCTTGGCCGTCGATGCGGACGAGGGATCCTTCGACCCCTCCATCGCACCTGATGGGATCTCGTTCAACGTTCGCCATCGCATGGGCGCCCGCGTGTACGTGCGGGTCAGCGGGCCCGTGGAACCTGCGCTGCGCATCGACGAGCTCGCGGTCGAGCGTGACGGTGGCACCGCCACGATCACCTGGGAGGTCGCCAACACCGGAAACCTCCGGCTGGCACCGAGCGCCCAGGTGCGCGTGACAGGGCTCTTCGGGCGAACCATCCGAACGGTGCCCGTCCAACAGCTGCCAGAGCTGCTGCCGGGCGCCAACTACGTGGGCGCATCGATCGTCACCGGGTTGCCCTCCGTCGAACCGCTCACGGCCCAACTCGTGCTCACCGCGGAGGGGGTGCGCACCGAGGGATCCAAGCAGTTCGCCCCCTACCCGTGGCTCCTCATCGCCGCGCTGCTCGTGCTCCTGCTCGCGGCAACCTGGTGGTACCGCCGCCGGCGACGCAGCCAGCGCAATCAGGGTTCGCCTCCGAGCCGGTCGAACGACCGCGTGCCGGTGCCGGCATGAGCGCCCGATCCCAGCGAATCCTCGCACTCGCGGTGGCGGCTCTCGTCGCCGCCAGCGGCGCTCGTGCTGGTGCGGCGCAGACCACCGACCCCACCGTGGCGATCGACCGCACCGGCACCGCCGCGGGGGAGACGATTCTGATCACCGGAACAGGCTGGCCCAACGCCGCCACCCTCATCGTCGAGCTGTGCGGCCATGGCGGGCTGCGCGGCTCGGCGGACTGCGATGTCCCCCAGCAGCGCACCGCAGGCGTGGGCCCGAGCGGCACCTTCAGCGTGGAGCTCACCACCGGTCAGCCGCCCTCGCCGTGCCCCTGCGTCGTGAAGGCCACCGACCAGTCCTCACAGATCGCCACCACGGCGCCGATCGCCGTCGCAGGCATGGCCACGGTGCCGATCACCGCGGACGATGTCGCGGCCGTGCGGGCGCTCGAGATCAGCGCAGCGGAGATCACCGGCGGTCACCGCTGGGCCGAGCTCTTCGGCGCAGGAGGTCGGCGCGTGCTCGAGGTCACGCTGGTGAACACCGGACCCCTCGCCATCGACGCCCCGAAGGTCAACGTGTCGTGGGGCTCGGGCAGCAACCCTGACGGCTTCGTCAAGCCGCCTGAGGTGGATCGGATGGAGCCGGGAGCGTCGCAGGTCCTGACGATCCCACTTCACCGTTCGGCCCTCACGATCGGAGCACAGACAGCAGTGGTGGAGGTCCAAGGCCTCGGTTCGCCCGTCGTCGCTCGCGCGAGCACGACTGGCTACCCGTGGGGGCTTCTCGCCGTGGCGCTCGTCGTGCTGCAGCTCCTGCTGCTCCGCCTTCGCGACCGGTTGCGCCGACGCGTGCACCGCGGGCACGAGCCGACAGTCGAGGACCCGGCCCTCGATCGGGTCGTGCTGGAGCTCCCTGCGGCGCCTCCCGACCTCGAGCCCACGGCCAACGGCGATGAGGTCTCCACACCGGTGGTCGTCGACCTCGGTGAGCTCGAGCGCCAGGACGCGCCGCGAGGCGAGTTGGCGAGCGAGGAGCCGATGCCGGCTGCCCGGCCACTGGTCGTCTCCGGAGGCGACACGGACTCACTCGACGGGGCATGGGCCACCACGCCGTCGACGAACGGTGTGTCGAGCAACGGGGTGTGGACAAGCGGGGTGGTGGCCGCCGATGCGACCACCAACGGAGCGGTGACCGACCGCGGTCCGACGGTGGACTCCGCCGATGGGGCGACCGACTCCGCCAATGTCGCCGCGAAGGCTTCGAACGCCGCGCAGGTGGAGCTGGCGATCGTACGGCAGCAGGCCAAGGCGGCAGTCGCCCGGGTCGCGGACATGACAGATGCGCTGGTGGCCTCCTGCTCCGCTCGCGTGCGCGCGCTCGAGGGCCAGGCCGCCGAGCGTCTGCGCGAGGCTGCCAGCCACCACGAAGCCGCGCTGGCGCTGCTGGCGGCGGCCAGGGAACGAGCCGACGAGCTCACCACGGCGGCTGCGGAGGCGGCCGCAGGCTTGCGGCGCGATGCCGCGGGGGAGCGCGAGGCGGCCGAGCTGGCAGCTGCCGCGGTGCACGCGCAGCGCGACGAGCTGCTGGAGGCTGCGATCGAGGCGGTCGACGAGGTGCTGCAGGAGCTCGATGACCACGTACAGATGCTCGTCGCGAAGGCCGAGCGGTCGCCGGCGACCGCGTCACCGTCGATCGACCTCGATCGCCCCGTGCGCCGAGCACCGCGGCTCGGCGGGTTCGACGACCGGCTGGCGCACGCTGTGTCGCGAGCCGTTGCCTCGTCGAGCGTCGACGGGCCTTCGCGCAACTGAGCGCGCCCGTGTTCGCCGGGCCTTCCGGCTTGACGCGTTCGTCCAGGGTCCTCTGGCCCATTCTGTGAACCCCCGGGTCAAGTCCGCGCCGGTACGACCCGACATCTCCATCGAGCTCCGCGCACCTCACGCGCGGACACGGTGGAGGTTGGGCGATGGTGACGAGGTGGCGAGCGATCGTGGCAGCAACAGCGGTGGCGGTCATCACGACGACAGGGGTGGCGGCGGCCGTCTCCGAACCGGCGCCCCCGGGTGCGGCTCCGATCGAGGTCACCGGCGCTCCGACGACCCCAATGGCCTCGCCCGCAGAGGTCTCGGCCCCGTCGCTGCCGTCGGTCACACAGCACGCGCTCGGTGCCGAGGTCGTCGGCGCGGCCCAGGCACGTCCCGTGCCCGCTGCCGAGGCCGCGGTGACCGAGGTGATCCAGCTCGAGATCATCGGCGGCGAGCTCGTGCTGGCGACCCCCAGTGCAACCGTGACCCTCGAGCGCGTGCTCGGCTCCGATGTCACCTGGACCGGCATCTTGCCCTCGGTTCGGGTTGTCGACGCCCGCGGCACGCACGAGGGCTGGGACGTGCGGTGGACCGTGACGGGGCTCGACGTGGCCGCCACCAGCACGGCGGTACGCGCTCCGCACGCCAGGGTTCGCCTCGACCCGGCCGCCCCGGTGGTCGTCGACGGCACGCCTGACGGCCTCCTGACCGGCCGAGCCGGTCCGGGCGTCCGAGCCGGCCGCACCCTGTTCGGTGCGGCCCCGGGCTCGGGAGGCGGTACCTACGAAGCCGGGGGCGCGATCTCGGTCCGCCTGCCGAGCTCCATCGACGCCGACCGCGTCGTGGTCCAGCTCGCGTTCGCTGTGGTCTGACCGACCGACGCAGCGTTCACTCGGCGGGCGGTCGCCGAACCGCCGCCGCTCGGTGGCCAGCGCAGGTACCGTCGACGCGATGGGAGAAGCCGCGCCGCGTGTCGGGCTGGTGCTCGGCGCCGGCGGGGTGGCCGGCGGTGCCTTTCACGCAGGCGTGCTTGCTGCGATCCACGACGCGACGCGCTGGGATCCGCGCCGAGCGGCGGTGATCGTCGGCACGTCTGCCGGTTCGATCACCGGCGCTGCGCTGCGAGCCGGGCTGTCCGCCGCTGATGGGCTCGCGCGCGCCGAGGATCGTCCCCTGTCGCCCTCAGGGGCGCGCCTGCTGCGAGCAATCGGGGTGCCGTCGCCTCCGTCGCCGCTGCGACCCAGTCGCGAGGCGCCGTTGTCGTCGCAGCTGCTCGCCACGCTAACCCGGGCGGCGGCCCAGCCGTTCAAGGTGCGACCGCTCGCGCTGCTCGCCGGGCTCCTGCCCGACGGGTCGGTGAGCACGGACGTGATCTCCGAGGGCATCACCGCCCTGTACGACGCCGCGTGGCCAGCGGAGCCGCTGTGGATCTGTGCGGTGCGACAGGCGGACGGACGCCGTGTGGTGTTCGGACGCAACGAGCGGCGTCCGCCGCTCCCCGATGTGGTCGCCGCCTCCTGCGCCATACCGAGCTTCTTCCACCCGGTGACGATCGAGGGTGAGGCGTACATCGACGGTGGCGTGCACTCGCCCACCAACGCAGACGCCCTGCGGTCCGTCGACCCGCCGCTCGATCTCGTCCTGGTCAGCTCACCGATGTCCGTCGCTGGCCGCGGCCTGCGCGTCGCCGCCGACCAGCCCGCCCGTCGCTGGGCCGCTGCGCTGCTGGCGGTGGAGGTGCGTCGCCTGCGCCGCGCCGGGGTGCCGGTCGTGGCATTCCAGCCCACCGCCGACGACGCGCGTGTGATGGGCGTGAACGCCATGGATCCCAGTCGGCGGGCCGCCATCGCTCGTCAGGCCTACGAGTCCACTCGCCGCCGCACCGAGCGCGTCGACACCCGTGAGCGGCTCGCCGCCCTGTTCGATCGTTAGGCGATCAGCTGCTCGCGGAGATCCCGCTTGAGGATCTTCCCCGCCGGGTTGCGGGGCAGCGGCTCGTGGACGAGCTGCACGATCGACGGGACCTTGAAAGAGGCCAACCGTTCGGCGATGTGCGCCTGGAGGGCCGCGGCATCGAGATCCATCCCCGGGCGCACGTAGACGACCGTGGCCACCTCTTCGCCGAGCCGCTCGTGCGGCACACCGAACACCGCCGCCTCGTAGACGGCGGGGTGCTCGTAGATCGCGGCCTCCACCTCGGCGCAGTACACGTTCTCGCCGGCGCGCAGCACCATGTCCTTGGCGCGGTCCTCGACGTAGACGAAGCCCTCGGCGTCGACGCGCCCGATGTCGCCGCTGCGCAGCCACCCGTCGACGATCGTCTCGGCGGTGGCTTCCGGCTTGTTCCAGTAGCCGCGGATGAGGTGGGGCCCCTTGAACCAGATCTCGCCGCGCTCGCCGATCGGGAGGTCCCGGCCGAGCTCGTCGCGCAAGGCCAGCTCGAGGATCGGCGTCGCCCGCCCCGTGCTCGTGGGGTGGTCGAGGTAGTCCTGACCGTTGTTGCCCGGCCCGTAGGCGTTGGTCTCGGTCATGCCGTAGCCGATGCTCGGCTTGCCCGTCGCGAAGCTCGAGGCCACTCGCTTCACGAGCTCGGGTGGGGCGGGGGCGCCGCCGCCCCCGACGCTGACCAGGCTGGACGTGTCGGCTGTCGCGAACCGCGGCGACTCGAGCAGGTCCCAGCTCTGCGTGGGCACGCCGACGAAGTTGGTGACCTGCTCACGCTCGATGAGCTCGAGGGCCCGGTCGGCGTCCCAGCGGTACATCATCACGAGCTTCAGGCCGCTGGCCCAGCACGAGAGCATCACGGGCACGCAGCCGGTGACGTGGAACAGCGGGACGATGAGGATGAACGTGAGGGGGAGCGCCGCCTTCTCCTCCGCTGCTGTCGGAGGACGGCGGAGCCGGTCCACCGCGGCCTTGCAGCCGAAGCCCATCAGCGCCTGCACCACCGCACGGTGGGTCGACACCGCGCCCTTCGGGTGGCCGGTGGTGCCGGAGGTGTAGAGGATGGTGGCGTCGTGGTCGGCGGTGACGTCGACGTCGGGCATGGGCGCTCCGAGCGGCCGGATGTCCTCCCAACGATCGACACCTGCGAGGAGCGATTCCGGCACGCGGACCGCCAGGATCCGGCAGCCGAGGCGCTCACACGCAACGAGCGCGCGCTCGACGCGCTCCGCATCGGCGATGAGGACGGTCGCACCACAGTCCTCGAGGGCGTAGTCGAGCTCGTCGGTGGTCCACCACGCGTTGAGCGAGACCGACACCGCGCCGATCGACGTGATCGCCGCGAACGCGATCACCCACTCCGGGTAGTTGCGCATCCCGATCGCAACCCGATCGCCGGGGGCCACCCCGTAGTGGTCGACCAGCAGGGCGGCGAGCGCGTCGACGTGGGTCATCGCCTCGGTGAACGTCCACCGTTCGTCCTCGTAGACGAGGAACGTGTCCTCTCCGCGCCCTCGGGCGGAGGCGAAGATCTCCCGCAGGCTCGCGGGCGCGTTGGTGAACGCTCGCACAGCAACACCGTCGACCTCGATGGTCTGCACCTCGTACCGCTCGCCGGGGGCGGTGACCTGCGCGACCGCTGCGTCGTAGCTCAGCATGGCGCCGGGTCTACCAGCCTGCAGGGGCCGTTCGGGTCACAGGGCGTCGAGGAGCATGAGCGCGGCCATGCCCACCACGAGCGTGAGGGCGATGTTGCGGGTGCGCCAGGCCACCGCCGCCGCGAGGAGCCCCGCAACGAAGCGAGGGTGCGACAGGTCGATCTGGCCCTCCGGGCGCAGCAGGGCGGGCACGACGATGGCAGCGAGGGCGGCCGGAGGGATCTGGCGCAGCAGTCGCTGCACCGAAGGAGGCACGTCGGCGAGACGGTGGGCGAACACGAGGAACGACGCCCGCATGGCGTAGGTGCCGATGCCGGCGAGGATGATCGCCGTCCAGATCCGACTCACGGCGCCGGCCCCGGGTCGGGGGCGAGCGGGGTCTCGTCACGGGGCGCGCGTCGTTCGCCCATCGCCTCGGCCACCGCGCCGGCGACGATGCCCGCCAGCGCGCCGAACAGCACGGCCAGGTGACCAGCCCCCGCCTCCGCTGAGAGCACGGCCGTGCCGCCACCGATCAGCGCCGCCACCGCGGCGGGGGCCGAGGTGATGGCCGGTACGAGGAGCACGAGGAACACGAGGGGAACCGCGAAGTCGAGGGGCAGCGACTCGGGTACCGCGGTGCCGATGAGCACGCCGATGATCGTGCAGACCTGCCAGTTCGCCCAGAGCGTGAGCGCGGCACCGAGGTAGTAGGGCACTCGTCGGTCGAGCGCCGGCGTGGGACCGTCGTCACCGACCGGGGTGGTCTCACCGCTCCAGCGCGTGATCGACACGGCGTAGGCCTGGTCGGTCAGCACGTAGGCCATGAGCATCCGTCGTCGCAGCGACACGTGGGTGAGGTGCGGCGCGAGCGACGCGGAGTACAGGAGCATGCGGAGGTTGATCGTGCATGCAGCGATCACCGCCACGAGGGCGCTCCCACCGTCGGCCAGCGCGTCGGCCGCAGCCAGCTGCGACGCCCCGGCGAAGACGATCGTCGAGAGCCCGATCGACGTGCCGCCTCCCAGCCCTGTCGTTGCCGGGGTGGCGCCGGCGACGAGCCCGAACGGGATCACGCCGACGAGCATCGGCGCCACGGCCTTGGCGCCCGCCACGAGCTCGGTGCGAGTGACCGAGGACAGGGGCATCAGTGCATCATGCCGTGCTGATGGAGCGTTTCGTCAGGCGATTGCGAAGGGCCGACCGGACGGAGACGCCTGACACGCCGTACCCTGATCGTTGCATGTCGACCGCGAGCCCGTCGCTACCAGAGCTGCTGGCCAAGCCGCTCCTGCGCGGCTGGTTGCACCTCGTCTGCTTCTTCGTGGCCGTGCCCGCCGGCATCGCCGTCGTGGCACTGGCGTCGTCGGGCCGCGGGCGCATCGGTGCCTCGGTGTACGCCCTCGGGCTGGTCGCGCTGTTCGGGGTGAGCGGCACCTACCACCGCGGTCGCTGGTCAGCGGCCAAGCGCCGTCTCATGCAGAAGCTCGACCACGGCACGATCTTCGTGATGATCGCGGGGAGCTACACGCCGTTGTGCCTGCTCGTGCTCCGGGGCTGGGTGGCGTGGACGCTGCTCGCGCTGGCGTGGTCGATGGCCGCCCTCGGGTTCGTTCTGTCCTTTACCGACAGCCGCGTCACCAGGGTCATGCGCGGCACCTTGTACATCGTCATGGGGTGGACGTCAGTGATCGCCGGCCCTCAGCTCGTCCACAACCTGAGCCTGGCGGAGCTCGTCCTGATGGCGGTCGGCGGGTTCCTGTTCACGGTGGGCGCCATCTTCCTCGCCACCCACTGGCCCGACCCGTTCCCGCGGGTCTTCGGCTACCACGAGGTGTGGCACGTCCTCGTCGTCGCGGCGGTCGTCTGCCACTTCGTCGCCATCTCCTCGGTGGTCCACGGCCCGACGCCGGTCTGACCAGCCGTCAGCTGAAGCCGAGGAGCTTCGTGATGCCGTGATCTCTGCCGGCGGTGTAGCCACCGTCGACGGCCATGCCGAGCCCGGTGACGAACGAGGCATCCGAGGACAGCAGGAACGCGGCGGCGGCCGCGACCTCCTCGGGCCGGCCGTAGCGGCGCAGCGCGTGCTCGTCGATGTATCCCTGGGCCACCTCCTCCATGCCCTCCATTCCGAAGAGCGCGCCGGTCATGGGGGTTTCGATGAGGCCGGGACAGATGGCGTTGGCCCGGATGCCTGAAGGCCCGTAGTCGATCGCCAGGTTCTTGGTGAGGAGCACGACCCCGCCCTTCGACGCGTTGTAGGCGCTGCCGCCAGCAGTGCCCTCGAGACCCTCGATGCTGGCCAGCGTGACGATCGAACCGCGCTCACCGTCCACGCGCTCCTGGCCGAGCATCTGGGTGATCACGTGCTTGGCCACGAAGAACGTGCCCGTGAGGTTCACCGCGATCACGCGGTGCCATTCGTCGGCCTCGACCTGGTGGGCGAGCCCGCCACCGGCCACGCCGGCGGCGTTCACCACACCGTCGACGCGCCCCCCGGTCTGCACCGCGGCGACCACGAGCGCCCGCACCGCGGCTTCGTCGGTCACATCCGTCGGCAGGTAGCTCCAAGCGGGTCCCAGGTCTTCCGGGCCCGCGCTGATGTCCGCGCCGATCACGGTGGCCCCGTCGGTCAGGAGGCGGCGGGCCGTGGCCAGCCCGATGCCCGACGCCGCGCCCGTCACGATCACGACCTTGCCGTCGAGCCTGCTCATCGCTCCCCCTCGCGTCGATTCCGGTACAACATGCGCCATGCGCTTCGCCCTGTTCTACGAGATCCCCGTCGCCAGGCCCTGGGGCCCCGACAGCGAACGGCTTGCCTACCAGCAAACGATCGAGCAGGCGGTGGCGGGGGAGCGGTACGGCTGGGATGCGTTCTGGACCGTCGAGCACCACTTCTTGGAGGAGTACTCGCACTGCTCCAACCCCGAGGTGCTCTACGGAGCGATCGCGGCGCTCACCGAGCGCATGCGCCTCGGCTTCGGTGTGCGCCTCATGCCCAAGCCCTACAACCACCCGGTGCGCACGGCCGAGGCGGTTGCCGTGCTCGACCTGATCTCCAACGGACGCGTCGACCTCGGCACCGGCCGATCGAGCACCCGGGCCGAGCTCGAGGGGTTCGGCATCGACCCCGGCGAAACCCGCGCCATGTGGCAGGAGGCCATCGGGCACGTCGTGGGCTGCTGGACCAACGACGAGTACGAGTTCAGTGGCGAGCACTGGTCGATGCCCAAGCGCCGCGTGGTGCCGAAGCCCATCCAGTCGCCGCACCCGCCGATCTGGGGCGCCACGAGCTCGGCGGACGGTCACCGCCAGGTCGGCGAGCTAGGCCTGGGCCTGTGCTCCTTCGCGGTCGGGGTGGCACCCGAGGAGGTGAAGGAGAAGATCGACATCTACCGCAAGGCGGTCGCTGGCTGCACCGACCCGATCGGCAAGTACGTGCACAACCAGGCCTCCACCTTCACGATGGCCGTCTGCGCCCCGACCGCGGATGAGGCGTGGGCGAGCGCACGAGAGAGCTTCGAGTGGTACCCCCGCTACGGCGCTCGATTGATCGCATCGGTGGCCGACATGCAGGCCGATCGCGGTGAGGATCTCGGCACCTACTCCTACGCGGCCGACCTCAAGGCGGTAGCTGACGACGGCTCCCTCGACCTGCTCAGCCTCGAGTACCTCGTCGACACTGGTGCCTGCGTGCTCGGCACGCCCGAGCAGTGCATCGAGACCTGCAAGCGGTACGAGGCGGCCGGGGTCGACCAGCTCCTCTGCCTCGTCAACCCCTACAAGGTGAGCCACGAGGCCGTGATGCAGACCATCCGGATGATGGGTGAGCACGTCATCCCCCGGTTCCGCTGAGCCGAGTGGGCCTCCTACGCTGACGCGATGTCAGATCCCGCAGTCATCGTCGAGCGCGCCGGCCACATCCTCACGATCACGCTGAACCGTCCAGGCAAGCGCAATGCGTTCAACGCGGAGGTGCTCTGTCGCCTCTGCGACGCGTGGGACCTGCTCGACGCGGACGACGAGCTGCGCGTCGCGGTGATGACCGGCGCCGAGGGCAACTTCTCGGCCGGAGCCGATCTCGATCGCCTCGTCGGCGCGCTCACCTCAGGCAAGCCAGCCGAGGACGAGTACGAGGAGCGCATCCGCCAGGACTTCTCGCTCATCTACAAGGGCTTCCTAAAGGACCACTACGTCCGCAAGCCGATCATCGCGGCGGTCGAGGGGTACTGCTACGCCGGTGGCATGGAGATCCTCCAGGCCTTCGACATCCGCGTCGCCGGCGAGAACGCGCAGCTCGCCATCTCCGAGGTGCAGCGCGGCCTGTTCCCGATGTCGGCATCCACGATCCGCCTGCCCCGACAGATCCCGTACACGGTGGCGATGGACATGCTGCTGATCGGCGACCCGATCAGCGGTCGTCGTGCCTTCGAGATCGGCCTCGTCGGCCACGTCTCGGCGGACGGCATGGCACTGGCCAAGGCACACGAGCTCGCGGAGAAGGTGGCGGCCAATGGCCCGCTTGCCGTCCGCAACATCAAGGCGTCGGTGATGGCCGCCCTCGAGCTGCGCGAGGAGGACGCCTTCCAACGCGAGCTCGAGCTCGGCATGGAGGTGATGGCCAGCAAAGACGCCAAGGAGGGGCCACGCGCCTTCCTCGAGAAGCGCCCCCCGAACTTCACCGGCACCTGAACGATGACGGTGATCGACACGACCGACCAGCCTGACGCGGCGATGATCGAGGCCGCCGCCGGCTTGTGGGCAGAGGCGGAGGCGCGTCGAGTCGGTGCGACGGTCGATTCGCCGTACGTCGAGGAGCAGAGACGCGGGTTCATCGACAACATGGCGCGCGCTGATGCGTGGCTCACCGTCGCTCTCGATGGTGGAGCGGTCGTCGGAGCGGTTGGTGGCTTCGTCTCCGAGGATGCGGAGGCGGCGAACGCGATCGACGTCGGCTACGTCGTGGTGGCCGAGGGCCGACGCGGGCAGGGGATCGGCCGCCTGATCATGGCGTGCGCCGTGTTGCGGGCCCGTGCCCTCGGGGCTGCCTCGCTGGTGCTCACGGTCCATGAGATGAACACCCGGGCTCGCCAGGTCTACGAGGCCGCGGGGTGGGCCCCAACTGACCGCACCGAGCTCACAGCAGATCGCCAAGAGGTGCTCCTCGAGTACCAGCGACGATCTGCGGATCCGTCGTGATCGCCCTCGGCGTGGGCAGGCGCGGTGGTGCAGCGCGGCTCTGGTGAATCTCGCCTGAGCGGTCGAGCGTCATCGAGCCCGACGGTCCGTCAGACGGGCAGTCGGCTCCATTCGGGAACGACCGGGGGATCCGGACGGCTTCCCACTTGGCGAGTTCTTCGCCGCCGTCGGCCCGGATGAGCACGTCGACTCGCACGAGATCACGCCA
>JBQTKH010000129.1:0-17308 GCA_052386335.1 Microthrixaceae bacterium
GGCTGAGCAGTCGGGCGTCGAGCTGTACGACCTGACGCGTGACGGCCACTCCGCCTCGTCGCTCGCGATGGTGAGCGATCTGCGGGAGGCGATCGAGAGCGAGAGCATCGAGGTGCACTTCCAACCGCAGATCGATCTCGCCACGGGCGCCGTCATGGGCGTCGAGGCCCTGGCGAGGTGGCAGCACCCGACGCGCGGGTGGGTCTCGCCCGATGAGTTCGTCGCCACGGCCGAACGGGCGGGTCTGATCCGACCGCTCACGGACCTCGTCCTGCGGCGGGCCCTGGCCCAGTGCGCGACGTGGCGCGCGGCAGGCCGCGAGATCCGGATGTCGGTGAACATCTCTGCTCGCAGCCTCCTCCAGGCCTCTCTACCCGAGGACGTTGGCGAGCATCTGCGGGAGGCTGGGGTTCCCGCGTCGGCGGTGTGCCTCGAGCTGACCGAGACGAGCATGCTGATCGATCCGCGTCGCACCGTCGAGACGCTGCACCGCCTCCGGGCCATCGGTCTCACCATCGCCATCGACGACTTCGGGACTGGGCACTCCTCACTTGCCTATCTGAAGGACCTTCCGGTGGGTGAGATCAAGATCGACAAGTCCTTTGTGTTCGGCATGCGGGAGGATCGATTCGACGAGGCCATCGTCTGCTCGATCATCGACCTCGCCCGTCATCTGCTCGTCCCGGTGGTGGCGGAGGGCATCGAGGACGATCTCACCGCGAGACGGCTGCAGGAGCTCGGGTGTGCGTTCGGCCAGGGGTACACGTTCTCCAAGGCGATGCCCGCCGCAGAGCTGGACGCTTGGATGGTGGGACGGGACAGCTGCGTGGCACTGCCCGCGCCCCGCGTCGCCTAGGCCTGCACCACCGTCGCGGTGCCGAAGGCGGCCGCCATGTTGCCGATCACGCTCGACATCACGGCCCGCTTCGGAAGACCGAGCGCCTGAAGGTCCAGGGCCATGGGGTGACGGTCGCCCACCCGCAACGTGGCGCCGAGGGGTCCACCGCGCACGGCGGTGGTGCGGCTGGAGAACGGCGTGCGACGGGTGACGCCATCGAGGCTGGCGTACGCGCTCATCTCCAACGGCCTCGACGGCAGCGGGAGGGGCCGACGGGCGATCGTGAGGTCGAGGATCAGCTCGCCGTCCTGCGCCAGTCGGCAGTGGGCCCGTCGATCGTCGAGGTCGAGATCGATGTCAGCCAGCCACTTGGGGAAGCCCCAGATCTCGCGTCCGGCCGCGCAGGTGAAGTCGCCGTCGACCGGGAGCTCGTGGATGTACGCACCCGCGGGGGCACCACCCGTGGCACCGACCGCGATGCTGAATGCCACCTCGTTGTAGGGGCCGAGGTCGTTGTCGAGGTACTGCACCGCAGCGATGATGCAGAGCGCCCGACCCCCGGGGAGGCGCTTGGGTGTCATGCCCGTTCCATCCATGAGACGGCGGGCGGCGTCGTGGCGCACGAGGAACGTGGCGGCGGCCGAGCGGGCCACCCGCACCTCGACCGGAAGGGCCAGCCGCCGGCCGAGCACCTCGACGTGGTCGATGGCCGTCATGTCGAGTCCTTCTTCGGCGGGCGGGACGAGACCACGTTCTAGCATCGGCCGGTGGACCCGCACCTGCTCCTCGAGCGCGATGGCCACGTTGCCATCGTCACCCTGAACCGGCCCGACGCGCGCAACGCGCTGTCGGGGGAGATGATCGTCCGGATGGCCGACGCGTGGGTGGAGATCGACGAGGACCCGTCCATCCGCGTGGCGATCGTGACCGGCGCTGGCGGGCACTTCTGCGCCGGGGCCGACCTCAAGGCGATGGCGGCTGGGCATCCCGACGATGCGTGGACCCCTCGCTTCGCGGCCGATCCCGACCTGCACTGGAAGGGCCTCCTCCGGCACTTCCAGCCGCGCAAGCCCCTCATCGCTGCCGTCGAGGGCTACGCCATCGCCGGTGGCACCGAGATCCTGCAGGCCATGGACCTGCGGGTGGCGGGGGAGGGTGCCGTGTTCGGAGTGGCGGAGGTGCAACGGGGCCTGTTCCCGCTGGGCGGGTCCACCGTGCGCCTCCGTCGACAGATCCCCTTCACCGTCGCGGCGGAGATGCTGCTCACCGGGCGGCGGATGTCGGCGACCGAGGCCAAGGACGTCGGCTTGATCGGCCACGTCGTGCCCGACGGGACCGCACTCGTCAAGGCGCGCGAGCTCGCGGACCAGATCGCCGCCAACGGACCGATCGCCGTCCAGGCGGTGCTGCGGAGCCTCCGTGAGTCGGCGAACCTGGGTGAGGCCGACGCGCTCGCGCACGAGCTCGAGCTGGGTTGGCCCGTCTATGCGAGCGCCGACGCCCAAGAGGGCCCCCGCGCGTTCGCCGAGAAGCGCGCGCCGAACTTCACCGGCACCTGATCCCCCAAACGACCCATCTCTGGAACCTCACGCGCGCCCTGCGCGCGTGAGGTTCCAGAGAACCAGGGGTTCAGGGGCAGATGGTCTTCTGCTCGAGATAGTGCTCGAGGCCTTCCTTGCCGAACTCGCGGCCGATGCCGCTGGCCTTGAAGCCGCCGAACGGGGCCACGAAGTCCATCGTGTACTGGTTGACGCCGAAGGTGCCGGTGCGAACGCGACGAGCCACGTCCATCCCGATGCCCGACGGGTCGCCGGTCCACACCGAGCCTGCGAGACCGAACTCGCTGTCGTTCGCGATGCGCACCGCGTCGTCGACGTCGTCGAAGGGGATCACGGCGAGCACCGGACCGAAGATCTCCTCCTGCGCGATGCGCATGGAGTTGTCGACGTCGGCGAACACGGTGGGCTGCACGTACCAGCCCTTCTCGAAGCCCGCCGGACGACCGTTGCCACCCACGACCACCCGGGCGCCCTCTTCCTGGCCGAGCGCGATGTACTTGTCGACCCGCTCCTGCTGACGCTCGGCCACGAGGGGGCCGATCTCGGTGGTGGGGTCGTCAGGGTCGCCGACGGTCATGCCCCGCACGGTCTCGCCCAGCGCGTCGACGACTGCGGCGTAGTTCTTGCGGGAGGCGAGGATGCGCGTCTGCGCGACGCAGGCCTGACCGTTGTTCATGAGCGACGCGAACTTGAGCCCCTCCATCGTGGCGGCCAGATCGGCGTCGTCGAGGATGATCGCGGCCGACTTGCCGCCGAGCTCGAGGCTCACGCGCTTGAGCTGCTCGCCGCAGATCGACGCGATCGTGCGCCCGGCGGCCGTGGACCCGGTGAAGGCGATCTTGTCGACGCCCTTGTGGCGCACCAGGTGCTCGCCCACCTCCCGGCCCGCGGGGATCACGCTGACCACACCCTTGGGGATGCCGGCCTCCTCGAGCAGCTCGGCCATGAGCATGGCGTCGAGCGGCGTCTCGGGCGACGGCTTGATGACGATCGTCGAGCCGGAGAGCAGCGCCGGAGCCAGCTTCGACATCGTGACGAACTGCGGCACGTTCCACGGCACGATGGCCCCCACCACGCCGACGCCCTCGCTGCGCACGATGACCGGCGTGCCGAGCATGCCTGTGCGCTCGTCCTCCCATGGGTACTTCTTGGCCTCTTCGAGGAAGCTGTTGAGCATCATCCACGGGGCGGGTGACTGGGCCAGCTGCGAGAAGCTGATCGGGGATCCCATCTCGGTGGTGATCACCTGAGCCATGTCCATCATCCGAGCGGCGTAGATGTCGCTGAAGCGCTGCACCGCGGCGATGCGATCCTCCGGGGACATGCGGGGCCACTCGCCCTCGTCGAAGGCGGTGCGGGCGGCCGCGACCGCGCGGTCGATGTCGGCGTTGGTGCCCTCCGGCACCCGCCCGACGACCTCTTCGCTGTGTGGCGAGATCACGTCGATGACCCCCGTGCCGGCGGGGGCGACCCACTCGCCGCCGATGAAGAGCTTGTCGTGGACCTGCATGGTGTTCTCCTGTGTGATCGAGTGGCTGGTGTCGGACTGGTCAGGCTGAGATCGCGCCGCGGGCGACCTTGCCCGCCCACGGGTAGTCGGGCTTGCCGCTCGGCGACCGCACCACCTCGGCGACGAGGTGGATCTCCTTGGGCACCTTGTAGGCGGCGACGTGCGCACGGCAGTGGGTGTCGAGCTCCTCGAGGGTGGGCGTCAGGCCGGGACGGGGCTGGATGACCGCGGCCACGCGCTGGCCCCAGCGATCGTCAGGCACGCCGACGACGATCGCGTCGAACACGCTCGGGTGCGCCTTGAGCGCGGCCTCCACCTCTTCCGGGAAGATCTTCTCCCCGCCGGAGTTGATGCACTGCGAGCCTCGACCGAGGAGGGTGATCGTGCCGTCGGCTTCGAGGATCGCCATGTCGCCCGCCAGCGCGTAGCGAGCGCCGCTCGCGCCGATCACGAAGGTCTCCGCCGACTTCTGCTCGTCCTTGTAGTAGGCGATCGGCACGTTGCCTCGGCGGGCCAGCCGCCCCTGACGGCCACTCCCGGGCTCGACCTCGCGGAGCTCCTCATCGAGCACCACCGTGTCGCGGGCCGCCTGCACCGTGGGCCCCCCGCCCTTGTTCTGGGTGTCGCCCTTGCCGACGGTGCGCATGCCGTTCGACCCGGTCTCGGAGGACCCGATGGCGTCGATCAGCAAGAGGTTTGGGAAGGTCTCGAGGTACCGGTCCTTCACGGTGGGGGAGAAGATCGCCGCCGTGGACGCCAGCACGAACATCGAGGAGAGGTCGAGGGCCTCGGGGCCACCGAGGTCGTCGAGCGCTTCGATCATGGGTCGGGCCATCGCGTCGCCGGTGATCGAGACGTTGTTGATCTGCTCCCGCTCGACGGTTCGCCACACCTCGTGCGGATCGAAGCGGCGGAGCATCACGATGAGGTTGCCCTCGAAGGCGAAGCGCAGGAAGCCCCACTGCGCGGCGCCGTGCATCAGCGGCGGCAGGTTCAACGAGCGCAGCGGGGCCTCGACGGCCTTGGCCTTGTTGGCCAGGGTCCACTCGTCCTCGACGCGCTCGTTCGTGTAGGCGTCGATGCCACCGCCGAGGGAGAAGAACACGTCCTCATGCCGCCACACGACGCCCTTGGGCATCCCGGTGGTGCCACCTGTGTAGAGCACGTAGTGGTCGTCGGCGCTGCGGCCGGGGAAGTCCCGCTCGGGCGAGCCGGACGCCATGGCCTCCTCGAAGGGCACTGAGCCGAGCCGCGCGAGCATGTCGTCGACGTTGCTGGCGCTGCTGTCGTCGATGTGGATGAGGTGGCGCAGGAGCGGCAGCTCGTCGCGCACGGCATCGAGGCGGGGCGCGAGCTCGCGGTCGTACACGACCGCCTTCAGGTCGGCGTTGTCGAACAGGTAGCGGAGCTCGTCGGTGACATACCGGAAGTTGACGTTCACCGGCACGGCCCGCACCTTGTAGGCGGCCAGCGCCGTCTCGATCCACTCGATGCTGTTCGACCCGTACACGCCGATGTGGTCGCCCGGACCGATGCCCTGCGCCGCGAGGTGGTGCGCGAGCCGGTTGGCGCGCGCCTCGAGCTGGCCGTAGCTGCGCCGCTCGTCCCCGATGACCAGGACCTCACGATCGGCCACCGAGTCGACGGTGTGCTCGAAGAGGTCGGCGATGTTGTACGCCATGCGTCGACGTTAGGCGCGGATCTGATGGTCCGTCAGATTCAGCGCTTCGTCGCCTTCTTGGCAGCCTGCTTCGTCGCCGCGTTCGGGGCCGGCTTGGCGGCGCGCTTCGTGGACGCCTTGGTGGCCGGGCGCTTCGTGGTGGCGGCCGCGGGCGCGGGGGCGGCGGCCACCGGTGAGGGGAGCGGGTCGGGGGCCTCGGCATCCGGCTCGATGGCGGCGAGCAGCTCGGCCATGGCGTCGGAGACGTAGTCGGCGAGGTCCCACACGTCGGGAACCAGCTCTCGACAGGCCATGAAGCCGATGTCCACGTGGTCCATGTACGACAGCACGGTGATGTTGAGCCCGGCGCCTTCCATCACCGGACCCATCGGCAGCGTGTACTCCAGCTTGGCGCCGGCGTAGTACAGCGGGAAGGGAGGCCCAGGCACGTTGGAGATCACGACGTTGTGGATGGGTCGGTGACCGTCGGCGAGGTGGAAGCTCGAGTACAGCCGAGCGGCCAGCGCGAAGGTGGTGGGCGCGGCGTGCTCGGCCCAGTCCTGCAAGAGGTGTGCGCCGACCGCGTTGTGGTCTTCCTTGGCGCCCTTCGTGACATGACTGATCGTGCGTAGCCGCTCGATCGGGTCGTCGACGTCGGTGGCCAGCGAGGTGAACATGGCGGAGACCTTGTTGTTCGTCTGCCCGGTCTCCTCCTCGCCGCGCACCGACACCGGGCACACCGCGATCAGCGGCTCCGTCGGGTTGCCGCCGTGCTTTTCGAGGTAGCGCCGCAACGTGCCGCCCATCAGGCCGAGCACCACATCGTTGACGGTGCACCCAACCGCGTTCTTGATCGTCTTCACGTCGGCCAACGACACGCGCGTGAAGGACATGCGGCGATGCGGGGTGATGGCCGCGTTCCACGGCGTCTTGGGCGCGGTGAGCGGCACCGCGCCGACGATGGCCCGCGGATCGCGGTGGCGCGACACCAACGTGGTGACCGTGCGGGCGGTGTTGCCCAGCAGCGGGAGGAGCCCCATCTGGCGTCGAGCGCGCGACGCGACCGCGTGCCCGACCAGCTCGAGGTCGGACGGGATCGGCTCCGGCGTGCGCGGCTCGGGCGCTTCGATGTCGCGGCCCTCGGGGCTGACGTCGAACAGGTTGACCATGAGCTCGGCGCCCGACACGCCGTCGACGGCGCAGTGGTGCATCTTGGTGACCACCCCGATGTTGCCATCGGCGAGCCCCTCGACGACGTAGAGCTCCCAGAGCGGACGGCTGCGATCGAGGGGGGTGCTCGCGATCTGGGCGGCGAGCTCGGCGAGCTCTCGATGACCGCCCGGAGCCGGGGCTCCGATGCGGCGGATGTGGTAGTCGAGGTCGAAGTGCGGGTCTTCGACCCAGATGGGGTGGTTGAGGCGGAACGGCACGGAGACGATCCGGCGCCGGAACGGCGGCACGAGGTGGAGTCGTGACTCGATGAAGCCCTTGATCGTCGAGAAGTCGTAGCCCCCAGGCATCGTCGACGGATCGAAGATCGCCGTCATCGCGACGTGCATGTGCATGCTCGGCGTCTCGAAGTAGAGGAATGAGGCGTCGAGCCCAGAAAGTCGCTCCATGCAGGGTGACGTTACGCCCAACTGGACGCTGCCGGCCCCTGAGCGGGCACACTGGTCGCATGAGTTGGGCCCTCTTCACCCTCGGGATGCTGGGCGCGCTCTACGCGCTCAACGCCCTCGCCCCGCGCAAGCGGCCCGTGGTGGTGTTCGTGTGGAGCTTCATGGCGTCGTGGTTCACGATCGAGCTGGTCTGGCACAACATCGTCATCGTCCTCGTGGTCACCGCGCTGCTCGTTGCGGGCGGCGCGCTCGATCAGGTCGTCGGTCTGGTCGGGCTCGCGCTGATGGCGGTCACCCTCGCGATCCTCCTGCACATCGCCTGGACCACGCGCCGCACGGTCGTGTCGATGCGAGGCGCACTGGTGGACCTCGAGCCAGAGCCGGAGGCTCCCCGCTTCCCCCGCCTGCACATCGTGCTCCCGTTCCTCATGGGTCGGCGTCGCGGCGTCCGCCTCGAGCGCAACGTGCCGTTCGCTCGAGTCGGGGGCAAGACTCTCCGACTCGACGTCACCATCCCCAGCGCACCGGTTCCCGGTGGCGGCCCGCTCCGTCCGGCGATCATGCAGATCCACGGGGGCGGCTGGGTGATCGGCGACAAGCGCGAGCAGGGACTACCCCTCCTCGGTCACCTGGCCGCGCAGGGTTGGGTGGGCTTCAACGTCAACTACCGGCTGAGCCCGGGCGTGGCCTTTCCGGACCACCTGATCGACCTGAAGCGCGGCCTCGCGTGGATCCGTGAGCACGCGGCGGACTACGGGATCGACCCGAGCTTCATCTGCGTCACCGGAGGCTCGGCCGGCGGTCACCTCACCTCGCTGATGGCGCTCACCCAGAACGATCCGCGGTACCAGCCCGGCTTCGAGGATGCCGACACCTCGCTCGCCGCTGCCGTGCCGTTCTACGGCGTCTACGACTTCACGCCCGAGGGCGCGTTCGGCGCGGATCCCGAGGTGTACCGCCGCTTCCTCGAACCGGTCGTGCTCAAGGCCTTCGTCGAAGACGAGCCCGAGAAGTTCCGCGAAGCGTCGCCCGTGCACCAGGTGCGAGCCGACGCGCCGCCGTTCCTGATCATCCACGGCGACCGCGACACGCTGGCCCCCGTGGAGGACGCACGGCGTTTCGCCGAGCAGCTCCGCGCGCTGTCGACGCAGCCGGTGCTCTACGCCGAGATGAAGGGTGCCCAGCATGCCTTCGAGATCTTCCCGTCGGCCCGGGCGGCAAAGGTGATCGAGGGCGTGGAGCGGTTCCTCACCACCCTGTGGATGCGACGGCACCAGGATGCGAGCACGGTCGAGCCGGAGCTCGAGTCGGCGCTCAGCGAGTGACGCTCCGCCACGTCGCCCTGTTCCGCTGGCGGGAGGGCACGACCTCGGCCCAGATCGAGGCGGTGCGCGCGGGGCTGTCCAGCTTGCCTGCCGCGGTCCCGTCGATCCGGTCCTACACCCATGGTCCCGACGCCGAGCTCGGCGAGGGCCGGTGGGACTACGCGGTCGTCGTCGACTTCGACGATGCCGCGGGGTTCGAGGCCTACGTCGGCCACCCCGCTCACGTGGAGGTGCGCGACACCCTGATCGCTCCGCTGCTCGCCGACCGCGGCAACGTCCAGCTGCGCCTCTGAGCGAGCGGCCTCCTCACCTGCTGGGCACTAGAACGTGTTCTAGTCTTGCGGGGTGGACTTCGACGACACGCCGGATGAGGCGGCCTTCCGGGCCGAGGCGCGGGCCTGGTTGGAGGCCAACGCCATCCCAAAGGGCCATCCGGAGGACTTCTCGGCAGGCGTTTGGACCAACGCGTACGGGGAAGACGTCTACGTGAAGCGCTGCCGTGAGTGGCAGGGCCGCCTCGCCGAGGGGGGCTTCGCGGGGATCACCTGGCCGACGGCCTTCGGAGGCCGTGGTGGGCGGTCGATCGAGGCGGCCATCTTCAACCAGGAGCAGGCCCGCTTCGGCGTGTCCAACGGCGTGTTCGCGATCGCCATCGGCATGGTGGGTCCCACGATCCTCGCCCACGGCACCGACGAGCAGCGTCGTCGCTACCTGCCCGCGATGCTCCGCGGTGACGAGGTGTGGTGCCAGCTCTTCAGCGAGCCCGAGGCGGGCTCGGACCTCGCGGGCATCACGACGCGCGCGGAGCTCGACGGCGATGTGTGGGTGGTCAGCGGCCAGAAGGTGTGGACCTCGGTCGCCGAGCGTGCCGAGTGGGGGATCCTGCTCGCCCGCACCAACCCCGATGCGCCCAAGCACTCGGGCATCTCCTACTTCCTCGTCGACATGACGAGTCCTGGCATCGAGGTCCGGCCACTTCGCCAGATGACCGGGCACGCCCACTTCAGCGAGGTGTTCCTCGACGAGGTCCACATCCCGGCCAACAACGTGGTCGGCGAGGTGGGGGAGGGGTGGAAGGTCGCGCAGACCACCCTCGCCAGCGAGCGCACTGCGATCGCGGGTGGTTCGGGAGGCGCAGATCCGCCCGGGCTGGTCCAGCTGGCGCGCGAGTTCGGCGTTGCCGACGACCCGCTCACGCGCCAGGCACTCGTCGACGCGCACCTGCGCTCGGAGCTGCTGCGCTTCCTGCGCTACCGGGCGCAGACTGCTGTGTCGCAAGGGCGTCGGCCCGGCGCGGAGACCTCAGTGATGAAGCTGGCCTACGCCCGGTTCATGCAGCAGATGACCAACGCGGCGATGCACGTGCAAGGGGCCACCGCGATGCTCGCCGACGCGGAGCTGCCGAACGGTGGTGTGTGGACCACGAAGTTCTTGCATGCCCCGTCGCTGCGAATCGCCGGAGGCTCCGACCAGATCCAGGCCAACATCATCGGCGAGCGGGTCCTCGGGCTTCCCCCCGAGGCGCGGGTGGACAAGGACGTGCCATTCCGCGATGCCGTGAAGGCCGGCCGGTAGGTTCGCCGCCATGGTCACCACCGCAGAGGCGCTCACCAAGAGCCAGGCGGCCCGCCGCCAGCGGGTGCTCCACGCCGCGCTCAAGCTCGGCACCGACGGCGGCTACGACGCCGTGCAGATGCGCGACGTCGCGTCCACCGCGGGTGTGGCCCTCGGCACGATCTACCGCTACTTCCCGTCGAAGGACGAGCTCCTTGCGGCGGCGATGGTCGAGTGGATGGAGGACCTGGAGCGGCGCGTCACCCAGAAGGCGCCGAGTGGCGACACCACGGCCGAGCGCGTCTACGACGTGCTGCGGCGCGGCGTGGCCACGATGGAGCGCCAGCCGCAGCTGGCGGAGGCGGTCATCACCGCACTCACCTCCGATGACCGCGAGGCCGGGAGCGCGTCGACGGCCACCACGGATGTGATGCAGCGGGTCCTGCTGCGGGCCTTTCCACCCGATGTCGATCCGGCCACCGAGGCGGCCATCGCCAAGGTGCTGGGGCACGTGTGGTTCTCGTGCCTCATCGCATGGAGCAACGGGGTCGGTGACCTCGTGTGGGTGGCCGAGGAGCTCGAGACCGCCAGCCACCTGCTCTGCGATCACCTGGGGTAGCGCCCCGAGCCGCCGGGCGGGCCCTACGCTGACCCCCCATGGATGCGGGAGACGTCTACCGGGCGTACGCCGGTGGCGTCCTGAGCTACCTCCGCAGCCAGGGCGTGGCCGATCCTGAAGATGTGCTCGGCGAGGTGTTCCTCAACGTCACGAACTCCCTGGCGCGCTTCGAGGGCGACGACGAGCACCTGCGGCGCTGGGTGTTCACGTTGGCCCATCACCGCATCATCGACGATCGCCGGCGGCGCGCTCGCCGACCGGTGATCGTGCACCACGAGCCACCCGAGGTCGCCGCGCCGCCGGCGCCCGATCCCGCCGATCCCGAGCTCATCACCGCGCTCGCCAACCTCACCGACGAGCAGCGTGAGGTGATCCTCCTGCGCTTCATCGCCGACATGCCGGTAGAGGAGGTCGCCACGTTGACGAACCGCTCTGCGGGTGCCGTGCGCGCCCTCCAGCACCGCGCCATGGCGCAGCTCGCCCGCGCACTGACCACCACCGAAGGCGCCGACGAGCGGGGTGCGTGAGGTTCGCGAGGTGCGCGCACGAGGTCCGGTGCACCAGCCGGCGCGCTGACGAGCGCGGATGCGTCGACCTCCGATTGCGTCACACCAGTGGGTTCTCCCACGCGACCTGGGTGAAGCGGGCGAAGTCGGTGTCGGCTGAGATGATCGTGAGCCCGTGTTCCATCGCGAGTGCCGCGAGCTGAGCGTCAGGGATCTGGTTGGCCCGCAGGTCCAGGTCGACGATGAGCTGGCCGAGGATCCTCGCATGGCCATCAGACGGCTGGGGGATCCACGTCACGGATCGATCGAGCCATGACGCCACCACCGCCCATGCCTCGGTGGGCTGCAGCGGCGAGTCCAGCGCTCGCGGGTTCGTGACGATCCGCAGGAACGCGCCCAGGGTCGTCCACGGCAAGCCGACACGGCGCGCGCCGTTCATCGCGCCTTCGATCCAGGTTCGTGCCGCCCGGTGGAACGGGCTGGTCTCGTCGACCGCGTAGAGCAGGATGTTGGCGTCGACGAGCATCAGCGGCGGGTGATGCCTTCCAGGGTGTCGAGGGCCGCGGCGACGTTGGACACATCGATCCGCAGGCCCAGCGGCCGAGTCGACTGGACGAACGTCCCTTCCTCTTCACGTGAGGTGACGAGGCCTCGGCGCATGAGCTCGTTGACCGCTTCGCTCAGACCGAGTCCCTGTGCGCGCAGCTCATCGACCGCCGCAGCGGTGTCGTCGTCGAGATCCACGGTCGTTCTCATCTCTCCAAGGATACATCATGATGCGCGACGATACGCATGACGGTGCGCGAGTGCCGTTCTGCCCGTGGCGGGCCTCGGGATGCCAGGAATGCTTGATCCTGAGGTTGGGTGAGCCCACCGATCAGGGTGGGTCGGGGTCGTCGGGCCAGTTGTCGGGGTGGTGGTTGCGGCGTTCGTTGTGGAAGTCGCAGCCGAGGCGGCCGCCTTCTTGGGTGGTGAGGCCGCCTTTGGCGTACTCGAGGATGTGGTCGATCTCGGGCCGCTCGGGGACTTCGTCGCAGTAGGGGTGGAAGCAGGTGCGGTCGCGGACTTCGATGGCGCGGCGGAGGGCACCGCGGAAGAAGCGGCGTTGGGCGCCGACGTCGATGACTCGGGAGGGTCCGTCGAACACGATGCGTTCGACGTCGGCCTGGTCGAGGTGTCGGGCGGCGGTGCCCGGGGTGATGGTGGTGCGGTTGAAGAGCTCGAGGAGGGGTCCGGCAAAGGTCTCGTAGTCGACGAGCACGGTGAACAGGGGCCGCGGGCGTTTGCCATCCGCGGGGGCGGTGCGGGCCCGGGTGGCCATCTCGACGAGGGCATCCGCGCGGCGTTGGGCGGGGGTGCGGGCGAGGTCCATGACGTGGGGGTCGCGCCCGAGGCGTTCCTTGGCTTGGGCCCAGTCAGCCTCGAAGAGCTCGCGTTCGATCATCGACAACGTGGTGTGGACGATGTCACCGGAGATCGGGTCGAGGGTCATGCGCCCGAACCACATCCCCCCGAAGCTCTGGGAGAGGTGGACTTCGCGGGCGGCGCGGTCGTCATCCGCGCCTTGTTCGGCCCCGTCGGGGTCGACGAAGGCTTCCCAGAGGTCGCAGTGGCGTTTGAAGTCCACGAACCCCCGCGTCCGGGCCGAGTCCAACAACAGCTTGTGGTCGGTCTCGAACTGCTCCTTTGTCCGCGGGGTGCGCACTCCCAACAGGGTGATGAGGTGGATCCGGTCGATGTCCCCGGAGGCCCACGCGTGCTCCACGGCCGGCAGCACCCGCAGGGCGCGGGCGTGGCGGATGCGTTGCCGGGTCGTCTGGATCGGCAACCGCTGCTCCCGCGCCAACCACGCTGCACCCGACTTCGCGCCCGAGTCCTGCCACACCCGGTCGGCGTCCCACCGGGCCAACAGTCGTGCCTCGGCCGCTTCGAGCTGGGCCCGCACCCGCTGGGTGAGGAGGATCGCGTCGGTCAGCTCAGAGGAGGTGAGTCCGTCCGGATCGACCAGGCCGATCGAGGTGGACGCGGTGTCGAGCAACGCAACGGCGTCGGCCATGACAGGTCCTCCTTCGGGCGACTCGCGATCTCGCACAGGAACGGGGACCAGCAACCAGGTCCCGAAGGGGAACCCCCACACCCTACACGAACTGACGTTCCCCCGCAACCCAAACCGCAAATTTCCTCGCCCACTACACCGGCTGTGTGCCCCGCAGAGCGCACGCGACCCGTGGTGCGGCCAAGAAGCCGGTGGTTGACAGGAGGGCAGGCCTCACGACTGAGCACTGCGGCGACGACGGCGGTCGACGCGCCGGCCCACCCGCCGCGGTCGACGAGTACCGACGAGCGGCACTCAAGAGCGACCGGTCTGCCCGCGCCTGGTGACGAGGAACCACCCGGCGGCGACGACCACCATCGCAACGGCGCCCACCGTGGGCAGGAATCCCGCGAACGCGTTGACCACTACGACGAGGCACACAAGGATCAGAGCGATCTGGGGAGCGTCGGCGCGCATTGGTGCACCCCACGACGCAGGCGCGGGCGCATTGTCGCATCGGCGTGTGGCGCGGTCTCGTCGCCTCACATCGCGGGGACCGTCAGAACCTAAGCCCGCTCCACCCAGATTCCGGATCAGCTGATGCGCGGTTCGATGCCGTCCTCGGGTAGCTCGAACTCGTACCTGAGCTGTTCGCTGACGACCTTGTAGCCGATTCGCTGGTAGAGCCGGTTCGAGATTGGGTTCTCGAGCTGGGTGTACAAGATCGGTTGGGCGCCTTCGGAGATGATCTGAGCGGTGAGCTCGCTCACGAGCCTGGACGCGAAGCCGCGGCCTCGGTGGTCTGGCAAGGTGTAGACGAACGTGACGCGGGAGACCCTGCTGGCTGGCGGGATCACCACGGCCGAGGCCACAGGGTGGCCGTCGACCTCCCAGACGTGCAAGCGCCCGGCTTCGATGAACCCGGCGGCGCGTTGTCGATCGGCGTCGGGTCCGCCATGGCCGGTGCCAGTCTCGGCTCCAAATCCTGCGACGAAGTCGACGATCGTCTCGTAGTCGGCCTCGGTCGCAGGTCGACGTCGACCAACAGGATCGCCAACGATCTGCGCGCTGCTTGCCTCGTAGATGCGCTCACCACCCACGGGCCGGGCTGCCGCGCCGGTGATCGTCGCGAACGCGCCAGCGAAGGTTGCGACCGCGTCCGCAGGTCCGTTGACCCTCCGCACGGGCCCGGTGGATGCGCTCGCTTCAGCGAGCGCGGTCGCCGCATCGGAACTCATCGGCCCAAGGATCGCGGCCATGGGCGACCCAGGGCCGACCAGCGTCCCACGAACAGCGCCGGAGCTGTCTTCGACCCACCACATTGGGGCGGACCTGTCGTGATCACGTGCAGCGGCGAGCAACAACATCGCGACGTTGTTCATCACAGGGTCCAGCCCCAAGAACTCGGAGACCTTGTTCAGCGCCGCAGTGGCGTCGGTGGTGTGGTGGGCGTGCACAGCTCCGATCCTCGCACCCGGGGTGGACGGGCCCCCTGCGTATTCCGGGCTAGCGCGACGACACCCGACGGGGCCAGGACCGACGATGGAACCCAGGGAGAGCGATTCCCCGTGGAAGGATCGTCCGATGCTCCGGGATCGTGAACTCTCGTGCCCCCGCTGTGATCAGCCGATGGAGCGTGGACACCTCGTGGCAAGGTTTCCAGGGATCCGGTGGAGTCGCGGCGGGTTGGCGTTCACCTGGCTGGGTGAGCGTCGTCAGCAGCGCATGTCGAAGGGCATCGGGTTGTTCCGCCAGACCGCCGTCGAGGCAGCCCGCTGCCACTCCTGTCGCATCGGCGTGTTCAGCGACTCGGCGGAGAGCCTTGGCGGCGACAGCTTCTGGGACGGCGTGACCTAGCCGGCTCGCAAGCCGAAGACGCGCGTGACCCGTGCGCTCGACAACCTCAGATGGCGCGGTCGCGGCCTTCCCAGTAGGGGTCGCGGAGCTGGCGCTTGAGGAGCTTGCCGGTTGGCTCGCGGGGGAGCTCGTCGACGAAGTCGATCGACCTGGGCCACTTGAAGCGGGCCAGGCGTCCGCTGAGGTGCTCCATGATCGACGCCGCCAAGGCGTCATCGCCCGCGACACCAGCCACAGGCTCGACGACGGCCTTGATCTGCTCGCCCATGTCGTCATCCGGCACGCCGAACACCGCGACGTCGCCGACACCGGGGTGGGCGAGGATCTCGCCTTCGATCTCCGCCGGGTAGATGTTCACGCCACCGGCGATGATCATGTCGCTCTTGCGGTCGCAGAGGAACAGGAAGCCGTCGTCGTTGAGGTAGCCGACATCGCCGACGGTGAAGAAGCCGTCGGCGTCGTGGTTGTCGTCGGTCTTGGCCTTGTCGCCCTTGTACTCGAAGTCCTGGCCGCCCATCTTCATCCAGACCGTGCCGGGCACGCCGGCCGCGACCGGGTTGCCGTCGTCGTCGGTGATCTTCAGCTCGGAGATCGGCCAGGGCGAGCCGACGGTGCCCGGGTACTTCAGCCAGTCCTCGGGGGTGGCCGTCGTGCCGCCGCCCTCGGTGGCGCCGTAGTACTCCCAGATCACTGGGCCCCACCAGTCGAGCATCTTCTGCTTCACGTCGATCGGGCACGGCGCTGCGGCGTGGATCGCCCAGCGCATCGACGACACGTCGTAGCGCTCCTTCACGTCGTCGGGCAGCTGGAGCATCCGGTGGAACTGCGTGGGCACCATGTGCGTGTGGGTGACGCGGTGGCGCTCGATCTTGGCGAGCGTCTCCTCCGGATCCCACTTGTCCATGAACACGACGGTGTGGCCGGAGTGCAGCGCGTTGCCCGCGAAGGTGGTGACGGCCGTGTGGTAGTTCGGTGAGGTGCAGAGGTGCACGTTGCTGTCGCGATGGGGGATGCCGAACAGCCCGAAGAAGCCGGTGAAGAGCTCGGCGGTGTCGTCGGCGCCGAACTCGGAGAGCTTGCGCTTCACACCCTTGGGCTTGCCGGTGGTGCCCGACGTGTAGTGCATGGCGGCGCCGGCGGCGCGGTCGTCGGGGAGGGTGTCGGGCTGGGCGGCGAGCACCTCCTCGACGTCTCGGAAACCCGGCACCGTGCCATGCGCAAGGCGGGCATCGGCGGGTACCCCGGCCTGATCGGCCGCGGCGGCGACGACCTCCGCGTAGCGCTCGTGTGACACGACGGCCTTCGCGCCGGAGTCGGTGATGATGTAGGCGATCTCCGGTGCCGACAGGCGGTAGTTGATCGGCACGTAGTACCAGCCGGCCTGCAGCGCGGCGAGGTACACCTCGACCGGGAGCACGCCGTTGGGGAGCACGGCGGCCACGCTGTCGCCGGCTTGGAGGCCGAGACCGCGCAGTGCGTGCACGTACCGGTTGGCCCGGGCCAGCAGGGCGCCGGCGGTGTGCTCGGTGCCGTCGGGGTCGACCACCGCGACGACGTCGGGCTCGGCTTGGGCGTAGCGGTAGAACCCTGTCATCTGGCACGAACCCCCGGAATTTTCACGTCTGACGGCGCGTCAGACTAGAACGGGTTCCAGTTCGGCTCCAACACCAACGATCAGGGGGACCACATGCGCGCAGCGCTGCTCCGCAACATGGGTGACGACGCACTCGAGGTGCGTGACGACATCGAGCTCGTCGACGTGGGTGCCGGCGAGGTGAAGGTCAAGATCGAGGCCACCGGCGTGTGCCACTCCGACCTCTCGTGCATGAACGGCACGATCCCGCAGCCGGCCCCGGCCATCCTCGGCCACGAGGGCGCTGGCATCATCAGCGAGGTCGGCGAAGGCGTCACCGACGTGAATGTCGGCGACCACGTGATCGTGGCGTGGAGCCCGCCGTGCGGCGAGTGCGCCTACTGCGGTCCCCGCAACCAGCCCAACCTCTGCTCCAACATCCAGATGGTGATGGGCGGCACCGCGCACTTCCTTCTCGACGGCTCGCCCGTGTTCGGCATGGCGGGCACGGGCACGTTCGCCGAGGAGATGATCATCCCGCACCAGGGCGTCGTGAAGATCGACGACGACATCCCTCTCGAGATCGGCAGCCTCATCGGCTGCGGCGTGATGACCGGCGTGGGTGCGGCGATCAACACCGCCAAGGTCACGCC
>JBQTKH010000130.1:0-43014 GCA_052386335.1 Microthrixaceae bacterium
TGCCGTCGCTCGCCGAGCTGGCGCCCGCCTGGGCCGACGTGATCCTGCCGGCCCTCGACAAGCGGGCCCGGGCCATGTACTCCACGGGTCACTTCGTCGAGTCAGAGGCAACGACGGCGGTGTTCGCACTCGCCAACGTCCCCACTCGGGATCACTGCGAGAAGCAACGGCCCGCGGTCGAGGCGGCGCTGTCCGCCCACTTCAGGCGCCGCGTGCCCTTGAGACTGATCGCGGCCGACGGACCAGCGGTGACCGCCAGCGCACCCGAGGCCGCACCCGCGGCACGGCTCGCAGAGGACGACGACGTCATCGACGTCCACGACCTCGAGGACGCGCCCACCGCGGCCTCGGGGGTCGAGCGGCTGTCGGAGGCCTTTCCGGGCGCTGAGCTCGTCGAGGAGCCATGACCTCGCCGTCGAGCGACCTACGCTGCGGGCCGTGACGGACCGTTCTCGCCTGCTGGCCTCATGCGCGCTCGTCGACCTCGTCGGTGGTGGTTGAGGCCGCATGGCCAACGTCTACGCCGCTCCCGTGCAGGAGCTCATCGACGAGCTGGGGCGCCTCCCTGGCGTCGGGCCGAAGTCGGCGCAGCGCATCGCGTTCCATCTGCTGAAGCTCACCAAGCCCGACGCACTCCGTCTCGCGAACGCGATCAGCCAGGCGAAGGATCGTGTGAGCCTGTGCCAGACCTGCTTCAACATCGCCGAGGGCGAGTCGTGCGAGCTCTGCGCCGATCCTCGCCGCGACCCCACCGTGCTGTGTGTGGTCGAAGAGCCCCGCGACATCGTCGCGGTCGAGAAGACCCAGGAGTTCCACGGTCGGTACCACGTGCTGCAAGGTGCGATCAGCCCCATCGAGGGTGTCGGCCCCGACCAGCTCCGGATCCGGGAGCTCCTCGCACGCATCGATGCCGAGGACGTGCAGGAGGTCATCCTCTGCACGAATCCGAACCTCGAGGGTGAGGCGACCGCCATGTACCTCGGCCGGCTCCTCAAGGACCTCGACGTGAAGGTGACGCGGATCGCCAGTGGCCTACCCGTGGGCGGCGACCTGGAGTACGCCGACGAGCTCACGCTCGGACGCGCCCTCGAGGGCCGTCGCGAGGTCGGCGGCTGATCCTGCCCGATCAGGGTTGAGATCCCAGCGCTCGGGGGAGAAGTGCCTGAGGCACCGGCACACCGTCGGGGCGGGCGGACAGACCGACGATGACACCGGTGCCTCAGAGGGGGGTCAACCGCCTGGGATCACTGGGGGGTTGACGTTGCAATCAGATTACAACTATTGCGATCTGATTACAACCCCCCAATCCGAGCAGACGAGGTCCTCTCGGCGAACAGCGCAGCATCCGGGGGCGGACGCGGCGGGCCTGGGGCTCAGGCCGACACGACGAGCCGCACCGCCGTGCCGTCCGCGGTGCGGGTGAAGCTGACCTGGTCGACGAGCGCGCGCATCAGCGGGATCCCCAAGCCGCGCTCGTGGCGCAGCCGCCGCGGATCGGTGACCGGCGGGATCGGGGCGATCTCGTCCTCATCGAAGCCGCCTGCTCGGTCGGTGACCGTCACGGCCACCTGTCCGGCATCGACTTCGATCGTGATGTGCACCGGGGTGTCGATGTGGGCCGCCGTGCCGGCATCGAGGGCGTTGGCGCAGGCCTCGGAGACCGCCAGCCGGAGGTCCTCGATGCGAGCCTCGGGCAGGCGCCCGTGGAGCGCTGCAGAGGTCTGCACGACGGTGCGAACCAGAGCGAGGTGGTCGCTGCGGGGAGGGATCTCCAGCTCGACCACGTGGCTCACGACTCAGCCCGGATCCGTGCTCGTCCAGGCCACGGCGGCGGCAACGCTGGGAGCCAGGTGAAGGGCCCGGTCGAGCCCCGTGAGCTCGAACGTGCGGTGGAGGTGGGCCCGGGTGCTCACGACACGGAGGTCGCCGCCGAGGCTGCGGGCCCGGCGGAGGCCTCCGATGATGACGCCGAGTCCGACGGAGTCGATGAAGTCGACCCCCTCGAGGTCGAGCACGACCTGGGTGCGCCCCGACGTCAGGAGCTCCACGAGCTGCGCGCGCAAGCCGGGCGCTGTCGCCATGTCGAGGTCGCCGCGGACCAGCGCGATCACCCAGCCGTCGAGCTCCTCGAGGGTGATCGTGGCGTCCACCTCCAGGAACCTACCGGAGCACGTGCCCCGCTCTGCGTGACACGCGTGGAACTACACCTCTGTGATCCGCCGACGCGGAGGCGTACGCTTCGGAGGTCCCGATGGCGCTCCAGTCCGCACACCAGCCCGACGTCGCCGGCGCGGCGTCACTCGCCGAGGTCCTCGGCGACCTGGCCGACGCGCGGGATCACGAGCTCGAGGACGATGGCGAGCCGCACGCACCCCTCGTCCCACCCACCTCCCGCCTCGTCCACCTCGCCCACATCCCACCTCGGCCCGCACGCTTCGGCCACCTGGCCCGTCCGCTCCCCGCAGCAGTGCTGGCGCGGGTCGAGCACCCGCTGTGGAGCCACCAGGTGGCGGCGATCGACCTCGCGCGGTCCGGTCGGTCGGTCGTGGTCGCGTCGGGCACGGCGTCGGGCAAGTCGCTGTGCTACCAGCTGCCGATCGCCGAGGCGGCCGTGGCCCCGGTGCGTCCCGGCACCGCCCTCGCACTGTTCCCCACCAAGGCGCTGGCCCACGATCAGCTCAGGTCCCTCACGGCGCTCGGCCTGCCGGGGGTGGTGGCCGGTGCGTACGACGGCGATGCCAGCCCCGAAGAGCGCACCTGGATCCGCAAGCACGCGTCGGTCGTGCTCACCAACCCCGAGATGCTCCACTCGGGGCTCCTCCCGCACCACGCGCGCTGGTCGACGTTCCTCGGTCGCCTCCAGTACGTCGTGGTCGACGAGCTCCACAGCTTCCGAGGTGTGTTCGGGAGCCATGTGGCGCAGGTCTTGCGCCGGTTGCGGCGCCTGGCTGCGCATCACGGTGCTGACCCGGTCTTTATCTGCTGCTCGGCCACCATCGGCACCCCCCAGCGTCTCGCGTCCACCCTCACCGGTGTCGACACGATCCCCGTGCTCGACGACGGGTCGCCCCGGGGCGCCCGCACAAGCGCGCTGTGGCAGCCGCCGCTGCTCGATGTCGACTCTGGCGCCCGGGCCTCGTCGCACCGAGAGGCGGCAGCGGTCACCGCCGGGCTGATCCACGCCGGCCACACCACCCTCGGCTTCACCCGCAGTCGGCGCGGGGTCGTGATCGTGGCCGCCGATGTCCGACGCCGTCTGCCGCGGTCGCTCGCCCGACAGGTGCGCTCGTACCGCGGCGGGTACCTGCCCGAGGAGCGCCGTGCCATCGAAGACGAGCTGTTCGCTGGACGCCTCGCCGGGGTCGTCGCCACCTCGGCCCTCGAGCTGGGGATCGACGTCGGTGGGCTCGACGCGGTGGTGCTCGACGGATTCCCCGGCACGATCTCCTCGTTCTGGCAGCAGGCGGGGCGAGCTGGGCGGTCCGGCGCTGCCTCAGCAGCGGTGCTCGTCGCGGGCAGCGATCAGCTCGACCAGTGGCTCGTGCACCACCCCGAGGAGCTGCTGAGCCGTGCGCCCGAGCCGGCGGTGGTCAACCCCGCCAACCCCTTCGTGCTCGACCCGCACCTCCGGTGTGCCGCGCACGAGCTGCCGCTCACACACGCCGATGAGCGGTGGTGGCCGCGTGGCACGCTCGACGACGGCGTCCGGCGCCTCGTGCAGGCCGATGAGCTCCTCGTGCGCCACCGCGGTCGCCGGGCCGAGCCGATGGCGGTGTTCGACGGCGCCGGCTGGCCGTCACATGGCGTCGGGCTCCGCAGCGCGGGCGGTGCTCCCGTTCGCATCGTGGAGGCGAGCAGCGAGCGCACCGTCGGCGACGTCGACCGCGCCCGAGCGCCCGAGCAGGTTCACCCGGGGGCGTCCTACCTCCACCAGGGGGTGAACTGGCGGGTCGTGGGTCTCGACCTCGACGCGGGGATCGCCACCGTCGAGCCCGATGACGGTGCCACCTACACCGTCGCCCGCACGGACACCACCACGCACCTGCTCGACGTCGAGGCATCGTGCGCGGTGGGTTCGGCCACCCTGTTCCTCGGCACCGCCGAGGTGGTCTCGCGGGTGGTGGGCTACCAGCGCAAGGAGGCGCTCAGCGGTGCCCTCGTGGGCACCGAAGCGCTCGACCTGCCCCCGGCCACGCTCACCACCCGGGCGATCTGGTATGTCATCGACCCACGGCTCGCCGAGCAGGCAGGCGTGGAGCGCTCGCGTCTGGGCAGCGCCCTGCACGCGATCGAGCACGCGGCCATCGGCATCCTGCCGCTGTTCGCGATCTGCGATCGCTGGGATGTCGGCGGCGTGTCCATCTCACGCCACGCCGACACGGGTCGGCCCACGATCGTGATCTACGACGCGGTGCCGGGCGGGGCCGGTGTTGCCGACCTCGCGTATGACGCGGCGCTCCGGCACCTGGACGCGACGCGGGAGAGCATCGAGGGCTGCCCCTGTCGCGACGGCTGTCCGTCCTGTGTTCAGTCCCCGAAGTGTGGCAACGGCAACGAGCACCTCGACAAGCCAGCCGCCCGTTGGCTGCTGCAGGCCATCCTCACCTGAGCGGCCGGCGCGGGCGCCTCACGGGATCGGCCGGGCGGCGCGGGCCAGCATCCGAAGGTGGAAGGCCCAGATCGCGAGGACGAGCGCGGTGGCCACCGGGATGACCATGCCGCGCCTCGGTTCCTCGCGTGAGGAGATCGACGAGGTATCGCCCCCGCTCGAGTCGACGGGGGCGTTGCTCCCCGAGCGGGCGCCATAGGGGAGCACCCCGTTGTAGCCCGTGTCGGCAGTGGTGGGCGTGGTGATCGTCTGGGCGGCGGGCCGCAGCAGCGGCGGCAGGAACGAGCCCGAGAACGTGCGTGGTGCCGCGAAGCCAGAACCTCCGGCCGTCCCACCGGTGGTCGAGCCGGTGCCGCCACCACCAGATCCGCCGGTGGCACCGGAACCGCCGCTTCCCGTGCCTCCGGTGCCGCCCGTGCCGCCCGTGCCGGTGGTGCCCCCCGAGCCGCCCGTTGACCCGGTGGCCACACCCTCAAAGGGCGTGGAGGCCTCGTCCCCGGCGGCGGACACCTGCTCGCCGGCGGGGGATGGCCGTGTGGCGAGCACTCGGTAGGACGCGGTGCCGCCCGTGGTTGGGAGGTTGGCGTCGGTGTAGGACTGCCGGTCGGCCGTGGCGCGGTCGATGCGCGCGTAGCTGCCATCGTCGATCTTGCGCTCGATGATGTACCCGGTGAGGTCGGGTGCCGCTCCTCGGACGTCGTCCCAGGTGAGGGTCACCAGGCGGCGTCGGATCGAGATGTCGAGCCCCGTGACATCAGGAGGCCGAGCCACGACGGCGACAGTGCGGTCGAGCTCCGCGGAGTCGGCGGGCCGCACGGCGCTGTTGTCGGTGGTGGCCGCCGTGGCGATGAGTCGATAGGAGCCGTTGCAGGGGATGACGACGGTGAGGCTGAACGACAGCGGGGTGCCCGCTGCGGGTTGCGTGACCGGTGCGACCGCGCAGGCCCCGGAACCGGGAGGGTCGGAGGACACCGTCACCTGCACCTGTCGGCCTCCCAGTGCGGTGTGTCGGAACGTTCCCTTGAGCTCGTAGGTGCCGACCGCGACGCTGTCGGGTCCGTCATCGAGCGCCGAGCCATCCCAGCTCCCGCCGACGATCGACTCGTCGGCACGGGCGGGCGGAGCGCTGAGCAGCAGCAGGGTGACGAGGACCGAGGAGAGGGCGAGGACCCGCCGGCTCATGCGGCCGCGCTCGTGGTGATGTCCGTGCGGACGAGGGTGGCGCTGATCACCAATCGCTGCCGCGCGCTGCCCTTGGGGTGACAGGTCGTGAGGGTGAGGGTCGCCGCGTCGGGCGTGTTGGCCAAGATCTCGGTCTGCTGAGGCGTGACGACGAACGGGTCACGGCTCACTTCGTAGGTGCAGCTGCCGATCGGCGTCTCGAGGGTGATCTCCGAACCGACCTTCAGGCGGTCGACGTTGTGGAACGGTCGCCCGTAGGTGGTGCGGTGCCCCGCGATGGCGACGTTGCCGATCTCGCAGGGCAGCGGGGTGTCCGGGTAGTGGCCAGCGCCGGCCCGCAGCGCGCTGGCCGTCGTGCCCTCGACGACCACGACGTCGACCTCGATGTCTGGCATCACGATCCGGGTGAGGCTGTCACCCTCACCGATGCTCCGGCTGAGGTAGGCCTGGCGCAGCGCTGGGCTGGAGATCTGGCGGTCGAGACGGGACTGGATCCGGTCCTGGAGCATGTTCGTGTAGAAGGGGTAGCCCACCGTGCCCACCGCGCCCACGAGCAGCCCGATCGACAGCGTGGTGATCAGCATCCGAGCCCAGGTGCGGGTGCGGAGCACATCCACCACCTTGGTGAACGGGTCGTTGCCCGATGTCGGGAGGGGAACCGGTGTGAGCGCTGTGGGTCCCACCGCGACGGTGCCACGAGCCATCGGGCCGTACACCGACAGGGCAGCAACCACCACAACGATGGCGGCGGTGGCGAAGAGCTGCGGCATGGTCGGGTCTGGTGATCAGGCCGACGGCCCGGGCGCAAGGCTCCGGGCCGCCGGCGAGAACAGGATCAGATTGTACGGCTTCGGCGGAGCAACGCTGCTCCAGCCGCACCGACACCGAGCAGCGCCAGGGTCAGAGGCATCGCTGAGTCGCCACCGGTCTTGGGCAGCGGGGCCGGGGTCGGCGGGGCGTCCGGACGGGGGAGCGGCGTGGTGACGGCGGCAGCCGCCGCGGCCTCGCCCAGCTGCAGCCGTGCAACGGGTCCACCTGCGGCAGCGGAGAGCACCCGGACGTCGAGCACCGAGCTGTGCTGGCCGACGGTGGTCGGACCGAAGTCGAGGCCCAGCGCCTTGGCGCCGGCGGCATCGAGCGTGACCGACTTGCCGACGTCGAAGCACACGAGACCGGCGAGGGCGGCCGTGGGGCCGCTTCCGTCACAGGGCAGCAGCGACGTGACCGTGCTGAGCGCTCCGGCGAGGTTGTCGGTGAGCTGGGCGAGACCGCTGAGCGTGCCGTTCGGGTAGCTCACGTCGATGAGGGACGCTCCGCCTTCCGGCTTCATTGCGCCGGTCGTGAGGTCGTGGGTGACTGCGGCCGTGGAGGCGCCGACGGTGGCCACCGCGAGGGCCCCGCCGAGCAGATCGGGGAGCACCTCGATGACGGCGCCGTTGGACTGCGCGCTGGCCAGCAGGTTCCCACTGGTGAGCTGGCTGACCGCCGTCGAGGGCGCCACGGTGATCCTCGCGAGGACGTTCCCGGCCTGCACCTCGTTGATGAGGTCGTTGATCGCCTGGCGCAACTCGATCTGCGTGGCGTCCTCGACGGGCTGGGCCACATCGTTGAGCGCATCGAAGAGCGTGTTCGCACCGGCCTGGAGCTGCTCGACGATCGCGTCGAGCTCGGTCTCGCCGATGACAGACGGCGCCTTGATCTCGATCACGACCTCCGCAGCCGTTGCCGTGCCGATGGGCTTGCCCTCGAGCAGCTTGGCGCTCGTCCTGATGCACACGAGGTCAGTGGCGACCTCGGCGGGCAGGCCCGGGATGGTCTGGCAGTCGTCGTCCTCGTCGTCGCCGTCCACGCCCGTGGCGGACTCGACCTTGTCGGACGACCAGAGCGGTGTGAGCACCGCGGAGCCACCGGCGATGGCCCGCGGCGTGTGGTTGATGCTCGAGCTGGTCTCGGCCAGCGAGAACTGGTTGCTGCCGAGCTCGTCGATGACCGGACCCAGCAGGTCGCTCCCCAGGGTGAGGTCGACGGCGCGGGCGAAGGAACCGGCGGCGTAGGTGTCGATGGCGGGGGTCTCGGCCCCGGCCGGGAGGATGGCTGCGATGCTGATCGCGGCTGCGGTGGCCGTGATCCCGATGGTCCGCCTCAACATGGTCTGTCCTCCGGCTGGTGCGCCTGGTTCGTGGGTACTAGTGCGACGTATCCGATGAATGGAGCGTAACCAGCATCACCCAACGTGGTGAATAGGCCGGTTGGCCCCCTCTTCGGCAAGAGTCCTGTTCGCTACCGGCGCTTCCGGATCCTGCTCCCTCGGCGCTGTTTTTGACAGAAATCTCACCGGTGAGCAGGGGTTTTGTCCGATTCGCGTCGGTTCGCGCTTTTCGTGGTCGGGGATGACGACTCCACTCGCATCGTGGCCGTCGCAGTGATCGTTCGGTTGGCCACCCACTGGCCCACCAGAGGAACGGCATTGGTGGGGTGGTACTTGAGGATCACCGTGACCCGACCGCTCGGACCGGTGCGCCTGAGCACCCGAACGGTGAGGTCGTCAGGCCGGAGCCCACTCCCTCGCAAGGCCGCGGTTCGGGCGGCACCGCGGGCGGGGTCGACCGCCGCTGCGCGGGCCGCCTCCCGCGCAGCGTGGGTGACGAGGACGATGTCGCGCGCGACCAGCCCCACCTGGAGCACGGTGAGCAGCAGCAGCACGAGCACGGGCAGCAGGAGCGCGAGCTCCACGGTGGACTGGCCGCGTTCTCGGGCGTCGGCGGGGGTGCGCGCTCGCATCTCACGACACCTTCGAGAGCACCTGGTCGAGGACCGAGTTGAGGAGCTGGCTCACCTTGCCGGTCTTGGTGGCCCAGGCGACCAGGAGCAGTGCGACGCCGGCCGCGCCGAGCAACACCAGGGCGTACTCGGCGGTGGACTGCCCGCGCTCGCCGGCGAGGCGGCGGTGGACGCGGTGGGACGAGCTGACGGCGAGTGCCTGCAGGCACACGAGGATTCGAAGCATTGGCTGACCTCCGGACGGTGGACGTAGGTGGGTTGGGGCCCATGGGCCCGAGGGACCTGACCCGTGGGCTCAGGTGGGGAGCTGGCGCAGCGACGCCGCGAGCAACGGCACCACGGTGAGGAGCGCGAAGGCGGGGAGCACACATGCGATGAGCGGCGCGAGGAGCTGGACCGGAACGCGCCGAGCGGCTTGCTCGGCCCGTCGTCGGCGTTCCAGGCGCAGCTCAGCGCTGAGGCGCTCGAGCGTGGGCACGATCGGTGCTCCGTAGCGGAGGTGGTCGGCAAGGGCGTACCCGACGCTGAGGGCGCGATCACCGAGGGGCGCGAGCGCGTCGAGCAGGGCGTCGGCGCGGGGTCGACCGAGCATCGCCTCCTCGTGGGCGACCCGAAGGGCGTCTCCGAGGGGTGGGGCCACTCGGTGGACGACGAGGGGGTGGGCGAGCGGCAGCGTGAGGCCGGCGGTGGTGCCGAGGAGCAGCAGGTCCACCGCGTCGGGCAACGCGTCGGCCACCCTGCGACCTCGCGCCCGCGTGGCCCGTAGGCGCCGGTAGCGGTGGAGGATCCACCCGGGGGGCGGCTCGGCGGCCGGCTCAGGGTGGATGGGGACCAGTCGGGCGGGCTGCGGCGAGTAGCGGCGAGCCAGGATCACGATCGTCAGCGCGGCCCAGGCGCCGGTGCCGACGGCGATCACGACACGCCCCGGAGGATGCGCGCCATCCACATCGCGCCGAGGGCATCGAGGGCGATCCCTGCCGTGAGGCAGGTGAACCCAGCGGTGGATGTGAAGAGGAAGGACACGACCGCGGGCTCGACGCCGGCCACGAGTGCCGTGAACCCGATGGGCGCGATGCCGAGAACCATGGCGGAGGCCCGGGCCTGGGTGGCGAGGGCTCGAACCTCGGCCTGGACCTCGCGGCGCTCGCGCAGGGTGGATGCCACCCGGTCGACCGATCGCGCGACCTCGCCCCCGCAGGAAGCGGCGAGACCGAGCGCGCTCGCGACGAGGCGGGTAGACGACGTTGCGCCGGGGTGATCGCCCCACCGAGTGAGCGCCTCGGGGAGAGCGGCGCCGTGCGCCAGCTCGGCCGCGACGACCTGCAGGTCGAGCCCGAGGGGGGCGGGCGTGGCGTGTGCTGTGTCGGCGAGGGCTTGGCGCAAGGTGCTGCCCGCCCGCACGCCGGTGGCCACTCGCTCGAGCGCGACCGGCAGCTGGGCCTCTCGCTGGCTTCGCTGGCGGGCAGCCACGAGGCGACGAGCACCAGCGGGTGCGGCGGCGAGGGCGGCCAGGGCCAACGTGGCGCCAGAGAGCCCGGCGAGCACCCCGGCCACCAGGGTGGCGGCAGGCGCGGCCACACGGAGCGCCGTCCAGGTCACGCCGGCATCGAGGGCGAGCGGGAGGGTGGCGAGGGCATCGTGCAGCCACGCCGGCTCGCACCGTGGTGGGGTGCTGGTCTCGACCAGGTCCCCAGTGGCAGCGCTCGGCCCGAGGCGGCGCCCGCGCGGACGAGGCCAACGGCACACGGTCAGCGCGGCGACCACCACGACTGCCACGGTGGCGATGGGTCCCGCGCTCAAGCGAGCCACCCCGGATCCGCAGGTGGGGCACCCGGGGCGCGGGCGGGTCGCTGGGGCAGTGCCTCCAGCCCGTCGGGTCCGGCGAGGGGCCGGATCCGCTGCGGCGCGTCGGATCCCGACGCGACCTCGCCGACTGCCACGACGCGTCGCGCACCGCCGGGCTCTCTCGCCACCTGGACCACGAGGTCGATGGCGGCCGCGAGCTGATCTCGCACCGATCCGAGCGGCAGGTCGAGCCCGGCGCTCAGCACCATGACCTCGAGTCGGCGAAGCGCGTCGAGCGGGGAGTTGGCGTGGCACGTCGACAGCGAGCCGTCATGCCCGGTGTTCATCGCCCAGAGCATGTCGAGTGCCTCGGCACCGCGAACCTCGCCGACCACGATGCGATCGGGGCGCATCCGAAGCGCGTTGCGCACGAGCTGGCGGATGTCGATGGCACCGACCCCGTCGGCGGTGGCGGGTCGAGCCTCGAGACGGACGACGTGGTCGTGGGCAAGGCGCAGCTCAGCGGTGTCTTCGATCGTGACGATGCGCTCGTTGGCCGGGATGGTGGCGGCCAGCGCGTTGAGGAGGGTGGTCTTGCCAGCCCCGGTGCCTCCGCTGACGACGATGCTGCAGCGCGCCGCCACGGCCCACGCGAGGAGCGACGCCAGGCCCGGAGCGCACAGCTGGGCGAGGGGGATGCGTCGCGTCGCGAAGCGCCTGATGGTGATGCAGGGGCCATCGACGGCGAGTGGTGGCACGACCACGTTGACCCTCGAGCCGTCCGGGAGCCGGGCGTCGGCGACGGGGGAGCTGCGATCGGCACGGAGCCCGAGCGGGCCGAGGATGCGTTCGACGAGCAGGTCGACCTCGCCGCGCGTGAGGTGCACATCGAGGGCGTGCAGCTGGCCGTGGCGCTCGACCCACACGGGGCCGCGGCCGTTGACCATCACCTCGGTCACCGCCGGGTCGGCGAGGACCGGATCGAGCAGCCCGAGCCCGATCGAGCGCGCTGTCACCGCGTCGGCCACCGCCTGCACCTCGGGATGAGGCAGCAGTGGGTGCGAGGCGCGCACCTCGCGAGCGACCCGCCGTGGGTCGACCGTGGCCGAGGGGTCGTGCGCGAGCAGCTGGCCGTGGATCGCGTGCACCAGCTCGGGCGGCGCGGCGTCAGGCAGCACGACCCAGCTCCCGGGCGAGCGCACGCGGCAGGCGCGAGGCGAGGAGCCCGGCATCGACGGCGCGTGCGACGGCTGGGTCGACGGCCACCTCGGCCACCACCGGCGCGCCGACGCAGTCCTCGACGTCGCGGCGGCTGAGCGAGCGGCCGGGCTCGGTGAGGAGCACGATCTCGGACGGGCGCAGCGGGGCCGACAGGACGCGCCGCAGGGCGAGGAAGCACGCTCGAGTGACGAGCACCGAGCGCGTGGCCCCCGCGGCCAGGTGCAGGCCCACCCCATCCGGGTCGGCGCCGCAGTCGACGACCACCGGGCGCGGGTCGGTGCCGAGGAGGGCGGCGAGCACCTCACCCCGAGACGGGTCGAGGGCGCCGCTTCCCCGAGGAAGCAAGGCGAGGCCTCGGCCCACCGACTGCTCGAGGCGGGCGAGCGCGTCGGGAGGCACCTCCGACCCCGCCCGAAGCCATTCGGCCAGACCCGGCGCGTTGGGTTCGGGTAGGCCGAGGGCAGCCGGCGCATCCCCAGCCAGGTCGGCCAGCACGGCCCCGTTGGGGGAGCGCTGCGCGAGGAGCAGGGCGAGCGATGCCGCCACCACGGTGGTGCCGGCACCCCCCTTGGATGACCAGCAGGCGACGAGCATCGAGCCTCCGACGGGCGCGGGGGTGGCAGGGCCACGGGGCGACATCGGGGGAAGGCGTCGAGCGATCGGCGGACCGGTCAGACGTGACGGTAGGACCTGCCCGCGGGGGCCGCAAGGGGGTCTTGGCCGTGCGCCGGCGGCGCGCCGCTACCCTCGGAGCGGTGCCCCCCGATGTTGATCACCGCCGGATCGCGGCGTTTTTCGACCTCGACAAGACCGTCATCGCCAAGGCCTCGATGGTGGCGTTCAGTCGGCCGCTGCACCGGGCGGGGATGCTCTCCCGTCGAGTGATGCTGAAGGCGGCGTGGGGTCAGCTCAGCTACGCGCAGTTCGGCGCCACACCCGAGAAGCTCGAGAAGCTCCGCGCCTCGGTGCTGGCGCTCACCAAGGGATGGGACCAAGCAGAGATCTCGGCCATCGTCCGCGAGGAGCTGGGCGAGGTGATCGAGCCGATCGTCTACGACGAGGCCCTGCAGCGCATCCGGGAGCACCAGAGCTGGGGGCACAAGGTGTTCATCGTGTCTGCCTCGCCGGAGGAGGTGGTCGCACCGATCGCACAGCTCATCGGCGTCGACGAAGCCATCGCGACTCGCGCCGAGCTCGATGCCGACGGCCGCTACTCAGGGCGCACTGAGCGCTATGTGTATGCGCAGGAGAAGGTCGCCGCCATCACCGAGGTCGCGATCCGTGACGGGCTCGACCTCGATCACTGCTGGGCCTACTCGGACTCGGCGACCGACATTCCGATGCTCGCGGCCGTGGGCCACCCCGTCGCGGTGAACCCCGATCGGGAGCTGGCCAAGGAGGCCAAGGAGCGCGGCTGGCTCGTGGAGCGGTATCGCCTCGAGGTGCCCCTGCGGGACCGCGTGCCGATGCCGGCGCCGAAGCAGGCTGCAGCGGTAGGCGGCGGGGCGGCCGTCGCGGGAGCGGCAGCGTTTGCGGCGTGGTGGCTATGGCGCCGCGCCCCTCAGCTCACGATGAGGTGGCGGAGCGCAACGACGCCCGGAGCGCGCAGGAGGTTCCGAGGTCTCAGTTAGCGGCCGGAGGCGATCCGGCTGTGCCGGTCGCCGGGAGGCACGTGCGGAGGCAGGAGCGCAGCGATCCGCGGGCACGCGCGTGCAGGGAGGCCGAAGGCGATCCGGCTTAGCCGGTCGCCGGGAGGCACGTGCGGAGGCAGGAGCGCAGCGATCCGCGGGCTCGCGCGTGCAGGGAGGCCGAAGGCGATCCGGCTGTGCCGGTCGCCGGGAGGCACGTGCGGAGGCAGGAGCGCAGCGACGCCCGGAGCACGCAGGAACTACAGCTCGCGGACCTTCTTGGCCGCGACGGTTGCGAGGGCGATGACGACGATGAGCAGGAGCAGCTTCTTCATGGGCTGCAGGGTAGCCATCTCGCAGGCTCCCGGCTCCGAGACCGGGTGACTAGACGGCGAGCAGATCTCGTGCGCCGGTGTCGCTGCTCGGGTGACGGAGCTTCGACATGGCACGGGCCTCGATCTGGCGGATGCGCTCGCGGGTGAGGTTGAAGTGCTCGCCGACCTCTTCGAGCGTGCGCGGCTCACCGCGGTCGAGTCCGAAGCGGAGCTTGAGGATCTCGCGCTCGCGATCGTCGAGTGGGGCGAGGAGCCGGTTGATCTCATCGGGCAGCAGCGCGGTGGCGGCCACCTCGAAGGGCGACTCCGCGGAGCGGTCTTCGACGACGTCGCCGAGCTCAGCGTCGCCGTCCTCGCGCAGGGGCTCGGAGAGCGACAGCGGCTCCGCCGCGAAGCGGAGGGCCTCGGTGACCTTGTCCTCCGGCATCTCGACCTCGGCCGAGAGCTCGGCGAGGGTGGCGGGGCGACCGAGCTTCAGCTCCAGACGGGCCCGGGCCTTCTGCAGGCGAGCGAGGGTGTCGCCCGCGTGCACGGGGAGGCGGATCGTGCGGCCGGTGTTGGCGATGCCGCGGGTGATCGCCTGACGGATCCACCAGGTGGCGTAGGTGGAGAACTTGAACCCCTTGCGCCAGTCGAACTTCTCGACGGCGTGCATGAGGCCGAGGTTGCCCTCCTGGATGAGGTCGAGCAGCGGCAGACCCGACGCCTGGTACTTCTTGGCGATGGACACCACCAGCCGGAGGTTGGACTGCACGAAGGTGCGCTCGGCCGTCTCGCCCTCGCGGGCGGTGCGCCGCACCTCGCGCTTGCGGGCGGGCGTGAGCTCCTTGCCCCCCGCCTCGAGCTCGGCGCGCGCCTCGTTGCCCGCCTCGATGGCTTGCGCCAGGCGGACCTCGTCATCCTTGGTCAGCAGCGGGTACTGGCCGATGTCAGTGAGGTAGAGACGTACGAGGTCTTCCTCGTCGCGCTCGACGCGCTCCTTGGGCACGGGGTAGCACCTTCTCTTCTTCGTCGACTTCTGGGGGCTACAGCGGGAAACGCCGAGACGCACGGGCGGGGGCCCGTTCCTGCGGGGGGTACGGATCTACGATACCGACTTGGTCAAGGGTCTCAACCCCGTGTCGACGCAGTTCGACGTCGGCGAGGTGATTCCTGTTCCGTGGCGCATCCGATCGGACCAGGCGGCCGAATACCGTGGCACGCATGGATGCCGCTTCCGGTCGCGAGGTCGAGCTCGTCATGGTCACGATGACCTTCGACGCGGCCGACGCGCAGCGCCTGCAGTCCGTGCTCGCGCGGTACGTGGTCGTGAGCCGCGGCCACCCGGGTTGCCGCAACATCGATCTGGCCATCTCCTCGATCACGCCCGACCGCTTCGTCATCGTGCAGAAGTGGGAGTCCCCCGACGCGCAGCGAGCGCACTTCGACTCCCCGGAGATGGTGAACATGGCCGCGGCCTGCACAGCGTTGCTCGTCGCCCCGCCCCAGATCGACCTGTTGGACCCCATCAGCGCACACGACCTCGCATGAGGCGGGCCGGGTCGCGGTGAGCACCTCGTCCCGGGGCGGACCCCACGAGTCCCTCGCTCGGGATCTGACGGCCTCGGTAGCGGGCGACGTCGCGGCGTTCGAACGGATCTACCGCCGGATGGCGCCGTCGTTGGCGAGCTATCTGCGCTGGAACGGCGTCGTCGACGTCGAGTCGCTCACCAACGAGGTCATGACCCAGATCTACCGGAACCTTCCCCGCTTCACTGGGGACGCCGACGCGTTTCGATCGTGGGCCTTCACGATCGCCCATCATCGGATGGTCGACGACCGTCGGGCCGAGGGTCGGCGACCGCCTGTGGTCGACGGGGACATCGACGCGGAGGACGTCGTCGGCAACGTCGAGGACGAGGCGATCGACCTCCTGAGCGACGAGCGCGTGCGCCTGCTGTTCGACGGGTTGTCCCCCGACCAGCGCGATGTGCTCCTCTTGCGCGTCGTCGCCGACCTGTCGATCGATGACGCGGCCCTGGCCCTGGGCAAGCCCCCGGGCGCGGTCAAGTCGCTCCAGCACCGGGCGCTGGCTGCTCTGCGCCGACAACTCGACAGAGAGAAGATGGACACGTGACCGACGATCGCTTGCACCTGAGCCATCAGGCCCATGGCCCCGACACCGACGCCGCTGAGATGCTGTGGGGCGACCAGGACCAGTGGGTGGTGGCAATGCTCGATGAGCTCGACGACGAGCAGATGGACGCGCTGCTCGAGGGTTCCACCGCGGTCCAGGGGCTCGAGCCGGTGGCGGCCGTGATGCGCCGGCTGCGCGCCAGTGCGGCTGCTGAGCCCGTGCCGCCGATGAGCGCGGCCCTTCGAGCCCTGCTGGATGAGCCACCGGCGAGGGTCCGCCACCTCTCTGCCGTGGCGCGCGGCTCGCTCGCTCGGGCTGCGGTTGCCGCGAGCGTTGCCGCGGTGGCCCTGCTCGGAGCCGGCGCCGCTCAGAACCGGCTCCCGACGGAGTTCCAGGACATCGTCTCCTCAGCGGCCGAGCTCGTCGGCATCGACGTCCCTCGGTCGCAGGAACGCGATTCGGCGGACTCGGGTGGGAACCACCGCGATGCGGACGGGCCGACCGTCGACCCGAGCGGTGCAGCGGGCCATGACGGGTCGGGTGGCGGCGATGGCCCCGGCGACGACGGCTCCACCCCGGGTGCTGCGACGGGTGCCGACCCGGGCTCGCCTGGCGACCAGGAACCGGCCACCCCGCCCGACGGCAGCAAGGGCCGTGGGGCCACCGGCCAACCGGCGCCGGAGAACGGTCGGGCGACCGACCCGGTCCGGCCGATCGGGCCAGCCAACGGCGATGGGGTCGCGGGCAGCAACGGCAACGGGTCCACGAACAGCAACCCGGCGGGCCAGGCCAACGGGACCGGCAACGCGAAGTAGGGGCCGCCACGACGGGGTGCGCAGGGCCTGTTCGCCGAGCCACCATCGACCGCAACGCTGAGATCGGTGAGTTGGATACGGCTCAGGCGAGGTTTTTCTTCCGTCGGCGGGTGAGGCGGCGTAGGCTGGCTCCCGTGTCACCACGCAGAGTGGCCAACCAGGCGCAGGTGGGGGCTGTCCCGGGCCTGCGCACCGGAGGTGCGGCGGGCTTGTATCCCTGTCAAGAGCTGGTCGAGCCGCGTGGGCGCGCTCCGCGGTACCGCCGAGCAGGGGGCGCCCGCGGCGCCGTGATCGTAGAGGCGGCCCTGATCCTGCCGGTCTTCTTCATGATCATCTTCGGGATGCTCGAGATCGGCGGCGCCCTCAAGTCGTACTCGAGCGTCGCCAACGGCGTTCGGGCCGGCGGCCGCATGGCCAGCGTGGCCGGCAACGACGCGATGGCCGACCAGATGGTCCTCCAACGGCTCGCCCAGGAGACGGCGGGCATCGGCAAGGGCGAGGTGGAGTACGTGCTGATCTGGAAGGCGTCGGGTCCGGGCACGTCTCCGCCAGCGGGCTGTCTGCAGGCCACCCCGGCCTCGCCGAACCAGCAGTCGCAGGGCGTCGTGGGCACGTGCAACATCTACTTCCGCCCACAGGCCAGCGGCGGCGCGTTCGACATGGCCACCGGTCGGGCCACCCAGCCCGCCTCCTACTACTTCGGCTGCAGCGGGCTCGCGGACCCGCTGCTCCTCCAGAAGGTCGACTGCTTCTGGCCCGGTCAGGACCGCAAGGTCACCAACTCACCCCGTGGGGCCGTGCCCGTCCTCAAGACCGACTACGCGGGCGTGTACGTGAAGGCCGCGCACCAGTACTCCACGGGGATCCTCGGCTCCACGCTCACGATCACTGATGCCGGGATCAACCTCCTCGAGCCGCAGGGGTATGACCCATGACCCGCGCGCCTGGGCGCACGCGCGCAGAGCGGGGGGCCACGATGCTCGAGTTCGCGCTCGTGCTGCCCTTCCTGCTGCTCATGGCCTTCGGCACCGCGGAGATGGGCCTGGCGTGGGTCGCCAACAACCGCGTGGAGGGCTCGTCGTCCACTGCGGCGCGTATCGGAGCGAGCAGCGGCAGCCTGGCCGAGGCCGACCGGAACATCCTCGTGTCACTGCGGAGCTCCCTGCCCGCCTCGGAGCTGGCCAACCTCGACCGCGTGGTCGTCTTCAAGCCCACCGACGCCGACGGCACGGTGCCCACCGCCTGCATCAAGGCCGCGGGCGACGGGAGCCAGGTGGGGGTGAGCACGCAGTGCAACACGTACTCCGGGGACACGGTGCGCACGGTCTCGGACACCACCGACCTCGGGAGCGCCGACGACTACTGGGCGCCCTCGACTCGGAAGGACAGCCTTGCCGGTCCTCCCGATCGCATCGGCATCTGGCTCCGAACGACCCATCCAGCCCAGACGGGGACGTTCTGGAGCGAGTTCACGATCACCAAGTCGAGCATCTATCGCATCCAGCCGGACATCAATGGCTGAGCGACCGCGAGGAGCAGCGATGCAGGACAGGCAGCGAGCGCAAGGCGACCGAGGCGTGGCCGTGATCATGACCGGGCTCATCCTCGTGCCCCTCATGATGTTCGCCGCGTTCGGCGTCGACCTCGCGAGCTGGTACTCGCGCATCAGCTTCCTCCAGAAGTCCGCCGACGCAGCGTCGCTGGCTGGCACCGTGTGGATGCCTGACTTCGCGAAGGCCACCTCCGAGGCCAAGGCGAGCCTGCGGGACAACGGCATCGTCGACAAGGACGAGGGCGGTACCGACGACATCGACGTCGTCATCGCGGCCGGCTCCAGACCCAACTCCCTGCGCGTCACCCTCATGGACAACAGCGCCCAGCCCTACTTCTCGCAGGTGTTTGGGGGTACGCAATCCCTGTCGCGCTCCGCCGAGGCGGAGTACAACCTCCCGCTACCGCTCGGCAGTCCCTTGAACTACTTCGGCGGCGACGCCAGCAAGACCGTGCAGCCCGCACCGCCCGACGTCTACTCGCTGGACTGGCCGACGGGTGCGAACGGCACCGGTCGACCTCCTGCGGTCGCACAGGTCGGAGAGGCCCAACAGGCCTTTGGCTGCAACGTCGGGTCGCTCGCGGCACAGGGCTACGGCAGGTGGACGAACATCACCACCTACAACTCGGCAGGCTTCAGTGGGTCGACCCGCTGCAACTACACCGTGCTGTTCTCGGCCACGATCGGGACCACGCCGATCCCCCCGCCGGATCACACCCGACGCGTGCCGAACTCGCAGCCGTGTCGGGTGCGCGCCGACGGGAACCCGGTCGGCGCCGTCGTCGGCTCGTGGACGGGCTCTGTGTTCACTGCAGGGAACTCCGGGTCGGGTGCCCCATGTGCGTGGAACAACGTCACCTCGACCTCGGTCCCTCCGGTGAGCTACTACAACGGCGGCACCGGTACGGTCCCCGTGAACCGACCGTGCAACGTGGGTTACGAGGCATCCCTGGGCAGCTGGGCGGCCGGGGGCGGCGGCGCCTATCAGCCGGCGACGTTCTTCACTGCAGCGTCCACCGCCGGGAATCGCCTGTGCCGCTGGCCTGCCGCGATCACCGCGACGCCCCAGCCCGCCCCTCCCAACCCGATCGCCGCCAATCGCAACCCCTTGTTCTGGGCCAGGATCAGTGGCCCCGGCGGGGTGGCGGCCCAGGGGGAGGCGTATGCGACGCGGTGCACGTTCCAAGCCAACACCTGCTCAGCCGGGAACCGGAACACGATGTACCGCGACACCGGCTACTGGTACGTCGTGAAGATCAAGGCAACGGGCGCGGCGTCCACCCAGATCCGCATCTTGGACGCGAACTACAACAGGACCGGGACCGCGCCGACCATCGGCGATTCCTCCGACGACGGCGTCGACTTCAACGTCTCCTACCGGGTGTTCAAGCAGAACAACCCGCTCGACTTCACCGACCGCACCCCGACGGCGGGCCAGCCCGGCGCCGGCAACGCCACCCCGAACTCGTGCTGGTGGGACCTCGCGCCGTCAACCGCCAACAACACGACCTTCGGAGCCAAGTGGCAGACCCTCTGCACGCTGAACCCGAGCAACAGCGACATCTACCTGGTGAACGTGCAGACCACGAGCCCCAGCGGGAACGGGGCGGGCCTCAACGCCTACGCCCTCGAGGCCATCTCCAGCGCCTGTGGGGTCGACGAGGCGTGCCAGCCGTCCGTCTACGCCTTCGGGGACATGGGGATGTACAACAACCCCACGTCGGGGCTGTCGACCTTCTACCTCGCAGAGGTGGGCCCCCAGTACGCGGGCAAGACGCTCGTCATCGAGCTGTGGGACTCCGGCGACGCCAACGGCATCGCCCGGATGACGCCGATGATGCCGTCGCCATTGGCGTTCAAGCCGGTGGTCCCGGTTCCGAACACCTCGTGCAGCTACGGGGCTGATACGCCCAACCCGCGGCACACCGGCCCTCCCCTCGGCGGGTCGACGAACGCGGCTGTGGCGCCCGGTACGGTCCCGGCTGGGCCGAACTGCACGATCCTCACGTCGAACCAACCGTCAGCCGGAGGGACGCCGCGCGTCACCGTCTTCAACGACGAGTGGCTCACGATCAAGGTCGACATTCCGGTCGCCTACAGCTGCCAGGTCGGGGTGAACCCGGAGAACACCGTCAACTCGTGCTGGTGGGGCATCCAGTACGACTTCAGCGCTGCAGCCACCGACGCGACCACGTGGCGCGCCCGGATCGAGGGCAACCCGGTGCATCTCACGCAGTAGCAGCGGGTTGCGTCGCTCCTCGTCGTGCGTCTGGGGTCGCGGGTGGTCGCTGCGGCGGCGATCGCACGGCTTGGCCAGGGGGATTGCCGAGCTCGCCTGGTCAGCTGGTGAGGGCACCCTGGGCGGCGTCGGAGATGGCGGTGACGTCCGCCCAGGTGAGTCCGTCGGCGGTCCACAGGCGGTCGAAGGCCTCGTCGGCCGCATCGGTGAAGCCGTGCCGGTTGCGGAACTGGTAGAGGCGCCGCTGGCGCTGGACGCGGTGGCCGAGGCGCCCGAGGCGGCCGACGCAGTACACCTGCCAGGCCACCGAGTGGGGCAGCGGGAGGTCGTCGTCGGTGGGCGGGTCGCCGAAGGCCGGGTCGAGACGGTCCCGCACCGAGAACAGAAGGCGGCCGAGCACGTCGTTGGCGCCGTCCTCGTTCAGCTTCCGCGGCCGCTTCGGATCCTCGAGGGCCCCGGACTCGAGCGTGAGCACGACCGGGTCGGTCGACCGCACGGCGGCGTGGCCCATCGGGGTGGTCTCGTCGATGTCGACGGTGATCGTCAGGTCGGGCGCGAGCCCGATCTGCGTCGCCAGGTGCTCCACGATCGCCCGGATCTCGCCGGCGTCGAAGAACACCATCGAGAACTCCTCGGGCCGGATCTCGACGGGCATCGCGTGCCTAGCTCGCGGCCGCGGCGCGGTTGGCCTCGATCTGGGCGTCCATCTCTTGACGGGCCTCCCGCGCGATCTCGGCGAGGGCGTCCATCTCGTCTTCCTGGAAGCCGGCGAGCTCGCGGAACCGACGAGCGAGGCGCACCGGGCTGTCTTCTTCCTCGCCGCGGAAACCGCCGAGGGAGAAGAGCTTGTCGACGACGCGCTGGAACTCGAGGGCACGCTCCTGACGGGGCTTGTCGGTGGCCGTGAGGCGACGCAGCCAGTCGGAGCCCATCTTCACGTGGGTCACCTCGTCGGCGAGCATCCAGTCCTCGCAGAACTCGAGCACCGGATCGCCCGCGATGTCACCGAACTCGCGCATCGTGTTGAAGACGTCGATGGCGAGGCCCTCCAGCGCCCGGTTGACGCCGGTGAGACGCAGCACGGGGTCGGGGTTGCAGGCCGCTTCGTAGAGGAAGGTGTTCTCCGAGAACTCGCCGAGCTCGGTGCCCATGTGGTCGCTGAGCTTGATGGAGATCTCGCAGTGGCGGGCTTCGTCCCAGCACTGCCGGGCCATGTCGAGCTTCAGCTCGAAGGGCACCTCGGGGATGCCCTCGCCGTTGCCAGCGCCGACCTCAAAGTCCCAGCAGGTGCGCCCAGCGCCCTCGAGCGCTTGGATCTCGCCGACGAAGATGCCATGCATCAGTGCTCGAGCCGCATCAGGCGCGTCGGGGCGGTCGGGGGTGAGGCGCCCGGGGCCGCGCTTGTTCTTCGACGGGCCCTGCTCCACGCGCGCCGTTCGAGGGTCGTTGAAGCGCTCGATCAGCGGGACCCGGACGAAGCGGTCGTCGCGGGCCAGGTCCTCGACGGGGAAGGACTTCCTCATGCGTGGCTCTCCTCTTGGTTGGAGTACGGGTCGCCGATGGTGCCGGGGCCGGCGATGCCGCCCGCGGCGAGCAGGAGCTTCTGCAGCTTGGCCTGGTGATCGACCGCTCGCTGCACATCTGCGTCGGTCTCGATGAGCGACTGCAGCATCATCTCGCCGTCGCGCCAGTCGTCGAACTCGTCGGCCAGCGCGAACTTGAGTGAGCGGATCGTGGGGGCGTCGGTGATCGTCGACGTGTTGTTGAGGTGGTAGGTGTACGCAGCGATCTTGGCTGGGATGAGCACCCGGTAGGCACCCACCAGCTTCTCGATCGTGAGATCGGGACCCTCCGGCTCGGTGAGGGCGTCGACGAAGGCCACGAGCTCGTCGTTCGGCGGGACGGTGAGCCGGTCGGGGTTCATCTCCCGCAGCTCAGGCAGGCGCTTGTGCCACAGCTCGCTGTGCCACGCGTGGTGGTAGCAGTGCGTGCCGAGACGGAGCTTCACGTCGAGCTCGGGCACCGTGGCCACCCACCCGCCGAGCACCTCGAACAGACGCATCTCGATCCACTTGTAGTTGCCGACGCGCCGAGCCGACTCCTCGACGGTGAAGATCCCCGGGAGCTCCCGACGATCCCACGGAGCGAACGGTGCTCTGGGCTTCTTCGACTCGGCCACGCAACCCCCCGGGACGGCGACTCCCGGCGGTCAGCTGACCGGCCGAGAACGATCGTTATCGAGACCAGCCTCCCGCGTGCTGACCCTCCGGTCAAGCCACTCGGGGAGGGTTTCGCTCACGACCACGGCGAGGAGGATGAGCGCCGCCCCACCGAGCTGGGTCCCGGTGAGCTCCTCGCCTCGGGTGGAGGCGAGGAGCCCGGCGAAGACGGGCTCGATGAGCAGCAGCAGCGCCGCCCGCGCCGGGGGCACGGTTCGCTGACCGAAGACCTGCAGCACGAAGGCCAGCGCCGTGGCGAGCAGGGCCGTGGCGACGGCCGCCGCCATCGCTGGCGCCGGGAACCCATAGCCACCGAGCCAGAACCCGGGAAGTGCGCAGGCACCGCCCACAAGGGTCAGCTGCACCGTGGCGAGGCGGATCGGATCATGGCGATGCGCGGTCTCGCCCAGGATCACCACGTGGGCCGCGAAGGCGATCGCGCACCCGAGGGTGAGGAGCTCCCCCCGGCCGATGCCGGCGCTCTGCCTCGCGCCGCCCGGGTCGGTGAGCAGGACGAGCCCCACGACCGCGACCGCGATCCCCGCGAGGGTGATCGGGTGCGGGCGTCGGCGAAGCAGGACCAGACCGAGCACGGGCACGAAGACGACGAGCATGTAGGTGATGAACGCGGAGGTGGCCGACCCCGTGTACTGCAGGCCGATGGTCTGGAGCAGGTACCCGGTCACCAGGGCCGCCCCGGCCATCAACCCGTCGCGCACCTCGCCGGGGCTCGAGGGGCGCCGTCGCGCCAGAGGCCAGAGCACGGCGGCGCCGATCAGGAAGCGGACCGCGAGGAAGGGCACCGGCTCGACCCGCTCCACCGCGTCCTGCACGACGAGGAAGGTCGTCCCGAAGCACATGGCCGCGACGACAAGCGCCACATCCCCCTTGCGCATCAGTCGAACGGGCCGTCGGTGGCGGTCACGAGGTGAGGAGCGCCTCGAGTGCCTCGATGGCTTGCCGGGGCGTCTCGACGTGGATCCCGTGCAGGCCCGCACGCTCTGCGCCTACCACGTTGCCCGGGGAGTCGTCGAGGAACACGGCGGACGCCGGGTCGTCGACGCCCAGGAGGGCAAGGGTGTGGTGGAAGATGGCGGGGTTGGGCTTGCGCATGCCCACCTCCGAGCTGTCCACGACGACGTCGAAGAGCTCGTCCACCGGCACCATCGCCCGCCAGGTGGCCGAACCCTCCCGCACGTTGTTCGTGATGAGCCCGAGGCGGTAGCCCCGCTCGCGGAGGTCGCGGACGGCCTCGACCATCTCCGTGTGGATGGTCATGTCGCCGAGGAGCGACCGCAGCACCCCGAAGTCGATCTCCACGCCCGCTTCGGCGCCGAGCTCGGTGACCGCCCCGATCCAATCGACGATCGCGAGCTCCCCGCGCTCGACCTGGTGCCAGGGATGATCGGTGTCCTCCTCGTAAGAGCCGATCATGAGCTCGAGGTTCCCGCCGCCGGCGAGGGCGAGCGCCTCCCAGGGGGACGACGTCAGCACTCCGGCGAAGTCGAAGAGCACCGTCGTGATCTTCCCGACGGGGAGCGCGGGCGCGGTCATCCGCGATACGCGTTGGTGATCGGCATGCGTCGATCCTTGCCGAACGCCTTGGGGGTGATGCGCGGACCGGGTGGGTTCTGCCGACGCTTGTACTCCGAGATGTCGACGAGGTTGGTGATCCGATCGACGAGCGCGGCCTCGAACCCCGCGGCGACGAGCTCACTCCGCGCCAGGTCGCCCTCCACATAGGCCTCGAGGAGCGGGTCGAGCACCTCGTAGGGCGGGAGCGACTGGTCGTCGCGCTGGTCGGGTCGTAGCTCGGCCGATGGCGGCTTGGTGAGCACCGCTTCGGGGATCACCTCACGCCCTGCTCGCCGGTTGTGGAGACGGCACAGGTCGTACACCAGCAGCTTGGGCACGTCCTTGATCACGGCGAATCCGCCGGCGGTGTCGCCGTAGAGGGTGGAGTACCCGACGGCCAGCTCGCTCTTGTTGCCCGTGGTGAGCACGAGCCAGCCCGGGAACTTGTTCGACAGCGCCATGAGCAGCATGCCGCGGATGCGGGGCTGGAGGTTCTCCTCGGTCAGCCCCTCGGCGGTCCCCTCGAAGCTCGGAGCGAGCATGTCGAGGAATGCGGTGTGGGCGGGTTCGATCGGGATCGTGCGCAGCTCGATGCCGGCCGCATCGCACAGCGCCTTCGCGTCGGTGCGCGATCCTGCGGAGGAGAAGCGGCTCGGCATCGACACGGCGTGGACGTGCTCGGGTCCGATCGCATCGGCCGCGATGACAGCCACGAGGGATGAGTCGACGCCGCCCGAGAGCGCGAACACGACGTCGGTGAAGCCGTTCTTCGTGACGTAGTCGTGGGTGGCGAGCACCAGCGCGTCGTAGACCTCTGAGACCGGGTCGAGCAGCGTCGTTGCTCGTGGCAGACGCGGCGGCCCTGGGTGCGCGGCGACGGGATCGGACACGTGGATGGCCGGCAGGGCCGCGCCGGTGTCACGCCCTCGTGGGTCGAGGAGGCGCGTTCGGAACACCGGGCGCACGTCGAGGTCCACGATCTCGACGCACTCCCGGAGCTGCGGTGCCCGCGCCACGAGGTCGCCGTTGTCGTCGACCACGAACGACGCGCCGTCGAAGATCAGCTCGTCCTGCCCGCCGACCTGGTTGACGTAGACGATGTGGCAGTGGGTGTCCTCGGCGCGGGTGGCGACCATGCGCTCCCGCTCCGCGTGACGTCCCTGGAAGTACGGCGACCCGTTGGGGATCACGATCAGCTCGGCCCCCCCAGCCGACTGCTCGGCGATCGGCCCCTCGGGGCTCCACACGTCCTCGCAGATCGCGATGCCGACCGTCACCCCCGCGACCTCGAACAGGGACAGCGGGTTCGAGCCGGGAGCGAAGTAGCGCTGCTCGTCGAAGACCGCGTAGTTCGGGAGCAGGCGCTTGTGGTACGTGCCCACCACGTTGCCACCGGCGCAGAGGGCAGCCGCGTTGTAGAGGTCGCGGTCGGCGTCGACGAACCCGATCACCGCTGCGCATCGCCCAGTGCGGCTCGCGACCTTGTCGAGCACCTCGCGGTTGGCTGCCACGAACCGCGGCTTCAGCACGTGATCCTCCGGCGGGTAGCCGGTGATGGCCAGCTCAGGGAACACCGCGAGGTCACACGCGGCGGCCTCGGCCTCCTCGTAGGCGGCGAGGACGCGCTCGGCATTGCCCTCGAGGTCGCCGACGACTGTGTTCAGCTGGCAGAGCGCCACCCGGATGCGTGCCACGGTGACCAGCGTAGGCGGCGCCCCTTCGGCTTCTCCCGTCCGGACGTAAGCGGGACCGCCGCGAGCGGGGACGGAACGGCCGCCGACCGGCGGGGCTGCAACCATGGCGCGCGTGTCGGCATCCCTGCTCGATCTCGTCGAGCGCTCAGCGGAACCGGATCGGGTCCGCCAGGGCATCGATCGGCTGCGACGCGCGTGGCCAAACCTCGACGAGCGAGTGGTCCACGGCGATCCGGGTGCGGCCCGGCGCCTCGTGGCGGTGATCGCCGCCAGCCGGACGCTCACCGATCTGCTCGAACGAGATGAGCTCGCGATGGCGGTCCTCGCCGAACCGCACGAGCGGGCCCCCGTCGACAACGAGGACATCGTGGGCTGGAAGCGGCGCGAGCTGCTCCGCGTCGCTGCCCTCGACCTCGCGGGCGAACGCACGCTCGCCGCCACCTGTGCCGCGCTGAGCAGCATGGCGCGCGATGTGCTCGCGCATGCCGTCGAGGTGACGGCACGAGAGGGCGAGCGCATCGCGGTGGTCGGCATGGGAAAGTTCGGAGGGAACGAGCTCAACTACGCGAGCGACGTCGACATCCTCCTCGTCGGAGAAGGGGAGCCCGAGGCGCTCGAACGGGTCGGCCGGGCGATCCTGGACGTGGCCGGGCGCTGCTTTCGCGTGGACGCCGACCTGCGACCTGAGGGGCGCGACGGACCCCTCGTTCGGACCGTGTCGGGGTTCACGTCGTACTGGCAGCGCTGGGCAGAGCCGTGGGAGCGGCAGTCGCTGCTTCGAGCGGTGCCGGTCGCGGGCGACGAGGAGCTCCAGCTCGCCTGGAGCCTCGCTGCGTCCGAGGCGCTGTGGGCGCGGCCGTTCACAGCTGACGACCTCCGGCACGTGCGGGCGCTGAAGGCGCGCGCGGAGCAGGTGGTCCACCAGCGAGGGGTGGCCGACCGAGAGGTGAAGCGCGGGCCGGGGGGCATCCGGGACATCGAGTTCGCCGCGCAGCTGCTGCAGCTCGTCCACGGCCGCGTGGACGAGCAGCTTCGCAGCCCCAACACCTTGGCCGCGCTCGATGCCCTCGCGCAGGGCGGGTACGTCGCGCGTGACGACGCCCGACAGCTGGCGGAGGCCTATCACCTGCTGCGTCGCGTCGAACACGCACTGCAGCTCGAGGACGAGCGCCAGACCCACACCGTCCCAGCGGACCGCGTTCGCCGGCGCCGCCTCGCTCGCATCCTCGGCTACCGAGGTGCGGCCGAAGGAGGTCCGACCGAGCTCTTCGACCGCGACCTCGCCGCCCACCGGGCTCGCGTCCGGTCTGTGCACGAGCGCGTGTGGTTCCGACCGCTGCTCGAATCGCTCTCGGGCGCGGGTCCGCTCAGCCCTGAGGCCGCCGCTGACCGACTCGCCGTCTTCGGGTTCACCGACCTCGAGCGGACACGCCAGGCCGTCGAGGAGCTCACCCGCGGGCTCACGCGCTCGTCTCGGATGATGCAGCAGGTTCTGCCACTCCTGCTCGACTGGCTCTCCGCGTCACCCGACCCTGATCTCGGTCTGCTCGGGCTCCGTCGACTCGCGACGGGCGAACCGCGCTCGCGCTCCCTGGCGACGGCGTTCCGCGACTCACCGGAGGTCGCCCGCCACCTGGCGCTCCTTCTCGGCACGAGCCGTCGGTTGGGCGACATCCTGGTGGCGAACCCCGATCTCATCGAGCGCTTGCCCGATCCCGATCGGCTGCGCACGAGATCGCATGACGAGCTCGTCTCTGGAACGCTCGCCGCCATCGGATGGCGCGCCGATCCGGAGGATCGCCAGCAGGCCCTGCAACGGTGGCAGCAGCGGCATGTGCTCGGCGTGGCGGCACGAGACCTGTTCGGGCACGCCACGGTCGAGGTGGTCGGCGCGGATCTCGCGGCGCTCGCCAGTGCCTCGATCCAAGGAGCCCTCACGGTGCTCGACCCGCAGGTGCCCATCGTGGTGATCGCCTTCGGTCGACTGGGCGGAGCGGAGCTGGGTTACGCCAGCGACCTGGATCTCGCCTTCGCCCATGACGGCGCGAGCGAAGCGGATGCCGCCGAGGCGGAGCGCGTCGCGTCCGGGCTCGTCCGCTTCCTCGCCGGGGGCACGCCGGCGGAGCGGATCTGGGAGGTCGACACCTCCCTTCGGCCCGAAGGACGGAACGGGCCGCTCACGCGAAGCCTCGATGGCTGGCAGGCGTACCTCGACCGGTGGGCATCCACCTGGGAGCGGCAGGCGTACCTCCGTCTGCGGCCCGTCGCGGGCGACGCTGCCCTCGGTGCGGAGCTCGCCCGACGCGTCGAGTCGGCGATCTGGGAGCGCCCGTTCACCGAGGACGACGCTCGAGCGGTTCGTCGCATGAAGGTGCGCATCGAGCAGGAGCGGCTCGGACGCGATGACGACCCTGAGTTCCACCTCAAGCTCGGTCGGGGTTCGCTCTCGGACATCGAGTTCACGGTGCAGCTCCTCCAGATGCGACACGGCGTACCGGGCGCGGCCACCATCGGAGCCCTCCACGCGCTCGTCGAGGCCGGGCACCTCCCGATCGACGAAGCCGAGATCCTCGAGGAGTCCTACCGGTTCTGCGAGCGGACCCGGAACCACAGCTCACTCGTGGTCGGCTCGGGCGACGCACTGCCGATCCGTCCCGAGCGGATCACCCCACTCGCCAGGTCGCTTGGGTTCACCGTTGCCGGCCTGCGAGCCGAGTACCGGCGGGTCACGCGTCGGGCCAGGCGCGTGGTGGAGCACCAGTTCTACGGCGTGGGATGAACGTTCGCTCGCGGGCGCGCGAGGATGTCGGACCGCTCAGGTCAGACGATCAGGTCGTCAAGGGGGATCTCGTGACCGTCCATCCGCAAGTGAAGGCGCTGCTCGACGCGATGGCGCAGATGGGGGGTCCGGCGATGACCGACCTCACCCCCGACGAGGCGCGGACGATGTTCGCCGCCCTGGCCGCGGCCCAGGAACGTGAGGCGGTGGAGCGGGTCGACGACCGTCTGATCCCCGGACTCGCCGGCGACATCCCCATCCGCGTGTACACGCCCCATGCGGCGGTCGGCGAGGCCCACGGCGTCCTCGTGTGGTTGCACGGAGGTGGCTGGGTGATCGGCGACCTCGAGACCGCGGACCCGACCTGCCGGTCCCTTGCCCGGCGCGCGGGCTGCGTCGTGGTGTCGGTCGACTACCGTCTGGCCCCCGAGCACGCGGCGCCCGCCGCCCTCGACGACTGCATGTCGGCCCTGGCCTGGACCGTGGAGAACTTCGAGCTCCTCGGGGTGGATGCCAGCAAGGTGGCCATCGGCGGCGACTCGGCCGGCGGGAACCTCGCCGCGCTCGTGTGTCAGCGCGTCCGTGACGAGTTCGGCCCCGAGATCGACTTCCAGCTGCTCGTCTACCCGGTCACCGATCTCACGCTCAGCCACGCGTCGATCGACGAGAACGCCGAGGGCTACTTCCTCACGAAGGCCGCGATGGAGTGGTTCGTCGGGCACTACCTCGGTGGCAGCGACCCGAAGGACCCGGCAGTGTCGCCGCTCCATGCCGACGACCTCTCGGGCCTGCCTCCCGCCCTGGTGATCACGGCCCAGATGGATCCGCTGCGCGATGAGGGGGAGGCGTACGCGGCCCGTCTGAAAGAGGCAGGTGTGCCCACGGAGGCGATCCGGTACGCGGGTCAGATCCACGGCTTCATGGGGATGGCCTCGATCCTCGACGACGGCAAGGACGCGCTGGAGCGCGCCGGCGTCGCGCTGCGCGCCGCCCTCGCGTGAGGCGAGTGGCGGCGGCGATGGTCCTGGCCGTCCTCGCAGCCTGCTCGTCGACGCAGGATCCGGGTGTGCCAGCGCCCGGATCGACGGGTCCGAGCACGACCTCGCGTGCCCTGAGCCCGTGTCCGGCCGGCGGTCCCGATCCGACGACGCCGCCGTCGGGCTGTGTGGCCGAGGACGGGTCGGTGGTTCGCCCCTGAGCGGCGGATTGGGGCTTCACTCAGGGTCCCTGGGTGCCGATGGGAGGGGAACACGCCCCACGGAGCCCCTACATGGTCCTGACAATGCGACAGTTCGGCACCGTTGCCGTGCTCGTCGCGGGCGTCGGAGCCTGGTTCGGTGAGCCGTTCCTCGCCGCCCTCGGACTGGTGTGGGTGGCGCTGACAGCGTTGCTCGTCCGCCAGGAGGCGACACGCCATCGGCGGTTGCGCGCCGCGGCCGCTCGCGCCCTGGAGCAGGCCTCCGTGGAGCACGAGCAGCAACGCTGCATCTTCGACGCACTCGAGCAGAGCGTCGCGCTCTCGGCCGTCGACGGCGAGGTCCTGCTGCTCAACGGCGCCGCGGAGCGCCTGCTCGGCTACACGGCCGAGGAGCTCACGGCGAAGGTGCGCTCCGGCGAGTGGGAGACCTACGACGAGGACGGGACCGTGGTCCCGCCCCTCGAGCGGCCCATCTGGCGCACGGTCGCCACGGGTGAGCCGGTGCGGGACCAGGTGATGCGGTGGCGACGCAAGGACGGCCAGCTCGTGATCGTGCGCGTGGCCACCCAACCGGTGCGCGACGTCGACGGGGTGCTCACCCGGGTCGTCACCGCGTTCTCCGATGTGACCGCCGAGCGGGCGATCGCCCATGAGCTCGAGACGACGCAGGCGAGGTTCGCCGCGCTCGTGGAGCAGTCCACCGACCTCATCTGCATCCTGGGTCGCGACGGCTCGCTCGTCTACGCGAGTCCGGCCGCGGAGCGCCTCCTGGGCCACACCGACGTCGCGCTGCTCGGTCGCCCCTTCAGCGAGTTCCTCCATCCAGACGATGCAGCAGCGGTGCTCGTGGCCTACCAGGAGCTCATCGACTCGCCGGGCAGCGTGGTCCGCGTCGACACACGCGTCATCACGGCAGACGGATCCTGGCGGAACATGGAGATCGCGGCCACCAACCGGCTCGACGACCCTGCCGTGGCAGGGATCGTGGCCAACGCTCGGGACGTCACCGAGCGCGCCGAAGCCGCTGCCCGACTCACCTGGCAGGCCTTCCACGACCCGTTGACCGGGCTTGCCAACCGGGCCCTTCTCCTGGATCGTCTCGGCAATGCGCTCGATCGCTCCCGTCGCACCCCTCGCACCACCGCGCTGATGTTCCTCGATCTCGACGACTTCAAGGTGGTGAACGACACGCTGGGCCATGCAGCAGGCGATCAGCTGCTGGTCGAGGTCGGTCGTCGCCTGTCGAGCCTGCTGCGCTCGGGTGACACGGTGGCGCGCCTCGGTGGCGATGAGTTCATCGTCCTCGCGGAGTCACTCGACGCGCCGGCTGAGGCGACTGCCATCGCCGCCCGCATCATCGAGCTGCTCGCGCAGCCCATCTCCGTAGCGGGGACCGACGTCCTGATCACGGCGTCGCTCGGGGTGGCCTTCGACCGCGACCACGAACCCGACCGGTTGCTCCGCGAGGCCGACAGCGCGCTGTACCGAGCCAAGGCGCTGGGGAAGCGTCGCTACGAGGTGTTCGCGGACGAGCCGGACGCGCCGGCGACGCCGTCGAGCGGCGCCGTGCCCGACGACGTTGCCGAGGCGCTTCGCGTGTCGTGAGCTCCAGGGCCTGACCCGCCCGCCGAGCGGAACCCGCGGAGGCGGAGGCTGTTCGTGACGACGAAGATGCTCGACAGACCCATCGCGGCGCCGGCGATGAGCGGGTTGAGCAAGCCGGCGGCGGCGAGGGGGACCGCGGCCACGTTGTAGGCGAACGCCCAGAACAGGTTGCCCTTGATCGTGGCCAACGTGCGCCGTGACAGCTCGATGGCATCGGCGGCGACGCGCAGGTCGCCGCGCACGAGCGTGAGGTCGCTGGCCTCGATGGCGACATCGGTGCCGGTCCCCATCGCGATGCCGAGGTCGGACTGCGCGAGCGCGGCTGCGTCGTTCACGCCGTCGCCGACCATCGCCACCACCTTGCCCTCGTCCTGAAGGCGACGGATCAGCGCGACCTTGTCGGCGGGGAGGACCTCGGCGATCACCGTGTCGATGCCCACCTGCGCACCGACGTGCTCTGCGGCCCGTCGGTTGTCCCCCGTGAGCAGGATCGGGGTCAGCCCGAGCGAGCCCAGGCGATGGATCGCCTCCCAGCTCGACGACTTGATCGTGTCTGCGACGACGACGAGTCCGCGCACACGACCGTCCCATCCCACCGCGATCGCGGTGTGCCCGAGCTGCTCTGCGTCCTCCTTGCCGCGACTGAGCGCGGGGGTGAGCGGCATGGCCCAGTCCTCGAGGAGCCGCTCGCGCCCGGCGACGACCGCCCGACCCTCTACGACCCCCTGCACGCCGATGCCCTCGAGGTTGACGAATCCCTCGACTGCCGGCAGGTCGCCGACCCGCGCGATCGCCCCGGCAGCGATCGCGCGGGCGATCGGGTGCTCGGATGCAGCTTCGAGGCCCCCCAGGATGCGGAGCACGTCCTCGGGCTCGGAGCCCTCCACCGCGAGCACGTCGACGAGCTCCATGCGGCCGGTGGTGACCGTGCCCGTCTTGTCGAGCACGATGGTGTCGACCTGGCGCGTCGACTCGAGGATCTCTGGACCTTTGATGAGGATGCCGAGCTGCGCGCCTCGGCCCGTGCCCACGAGCAGTGCAGTCGGCGTGGCCAGCCCGAGCGCACAAGGGCAGGCGATGATGAGCACCGCGACCGCGGCGGTGAACGCCGTGGCCGCGCTCTCGCCGGTCCCCAGCCAGAACCCCAGGGTGGCCATCGCCAGCAGCATCACGATCGGCACGAACACGGCGGCGACCTGGTCGGCGAGGCGCTGCACCGGGGCCTTCCCCGATTGGGCGGCCGTGACGAGCCGGGCGATCTGCGCGAGCGCGGTGTCGGCCCCGACGCGGGTGGCGGTGACGACGAGTCGTCCGCCGGCGTTGACCGTGGCCCCCGCCACCGCATCGCCGGGGCCGACCTCCACGGGAACAGGCTCACCAGTGAGCAGCGAGGCATCGATGGCGGAGGTTCCCTCCTCCACGATGCCATCGGTGGCGATCTTCTCCCCGGGGCGGACGACGAAGCGGTCACCGACCTGCAGGTCGGTGATCGGGAGGCGCGTCTCGAGGCCATCGCGGAGCACCGCCACGTCCTTGGCGCCGAGATCGAGCAAGGCGCGCAACGCCGCACTCGACGAGCGCTTGGCCCTCGCCTCGGCATAGCGTCCGGCCAGGATGAACACCGTCACGGCGGCGGCCACCTCGAGGTAGATCTCGTCCTTCCCCGCGCCGCGCTCGACCGCCAGGCTCAGGCCCATCTTCATGCCGGGTGTGCCCGCCTCGCCCCAGAACAGGGCGAACACGCTCCACCCGAAGGCGGCGAGGGTGCCGACCGAGATCAGCGTGTCCATCGTGGCGGCGCCGTGACGCAGGTTCATCCAGGCGGCCCGGTGGAACGGCCACGCACCCCACAGGACGACGGGGGACGCCATCGCGAACGCCAGCCACTGCCAGCTCTCGAACTGGAGGCTCGAGATCATCGAGAGGAGGAGCACGGGCACGCCGAGCACCGCGGAGCCCACGAGGCGCTGGCGCAGGGCGACCAGCTCAGGATCTGCGGCACCGACGTCGTCGTCGCCTCCCGCTGCGGATCCGACGGAGGACGTCGGGAGCCGTGCGGAGTACCCGAGGCCCTCGATCTGCGCGATCAGCTCATCGGCGGTGACCGTCGGGGGCGCCGACACGTGGGCCTGCTCGGTGGCGTAGTTCACGCTGGCCTCGACGCCCTCGATCTTGTTAAGGCGCTTGGCGATCCTCGCCGCGCACGACGCGCAGGTCATCCCTCCGATCGCGAGGTCGACCGTGGTGGGTTCGGTGTGGTCGCTCACGGAGCTGGTCATCCGGACCCGTGCTCCGAGGGCGAGTGGGGTGCGTCGGTGGCATCGGGCGCGTGCGCCGGCGGGGGAGCGGGCTCCGGACCGACGCTCGCGCCGAGCGCGATCCCCACCCCGAACGCGGCCGCCAACCCCACCGCGAACGTGGCGAGGCGGGCCGAGACGGTCACGCGAGGACCTCGAACCCCGCCTCGTCCACCGCAGCCGCGACCTCGCCGGGGTCGAGCGATGCCGCGCTGCGCACGGTGGCCGTGCCGTGGCCGAGGTCGACCTCGACGCTCGACACCCCCGCGAGCTTGCTCAGCTCTTGGGTGACCGCCGCTACGCAGTGCCCGCAGGTCATGCCTTCGATGGCGATGGTCGTGGTGATCAGGTCGTCAGACTGGGTTGCAGCCATGTCGTCTCCTCGCGTGCGGTTGATCCAGAATTATACCCTAGGGGGGTATGAGTGAAGCTGCAACCCCCTCGGACGGGAGTGGCCGTCACGCCTTGACGAGTCGCTCGATCGCCCTCGACGCCTCGGTGACCATCCGGTCGGCGTGCTCAGGGTCGTCCCCCTGGGCGGCGTCACGCACGCAGTGACGCAGGTGCTCGTCGACGAGGCCGACCGCGACGCTCTGGAGCGCCTTGGTCGCCGCGCTCACCTGGGTGAGCACGTCGATGCAGTACGTGTCCTCGTCGATCATGCGCTGCAGTCCGCGCACCTGGCCCTCGATCCGCTTGAGCCGAGCGAGGTAGTCGGTCTTGTTCATCTCATAGCCAGCCATTCCCCGAGTATAGGGGTGGGGGGTATCTGCAGGCAGGGGACAGACCGGTAGATTCAGTGCGGGCGCACCAACCACCCACCGTCGGGAGAACTCCACGATGGCTCCAGCCCGTGACGGCAGAGCTGACCCCTCCTTCAGCGGGAGTCTGCTCTCCGCGACCAGCATGGGGGACGTCAACCGGTCGCGGCTGCTGCAGGCGCTCTGCGACCACGGCCCGTTGAGCCGGGCCGACCTGGCCCGCATGGCTGGCGTGACCCGCGCCACGATCGGCGGCATCGTCAACGAGCTGATCGCGCAGGGCCTCGTCGAGGAGCTGGAGCCCCGCCACACCGTCGGTCAGGTGGGCAAGCCGGCGCGCCCGGTGTGGTTCGCGCCCGCCGCCGGGCTGTGTGGCGCGGCCGCACTCAGCCGCGGGTCGTGCGAGGTGGCCCTCGTGAACGCTCGAGGCGAGGTGCTCGATGCTCGCAGCGTGGTTTTCGATCCTGACGCGACCTCCGCCGACCCCGCTGCCGAGGCCATTCTGACGGGCTTGCGGGCGGTCCTGCCGAGCCAAGCCGTCGGCGTCCTCGGCGTCGGCATCGCGGTTCCCGGGATGTGCGACTCCCGGACGGGCACGGTGATCGGATCGAGCCAGCTTCCTGGTCTGCGCGGCACCGCGCTGATCGAGCTCCTGGCGACCGAGATCGAGGTGCCGCTCGTCCTCGACAACGATGCTCGCGCCCAGGCGCTCGGTGAGAAGTGGTTCGGTGAGGGGCGAGGCGTGCAGTCCTTCGCTGCCCTCCAGACCGGTCATGGTCTCGGCCTGGGCCTGGTGCTCGACGGCGTGATCGTCCGAGGGAACGCGGGCTACACGGGCGAGGTGGGCCATGCCTGCGTGGTTGCCCACGGCGGCGACCGCTGCCGATGCGGGCTCCGAGGGTGCTGGGAGACCGTGGCCACGCTGTCGTGGCTGCGGGCCGAAGCGCAGGAGCTCGGCTTGCGCGGCGCGGCGTCGATCGACGCGGCGTCGCTGCGCTCCCTCGCCATGTCATCCGAAGCCGCTGCCGGGCTCCTCAACCGGTACGCCGACAACCTGGCGATCGGTCTTGCCAACCTCGCGATGGTCATTGCGCCCGAGCGCATCATCCTCCACGGGGACGCGGTCGGGGGAGGGGAGCCGTTCCGCTCGCTCATCGACGCCAAGATGCGCCAGCGCACCATGGAGCCCTTCGCCGACCGAGTGGCGCTCACCCTGTCCGTGCTCGACCAGCGGGCGGGGCTCCTCGGCGCTGCTGGGATCGTGCTGTCGGAGACCTTCCGCCTCGCCGCGTGACCGTCGGCCGGCGTCCAGCCCGGCAGTAGGTTCGTGGGCGCACCACCGGGAGCCGAGGAGGGTGGCGTGCAGGAGCACGGGTTCGGGTTCGAGGTGGATGCCAGCCCTGAGGAGGTCTGGCGCGCGCTGCACCCCCGGCTCACGCCGCGCGCGCCCGGTGATCCGCTGGTCATCGAGCACGGTGACGTGCGCATCGAGATCGTTCATCCTGGCAATGAGGCCGGCCTGGGTCTGGTCCGCCACTGCACGTTCCGCGTGCCGCGCTACCTCTGCAGCGGCGGGGTGGGTCGCTCGTGGGAGGTCATCACCGAGTCGCGGCCCAACGAGTACTCACGCTACGAGGCCGTCGGCAAGCCGCTGTGGTCGAGGGCGAGTGGATGGCACCGGCTGGACGACCTCGGTGGTGGCCGCACGCGCCTGACCTTCGGCGAGACCTACGAGGCCTTCAACCCGCTGGCCCGTCGCCTGCTCGAGGCGCGCGTGCACCGGTTCATCTCCGCCGACAACGACGTGCTGATCAGGCGGGCGGTGGAGCAGGGGGTGGCGGCTCGCCGGGCCCGAGCCGCCGGTCGGTGAAGGGCACCCCGAACCGTTCGGCGTGAGCGACCGCGGACACCGGGCGACGCCGAGGAGGCCCCAGCGGGCCGGCCGGCCGTCCGAGCGGAACCACCGCGAACGGCCTGATGCCGACGGGCAGCCCCACGATCGCCGCGAGCGCGTCGGGCGCCTGAGCGGCGAGGGTGGTCATCGAGGAGCCATAGCCGAGCGCGGCCGCCGCGAGGAGCAGGTTCTGCACGGCCGGGTAGACCGACGACGCGAGCACCGCTGGCCGGGTGTCTCCTCGACCGTCTCCCGCCGCGACGACGAGCACCGGCGCACCGCCGTACCCGGTGGCGACGAACTCGTCGACGTCCTGGAGGAAGCGCGGCGCCAGCGATGCCTCTGCGTGGGCACGTGCACCGCCGAGCCAGACCGCTCTGGTGAGGTCCACGATCGCCGATCGCTCGTGGCCGTCGCGCACGACCACGAACACCCACGGCTGCCGGTTCTCCGCGCTCGGGGCGTGCGTTGCCGCCTCGAGCATGCGGTGGAGGTCGGCGTCGGGGATGGGTTCGGGCCGGTAGGCGCGGCAGGCGCGCTGATGCAGCATCACCTCCAGCGCCGCGCTGAGCTCCGTCACCGCGCCACCTCGTCCTGTGGCGCACCGCGTCGGATCACAGGTCCGACAGTACGGCGTAGGAGGGATTCGCCGGAATTGTCACGAACTGGGGTGAATGCGCCTGCGCCTCAGCCTTGCCCTCGCCACGCTCCTCCTGGTCGGTGCCACCGTTCCGGCGTGGGCCACGATCGGCGACCTGCCCGGGGTCCCCGGTCAGCTGGCGGACGACGGTCCGCTGGCGCCCACCCCGCTGTGCCAGACCGAGGAGGGCGATCTCGAGACCCCATCGAATGATGGGCCTGAGCTCCGAGTCGGCACCTACAACGTGCTGCACACGCAGGATCCTGACGGCAACCCCACGGCCGCGCAGCGCATCGGGATGCTCGCCGACGCGATCGAGCAGTCGGGCGCCGATGCGCTCGGGCTCCAGGAGGTGGCCAAGAGCGCCAACCTGGCCGAGCTCGACGCCGACGAGGACGGCGTGGACGGCCTGATGGTCGAGCTGATCGCGCAGCGCCTGGCTGCCTCGACGAGCGACGACTGGAGCTGGTGCTGGTTCGCCTCGAACGTCCACGTTCCCCTCGAGCCCGAGCCCAACCCGGGTGGTGGTGGCGGTCCCCTGACCGAGCTGGCCACCTTCGGGGGAGGGCAGCAGACCGGGAACGGCAGCGAGTTCCGCGAAGGCGTGGCGATCCTCAGCCGCTACCCGATCACCTCGCCAACCGTGAAGCGCCTGTCGCTCCGCACCCACGAGGCGGCCTTCTGCGAGGACGTCGATCCGCTCAACTGCCAGTTCGCGGTCGCCTTCGACTCCCGCGTGATCATGCACGGCGTGATCGACGCGCCGTCGGGCCCAGTCAACCTCTACACCACGCACCTCGCGCATGGGGTCACGGACCAGAGCGACGACACGAAGGCTCGACAGATCAGCGAGGGGCTCGAGCACATCGAGGCCACTGAGGACCCGACTACGCCGACGTTCTTCGTGGGCGACTTCAACACCGACGCGACGGTGGAGCCCGATGCCGATCGCTACGCGGCGATCCTCGCCGCCGGGTTCACCGACTCGTACGTGGCCGCCGCTGCCCGCGATGAGGGCGACCCCCTGGGCACGAGCAGCCAGAACGTGGTGAGCAACGAGCTCGAGGTGGACCACACGATCGACTACGTCTTCGTCAAGCGCCTCGGGTGCGGTGCCACCTACGGCGACATCATCGGCGATACGAAGGCGGAGCGCACCGACGCCGCCGGGTTCGTCTGGCCGTCGGACCACATGGGCGTGGTGACGACCTTCGGCTGCGGCACCAGCGCCGCGCCGTGACGGTCAGCTGACGGCGGCCATGTCGAACGGGGGCGGTCCGAGCAGCTCGACGCCGCCGTTCTCCTGAGCCGAGGCCTGCAGCCGAGGGATGTCCACCAGGTCGGCCGTGTCGTCCGTGGCCGGGATGCTGGCACCGCGGTAGAAGGCCTGGCTTGACGCGGGCGTACCGATCGACAACAGGCGCGCCGTGTCGGAGAGCACGAGGAAGGCATGCTCCACGCCCCGAGGGACGTAGACCACGCTGCCCGCGGTGAGCCGGGTCTGCACGCCATCGACGTAGGAGAGGATCTCGCCGTCGAGCAGGTAGGTGAGCTCGTCGGTGTCCGGGTGGAGGTGGCGAGGGGTCGTCTTCCCCTTCACCAGCTCGTCCTCGAACATGAACAGGGAGCCCCCGGTGTCGTCGGCCAGAAGCTTCCAGGTGTGCAGCCCACCGCCGAGGAAGGTCTGCCGGTCGCCCTCACCGGCGGCCAGGATGATCGGAGTTCCTGCGGTCATGGGGCCTCGTCTCGTTGGTGGGATCACTGTCTCACGACGAGAGTAAGGTATCATCAACGAGATGTCAACGCCCTACGAGCTGAACGGACGCGTCGATCAGAAGCGCCGCACCCGCGACGCCCTCGTCGCAGCCGCACGAGACCTCATCGCCCTCGGCGAGGCGCCGACGGTGGAGCAGGCAGCGGAGGCGGCGTCGATCTCCCGAGCAACCGCCTACCGGTACTTCCCGAACCAACGATCGCTGCTCGCCAGCGCGCACCCGGAGACGGCGACGTCGTCGCTGCTCCCTGCGAATCCGCCGGAGGACGTCGCGCAACGTCTCGATCTCGTCGTCGAGGCGTTCACGCATCTCATCCTCGACACCGAGGCGCAGCAGCGAACGATGCTTCGCTTGTCGCTCGAGGCCGACCCGGCCGAGCGGGCACAGCTACCGCTTCGACAGGGCCGCGGCATCCTGTGGATCGAAGACGCACTTGCCCCGCTGAGATCGCGATTGTCCGCGGCGGAGGTGCACCGCATCGCGCTCGCCGTTCGCAGCGCGATCGGGATCGAGGCCTACGTGTGGCTCACCGACATCGGTGGCGTGGCCGCTTCTGAAGCGGTCGACATCATGCGCTCCACTGCCCGCGCCCTGCTCGCCGCCGCGTTGGCCGAGCTGCCGGCAGATCAGGCGACGTCGGCGCCGTAGGCGGCCACCATCCGCGCTCGCCAGGCGACGAGGTCCGGCGTGTGGCTGGCATCTGTCTTGCCGAGCCTCACCACGAGCAGATCGTGCGCTGGGCACACCACGATGGCCTGCCCTTCGTACCCTGAGGCTCGAAAGGTGCCGAGACCGTCGCGCGTCGTCCACCAGTGGGCGCCGTAGCCGACCTGCTCCACCGGGTCCCAGGATCGCTCGCGTCGGGCATGGTCGACCCACCCCGTTGGGAGGATCCGGTCGCCGTCCCACATCCCGTCCCGCAGGTAGAGCAGTCCGAACTTCGCCATCTCGCGCGCCGGTGCGTACACGTAGGACGAGCCGACGAAGGTTCCGGCGTCGTCGATGCGGGGCTCGGCATGGTGCATGCCGATGGGGTCGAACAGTCGTCGTCGCAGGAACGTCCGGACGTCCTCGCCACCGAGCGCGTCGCCGAGCAGGCGGGCCACGATGTTGCTCGTGCCCGAGGAGTAGTTGAAGCGCTCGCCCGGTGCGGCGCGCAGCGGGCGACTCGCGGCGTAGCGAGCGACGTCGGTCCGACCGTCTCCGAAGAGCATCTCGATCACGTGGGAGGACTCGCCGTCGACGTAGTCCTCGGCGAAGTCGAGCCCATCGCGCATCGTCAGCAGGTGCTCCACGGTGATGGCGCGGCGAGGATCATCGGGCGCAGACCACGCGGGAACGGCGGCGGGCGCGGCCGGATCGAGGAGTCCGTCGCCCACCGCGATGCCCACCGCGGCGTGCAACATGGACTTGGCCATCGACCAGCTGAGCAGCCGGGTGTCGGGTCCGATCGGCTCGGGTCGACGATCCCAGTGCTCCAGCTCGTCGGCGTAGCGCTCGAACACCAGTCGGCCCTCGTGCACGACGAGCACGGCATAGGTGCGCTCGAACCGGTCGCGGTCGCTGAACATCTCGTCGACGGCCGCGGCGGCATCTCGGGGCACGCCCTCGCCCAGCGGCCAGTCGTCGGTGGGCCACGGCACACCGTTCGGTTGCGAGGGAAGCGTCACGAGGCCGTCGTCCACGGCGCTGAGTCTGACACCAGCCGGCGGTCAGGATGCGGCCAGCAGGGCCTTCATGTCGTCGAGGGAGACCTGCTTGTCCACCACGTTGAACGCGCCGCCGGCGAGCGCTTCGCTCCGCAGCTCTGGGGTGAGCCCAGCCGTGACGACCGTGATGCGCGCGCCAGGGCAGCGCTCAGCCAGGAGGGGGAGGGCGGTGAGGCCGTCCATCACCGGCATCATCACGTCGAGGAGGATCGCGTCAGGGCATCCGTCGAGCAGCGCATCGAGCGCCTCCTGTCCGTTCCCGGCCTCGCCGAAGATCTCGAACTCGACGTGGGACTCCAAGGCGATCCGGTAGAGCAGCCGGATGTCCTCCGTGTCGTCCACGAGCAGCACGCGCGTCCGGCGATCACCAGCGTCGAGGCGTCGCTCCGTGTGGCGCTCCTCCTCGAAGGCTGGCACGACCTCTTCGAACTTCTCCGCGAACCGGTCGGTGTCATCGACGGCGAGCACCTCCGCCATGGCGGCCACGAGCGAGTCGTAGAACGGCTGAGCCGCAGGTCGGCCGGGCTCGACGCCGGTGGGATGCGCATCCGAGCGGGAAAGGTTGGCGATGAGCGCCCAGTAGCTCGCGAGTCGGCGCACCTCGAGCACGTTCACCTGGCCGGTCCACTCGAAGCTCGAGGTGCCAGCGGCCACCTGCTGCCACTCGAGCACGTACCGCTCGAAGGCGTCCACCACATCGCCGGGCACGCCGATCTCCGGGTGCTCCCGCAGCGCGGCGATCGTCCGGAGCGACGTCTCCACCCAGCTGGTGACGCTCTCCGCCGGGATCGGACCGATCGTGACGGCGACGTCCCGTGGGTGGGGGTCGACGCCCGTCACCGAGCTCGTGCCGATCTCATCTCTGACCGCCCGCCTGGATCAACCATCCGCTCATCAGAGCACATCTGACACTCGTGTCATGCGCTCCCGATGTGGTTCACGACCGACACTCGCTGCGCATCGCCGAGGGGATCCCGCCACGGTGCCCCTCGACGATGTCAGCGGGCAGGCCGCCGCCGCTCACGCGACTCGCAGCCAGGCGATCCGCTCGTGGGGCTGGACGCGCTGGCCTGCCGATGCGATCACCTCGATGACCCGCCCGCGGAACGCGGATCGAACGGCGACGAGCGAGTCGCTCGTCTGGACGTGGCCGACCACGTCATCGACCTCGACCTGCCCGGGCCCGCTCCCGAGCGGTATGAAGGTGCCGGCTGCCGGGCTGGTCAGCACTCGTTCGGCCACGTCGATCTGCTCGCCATCGAGGTGCATGGGTCAAGGATGACGACGACGTGTGGCCGGACCGCCACGAGCCGGTGATCCGCGAGCGAACGACGCCTGACGTGTACCTGTCATGTGACGGGGAGGTCCGGGACCTTCCGTCGCGCTGATCGGGACCTTTTCCTCTGGGTGGTGGCAGAGGCGAGCCGGATGATCGGGACGTGGAGCCGGAGCCCGTTCGGGTCGACGCGCCGGTCCGATCGGAGGGTGGACATGACGGTCCTTGAGGCCACGGCGACGCGCTCCCGCCGCCCGCGGGACGACCGCCGGTTCGCATGCGTCGACGGCAACGAGGCCGTCGCGCGGGTGGCGTACGCCCTGAGCGAGGTGATTGCGCTCTACCCGATCACCCCCGCGTCGCCGATGGGCGAGCACTGCGACGACTGGGCCTCGGCCGGTGCGCCGAACCGGTGGGGCGTGGTGCCGGAGATCGTGGAGATGCAGTCCGAGGCCGGCGCTGCTGGAGCGCTTCATGGGGCGCTGCAGCAGGGAGCGCTGGCCACGACGTTCACCGCGTCCCAGGGGCTGCTGCTGATGGTCCCGAACATGTTCAAGATCGCCGGTGAGCTCACCCCGGCAGTGCTGCACGTGGCGGCTCGCTCGATCGCCACCCACGCCCTGTCGATCTTCGGCGATCACAGCGACGTCATGCATGCTCGAAGCACCGGCTGGGCGATGCTCGCGGCCGGTTCGGTGCAAGAGGCGCACGACCTCGCCCTCATCGCCCACGCGGCCACTCTCCGTTCGCGCGTGCCATTCCTGCACTTCTTCGATGGGTTCCGCACGTCGCACGAGATCGCCAAGATCGAGCTGCTGGAGGCCGACGACCTCGCCGCCCTCGTGCGCGAGGACGACATCGCAGCGTTCCGCGCTCGAGGGATGACGCCTGAGGCGCCCGACGTGCGCGGCACCGCGCAGAACCCTGACGTGTTCTTCCAGGCCCGCGAGGCCTGCAACCCGTACCACCTGGCCACACCCGCCACCGTTCAGGGAGCAATGGACGAGCTGGCCGAGCGCACCGGTCGCCGCTACAGGCTGGTCGACTACCACGGCGCGCCCGACGCCGACCGCGTCGTGGTGCTGATGGGCTCCGCCGCCGGCGCGGCTGAGGAGACCGTCGATGGGCTCGTGAGGGCGGGGGAGGGGGTCGGGGTGCTGACGGTCCGCCTCTTCCAGCCCTTCCCGGTGGAGGCGCTCGTCGCAGCGCTGCCGCCCACCGTGCGGTCGATCGCGGTGCTCGATCGCACGACGGAGCCGGGCGCGGTCGGGGAACCGCTCTACCTGGCCGTGCTCGCCGCGCTGGCGGAGGAGATGGACACCGACGACC
>JBQTKH010000131.1:0-5401 GCA_052386335.1 Microthrixaceae bacterium
GATGCGCCAGTTCGGAAACACGATCGACTTTACGAACATCGCGGCGAAGCCGCTCGGACCGCCACCACTGATCGGCGAGAGCACTCGCGACATCCTCGACCTTGTCGGCCGCGGTCACGACCTCGACACGCTCGTCGACAGGGGCATCGTCTACGAACCCGACGAGCGCTACTCCGAGGCGTGGTAATCGGAGCCCGGTCAGAGCCGCAGCAGCGCCCCGGTGGCAGCAAGACCGGCGATCAGCGCGCCCGCCAGTTTCCAGCCCAGTATCCGCAGTTCGCGTTCGAACGACGCCTTGAACTCCTGGCGAAGGGCCTCGAACCGGAGGTCGAGGTGCTCCTTCGTGACCAGCGATTCCCACCCGCCGGCCGGTCGCTCTACCAGGTACGCAGCCGCTCGCACGCCGTAGTCCTCCTCGAGTCGCCGTCGTAGCGCGGCGACGACCTCGATCTGCTCGTCCGCCATCATCGCCTCCCCGGGGACCTCGTGCCGTCGGGAAGCCGTTGTGGCCGACTCCGAGCCGCTTTCAGCATACGCCGGGGCTACGACAGCTACCTCGGGGTGCGGGGTGATCGACGCGCCCGGTAGCGCCCTACTCCGCGGCGTGGTAGTCCGAAGTGATGCTCCGGCTGCCAGCGGGCGAGGGCGTCCTGCCGAACCATCTGCTCCGCGACGCGATCGCGGCCGGCGTCATCAGCGCCGACGGCGATCCCGTGCCCGAAGACAATGTCCAGCCGGCAAGCCTCGATCTCCGGCTCGGGGAAGTGGCCTACCGCATTCGCTGCAGCTTCCTCCCCGACACCGAGCTGGTCGAACGCAAGGCGAAGGCGTTCATCGAGGACACGTTCGACCTCACCGGGGAAGGCGTCCTGCTGGAGCCAGAGCGGCCTTACCTGATCCCACTGAAGGAGCGCCTCGATCTTCCGGAAGGCGTCGGCGCCAAGGCGAACCCCAAGAGCTCCACTGGTCGCATCGACGTCTTCACCCGAGTGATCACCGACCGGAGCTACCGCTTCGACGAGATCGCGCCCGGCTATCGCGGCCGCCTCTTCCTCGAAGTCGTACCGCTGTCGTTCCCGGTGCGGGTCCGAACGGACCTCGCACTGAACCAGGTGCGCCTCTCCGTCGGACGAACGACCCTCACCGATCGGGAACTGCGTGACTTCCACACCGGTCAACCCCTGATCTTCAAAGGCGACGCGCCGGTCGAGGCGACACAGCTGGCCCTCGGGAGCGGCATGTTCTTGGGTCTCGATCTGAGCGGAGACCGGGCTGGCCGGGTTGGCTACCGCGCCCGCGAGCACGCGCCCACCCTCGACCTCACCAAGCCGGGCGCGGTGGAGCCGGCTCCGTACTGGGAGCCGGTCTACCGGGAAGAGTCCAACCGCATCGTGCTCTCGCCCCGGAAGTTCTACCTGTTGATGTCACACGAGGCGGTATCCGTCCCTCCGGAGCTCGCGGCGGAGATGACCGCGTACGACCCGACGAGCGGCGAGCTCCGAACCCACTACGCCGGCTTCTTCGATCCGGGGTTCGGTTACGACCGCCAGGACAGGTTTCGCGGGTCGCGCGCCGCGCTCGAGGTTCGAGCGCACGACGTCCCCTTCAGCATCGAGAACGGTCAGCGGGTATGCAAGCTGACCTTCGAGCGCATGTTGGCGCCGCCGTCGATGCATTACGGCGAGCCGAGCATCGGCTCGTCGTATCAGCGACAGGAGGACCCGCTCGGCAAGCATTTCCTGCGTCCCACCGTCTCGCCGCGAGGCCGCGCGCGGAAGGGGAGCATGCCGGAACCGCTCCCGTTCCCGTCCGACGACGACAGGTCGTGACCGTACGCGAGGGGGTCAGGGGCCGCCAGACCGAACGACGTGTCAGGAACCTGACGACGAGGGCGCGTTGTACCACGACGTCACCGAGGACGTCTGGTACGAGTGCATGTTCGATTCGCGCACGGGGAAACGCGGCTGGGCCATCCTGCCGCCGAGCGACGCGCCGGAGCCGTCGCCGGAGAACTGAGCAGGTTCTCGCCGGCTCGCCCTCCAGGCATCCCCTCGCTCATCCGGCGGAGGTGCGCCTGCCCGGCGTGAGGACCTGGTCGGCCCACGCCCGCTCGTCGTCGGTGAGAGGGCCGCCGGTCGCTTCGAGCGCATTCGCCAGCATCGCCTGCCACCCGCCCACGTCGGCGAGGGCGACCGCGACCGCGTGCTGCACGAAGGCCGAAACGCTCGCCGAGCCGCCCGCGCCGACCAGGTCGCGGACCGCCACCATCTGCTCCTCGGTCAAAGTCACGGTTACCTTCACGGATGCCATACCAATGACGGTACCCACGCGCCGCGGGACCGTGCGCACAAAAGGCCCTCAGAGAGTGTCGATCGTGAAGAAGATGATCCGCCGCTGGTCTTCGACCAGGCCGTACAGCACGACCACAGTCGTACCTGGGACCTCGGCGAGCAGAAGCTCATGGGTCGCGCCTGTCACCGGAGCAGCCGATGGAGGTCGCGGTTCGGTCAGCAGATCGATAAGCCAGTTGTAGACCACAACCCGCGTGGTGTGATCGGGACTCTCCTCGCGCTCCCACCGGTCGAGGCAGAACTCGAGCCGGTCGGTATGCCAGCGCCCCATCGCGCTGATGCTAGGAGTAGTGGTGCGCCGGAGACGCGAGCGACTTGTGCTACTTGTCGATGAGCTCGGCGAGCCGCCTCTCCAACAGATCCTCGCGGTCGGGCGTCCGCTCGCCCGACTTGATGATCTTCTCGGCTTCCTCAAGCTGCGCTCGGAAGCTCGGGGTCTCCAAGAGCTCGAACACCCGCAGGCGTGCCCGCATCTGGTCGCGCGTGGCGTGGATAACTTCATCGAGCAAATCGACGCGTCGCAACATCTCTTTCAGAAACACCGCCATGGAGTGCACCGTCGCATCGTCAGCCTGAGCAGCCTCGCCCATACCGTCGTTTCCGATCTCCTAGGTATTGAATTACATACTTGTGATTCTGATCACAAGAAGTGCGCTCGTCTTGGAAAGAGATCGACTGGAGCACACGCGAGCTTGACCCGGCTGGAAGCCCGATCCGCCCGCACTCGCCATTCTTAGCGCGCTAGGAAGCTCGGCGCGACCAGAAAGCTGGAAGGGCTAGCGGCCCGCGGTGTTCGCCTGGGCGCTGCGGTGCTGGAACAGGGCCTTGCGGGCCGCCTTGGCCACGGCCTTGTCGGGATGGTGGCGCCCGATGGCGTCGAGAACCTCGGCGGCGCGCGGCGACGGACTGCGCCAGACCTGCTCCATCAGGGCGCGCTGCTCGTCGACGGGCCCCAGCTCGCCGAGCTCGGCCATCAGCCCCTCCGCGCCGTCCTTGCGGAGGAACGAGGCGAGTAGTTCGACCATGAGCCCGGACGCCTGGCGCCGGAGCGCGGCGCGATCCTCGAAGCCCCGTTGGACCAGCCACAGGAGCGCGGTGGCACCCGTCTCGGGGTCGTCGATGAGGGTGCGCACCGCGGGCTCGGCGGTGTCGCCGATCATCTCGAAGCCGGCGAAGGCGATCATGCCGGCGTCGAAGCCGCCGCGCCGGGCGGCGTTCGCCAGCTCGCCCGCGGCGTCGCTCGCATCGCGACGCGCGCACCACGCGGCCAGCTCGGCCTCGGCCTCGTCGAGTGGGAGCTCGGCGCACTGCTCGAGCAGCATGTCGGCGTCGGTGTCGGCGAGTCCGCCCGCGACCGGCGCGTCGTAGCCCATCTCCTCGGCCAGCCGGTGCGCCAGCCACCGGCCCGCGGGCGTGAGCGACACCTCCCCGCCTTCGCGATCCTCCAACCCCCACTCGGTCACGATCCGCTCGTCGTCGGCCCGGGTGAGCACCCCCGCGAGCTCGAGTGTCTCGAGCCCGTCGCTGACGTCGCGGGCAATCGCGTCGCGCCAGTCGATGTACGGACTCTCGGGGAGGACGAACGCCGCGTCGACCTCCTCCCACGCCGATTCGGCGAGGTCGTCGAATGGCACCGGGTCGCCGGCGAGCAGCGCGGTGAGGAGGTTCGCGGTGCCCCCGTCGAGGAACTCCTCCCACCCCCGGCGCCACCCGGGACGCTGGGCGCCGAGCGGCCCCAGCTTCAGCAGCCCGCGGCACGCCTGCTCGAACGCCCGCACCGGGTCGCGCTCGAGTGCCCGTCCCTTCTTGGTCGTGAGCACCTTGCCGTGCTGCACCCGTAGGAACCCGGCTGCCTTCGCCCACCGGAACGTGAGGTCGACGCCGTGGAGCACGGTCGACGAGCGGGTACGGAACGTGCGCGTCCCGATGTCGGGGTCGACCTCGTCGTCGGTGCCCAGGATCGCGACCAGCGCCTTGCCGTCGGCGACGGTGAGGTTGCCCTTGGCGGTGAGCTTGCGGCCGTCGCCGACGAACGCAACCAGCCGGCCGAACCGTTCCAGAATGGGCGCCGCCGAGGCCGACGCCGCCAGTTCCTCGGGACTGGGCAGCACCGTCGGTGGCAACGAGCGGTCCTCGTCGTGCGACGCGTCGAGCGACGGACCGAGCACCCCGTCGCGCTCGGCGAACGGGCGGGCGTTGAAGTCGTCGATCCAGCGCCCCACCGCCTCCTCGTCGGTGGCGTCGACGCCCTCGCTGGTCATGGCGGTGAACATCGCCTTGGCCGGCCCGAAGCGAGAGGCGTCGGTCATGGATTCGAAGAAGCTGACGTCGTGCTGGCCGGCGACACGCCGCAACCGCTTGGGCGGGTCGCTGCCCGGCGCGAGCAGCCCGTCGTCCTCGAGATACGCGAGGAAGGCGACCAGGGTGGGGACGACGCGCTCGACGTCCTCGGCGTCGAGGTTGACCTTGCGGGGGAACCAGTCGTCGAGCAGCTCGTGGACGTCGTCGACGTACCAGCGCCCGAGGTGCCCGCCCCGGTAGCCGTGCTGGAAGTCGCAGAAGAGGTCGGCGATCCAGCGCTCGACCGGCTTGCCCCGCGCCGCCGCCCAGCGGGCGAAGCTCTCGGTCAAGCGGTCGCGAGCCTGCGGGTACCCGTCCTCGTCGGGCTCGAGGTCGAACTCCGGGCCACGCTCGGCCGGCGGCATCGGCTCCCCTCTCGTTGGCAGTCGGCAGCGACAAGCGGGGAAGTGCTCTGGCAATGTACCGGCACCCTGTGACACTCACGATCGACGGACCCCAGTCCCGGCCTGCCCGTCCGCCCCGTCCCGAGAGCCGGGGCCCGCTCGACGGGGTGGGGGTGATCGACTTCGGCCAGTACCTGGCGGGCCCGTTCGGGCCGATGATCCTCTCCGACCTCGGGGCGGATGTGATCAAGGTCGAGCCCGTCACCGGCGACGGGATGCGCATGGCGGGCAAGCCGTTCTTCGGCTGCCAGCGGGGCAAGCGCGACATCGCCCTCAACATCAAGGAGCCCGAGGGCCTCGAGATCG
>JBQTKH010000132.1:0-43017 GCA_052386335.1 Microthrixaceae bacterium
GGTGCACGTGGAGCCGATCAGCACCGCCCGGTTCCTCTACCTGTCGAGCGGGTCGCCCATGCACCTGCGATCTGTGCTGAAGGACAGCCCCGTGTGGGACGCGCTCGTCGAGGCGTGGCAGGACGGCGCCACGGTCGCCGGCTCGTCTGCGGGGGCGATGGTGCTCTGCGACCCGATGGTCGACCCGCGCGGCGGCGCCCTGACCCTCGGACTGGGCCTGGTCGACCGCCTCGCAGTGATCCCACACCACGAGTCCTGGAGCGAGGACAAGGCGAAGCGGACCATGCACATCGCGCCGAAGGGATTGCCGATCGCCGGCATCGACGAGCGCACCGCGCTGCTCCGCGCCCCAGACGGCACGTGGTCGACCGCCGGGGTCGGCCAGGTCGTCGTGTTCGTCGACGGCGCGCCCAGCGACCTCAGCGCCCTGTCCTGAGGCCGCGGACCCGGGTGCGCGGCCTCAGGACCGGGCCGTCACGGCGGTGCCACGGGGAGGACTAGGCCGAAATGACCCGCGCGGGGCATGGTCCGATCCGGCGCGAACTGGGACGATGCGCACGAGGCGGAAGGCCGAGATGGTCGGGAGGACACGGCTGTGGAGCGTCGCACGGTTGCACTCGACGGGCACGGGCTGCGCGTCCTGCTCGCGATCGTCGAACCCCGTCTGCTCCCGCTGCTGCTGATCTCCATCACGGCAGCGGTCGTCGCATCGAGCCACCTGAGGTCGGGCGCCGGGCTCCAGGTCGACGAGATCGAACGGCTCCGGAAGGCCGAGGCGGCGCTCGCCGGCGCCGCGAGCACGGAGACCGCCGCGCACGAGCTCGCGGAGCACGCGATGGCGCTCCTCGGTGCGCCGCACGCGACCGTGCTCATCGAGGGGATCGGCGACACGGTCCGCGTCAGCCTCGGCGACGCATCGGGCTCGGTGTACGACGACGGGAGCCGCATGCGACTGCTCGACGACGCGGGCGTCCCGTGCGGGTCGATCGCGGTGAGCGCCCGCGCCGACGGACGACCGTACGGCGAGCGCCAGGAGCGCATGCTGGACGCGCTCGCGCAGCGCGTGTCCTCGACGTTGCATCGGCTGTCGCTCTTCACCGAGATCCAGTCAGAGCGCCGGACGCTCGCCGACGTGCTCGAGTCGTCCTCGGACGGGATCTTCACGGTGGGCATCGACATGGCCGTGCGCTCCTGGAACCCGGCGATGGCCCGGATCGCGGGCGTGCCGGCCAACCGAGCGATCGGGCGGCCGGTGGGGACCGTGTTCCGACCCGTCGGGGAGGACGGCAAGCCTCGCCATGGGCAGGCCGACCCCGGCCGCACCCGCCAGCCCCACGTGGCACTGGTCGCCCTCCAGGATCCCGGCGGCGCCGAGCGCTGGCTCACGTGCAGCTGGGCACCGCTTGCAGAGGGCGGCTACGTGGTCGTCGCACGCGATGACACCGAGCGCAAGAAGCTGCAGGACGACAAGGACAGCTGGGTCGCGCAGGTGAGCCACGAGCTGCGCACGCCGCTCACGCCGATCAAGGGGTTCCTGCACACCCTCGAGCGACGCGACGAGCAGTTTAGCCCCGCCGAACGCCAGCGCATCTACGGCGTCATGCTCCGAGAGGAGGAGCGGCTCGAGGACCTCGTGAGCTCGCTGCTCCTCGCCACCTCCATCGACCAGCGAGGCCTGGAGGTGATCACCGAGCAGCTCGACTGGCTGACGATCGTCGAGCAGCAAGCCGAGCTGTACCGACGGACCGCGCCCACACACGCGATCGAGGTGACGATCGCTCCCGGTGCCGAGGAGGTTGCCGCGGATCGACACCTCGCGAGCGGCGTGATCGCCAACCTCCTGTCGAACGCCCTCAAGTACTCACCCGACGGATCGACGATCGAGGTTGAGGCCGCCCTCGAGAGGGACCGCGTCGTCACCTCGGTGAGCGACAACGGACCGGGTGTGCCCGCAGGCGACCGTGAGCGCATCTTCGACAAGTTCACGCGACTCGGCGACCACCTCACGCGGCCACAGCAAGGCGTGGGCCTCGGCCTGTTCATCGCCCGGCGCTCGCTCGAGCAGATGAACGGGGCCATCTGGTGCGACGAGAGCTCCACCGGAGGCGCACGCTTCGCCTTCACGCTCCCCGTGTCGGCCGAAGCGGCCCAGCGGAGGTCGACCGGGCGCCGCGCCCGGCGCCGCGTCAGCTCTCGGTGATCGTGACCGACCGGATCGTCACGACCTTCCGCGGCTTGCCGTCCGTCGGGCCCGTGCCGAGCTTGTTGATCGCGTCGACCACATCCTGGCCCTCGGTGACATGGCCGAAGTCCGTGTAGGTGGTCGAGAGCTGCGGTCCCCCGCCCTCCACCACGATGAACCACTGGGCCCCGCCCGAGTCGGGCTTGCCCGTGTTCGCCATCGCCAGCGTGCCGGCCGGATAGGGGTCTTCCGCGGTCGGGAGCTCGTCGGGGATCGAGTAGCCCGGCCCGCCGGAACCCGGAACTGGCCCCACGGGATCGCCCGCCTGGTTCATGAAGCCGGTGATGACCCGGTGGAACGGCACGTCGTCGTAGAAGTGGTAGCGGGCGAGCACGACGAAGTTGTTGACCGTGATGGGTGCGTGCGCGGAGTCGAGCGCGATCACGATCTTGCCTTCGGTGGTGTCGAGCGTCGCCGTGTAGGTCGCGGTCTTGTCGATGCAGGTGGGCGGAGGCTTCGCGAAGCTCGTGGTGCGCTTCGCGCTCCCGTCGGCCGGAGGGCACGGCGTGTCGCCGGTGATCGACGCACCCGCCCCCGGGAGCTCCACGTCGATCCCGCCGCTCGGGCTGGTGGTCGAGGTGTCACCGCTCGACACGGTGCTCTTGTCGTCGCCCGAGAGGACCGAGATCAGGAACGCCACCACGACGAGCACGCCGAGGAGCAGCCCGAGGTTGCGCGCCTGACGCCGGCGCTGCGCGCGGCGCTCGACGAGCTGCTGCTCTTCGAGACGGGAGAGCCGCCCCTCGTCCTGACGCTGTCGCTTCTCGCTGGGCATGGCGGGCCACCCTAGCGGCCGCCCCTCCGCCACCTGGAGTCAGCACAACAGGTTCGCGACCGACGGCGGGACGGCGATAGCGTCGCCCCTCGTGCCCCTCGTCGTACAGAAGTTCGGCGGCACGTCGGTGGCCGATCCGGAGCGCATCCGGGAGGTGGCCGACCACGTCGCCCGCACCAAGCGCCGCGGGGACGACGTGGTCGTGGTGGTCAGCGCGATGGGCAAGGAGACCGACGAGCTGCTGCGGCTCGCCGCCGACGTGTCACACGTCCGTCCGGGGCGCGAGATGGACATGCTCATCACCGCCGGCGAGCGCAAGGCCACCGCACTGCTGTGCATGGCGCTCCACGACCGCGGCGTGCCGGCCGACAGCTTCACCGGGAGCCAGGCCGGGTTCATCACCGACGCCATGCACACCAACGCCAAGATCGTCGAGCTGCGTCCCGAGCGGATCCTCGCGGCGCTCGCCGAGGGCCGAACGCCGGTCGTCGGCGGCGCGCAGGGGGTCTCGGGCGAGCGCAACGTGACCTTCCTCGGCCGCGGCGGCTCCGACACGACCGCGGTGGCGCTGGCCCACGCGCTCGACGCGCACTCGTGCGAGCTCTACACCGACGTGTCCGGCGTGTTCACGGCCGATCCGCGCCTGGTCCCCACGGCTCGACGCATGGGCGTGGTCAGCTTCGACGAGATGCTCGAGATGACCGCGTGCGGCTGCCCCAAGCCCGCGATGCGATCCGTCGAGTTCGCGCGCACCTGGGGCGTGCGCCTGCACGTCCGATCAGCGTTCACCTGGGAGCCCGGCACCTGGGTGCAGGAGGAGGATCCGTCCATGGAGCAGGCCATCGTCTCGGCGGTCGTGCACGACACCTCAGAGGCCAAGGTCACGGTGAGCGGCGTGCCCGACCAGCCCGGCATCGCGGCGCGCCTGTTCCGCCTCTTGGCCGAACGAGAGGTGAACGTCGACATGATCGTGCAGAACACCTCCGATCACGGCGTCACGGACATCTCCTTCACCGTTCCCCACGGCGACCTGGGTGCCGCCGAGGAGGTCACCGGCGCGCTGGCGAGCGAGATCGGGGCCACCGGGGTGTCGAGCGACGCCGGCATCGCCCGGGTCAGCCTCGTGGGCGCCGGCATGAAGTCCAACCCAGGTGTGGCCGCGCGCACCTTCGAGACGCTCGCCAGCGTGGGCATCAACATCGAGATGATCTCCACCTCGGCGATCCGCATCTCCTGCATCGTGCGCGAGGCCCAGGTGGAACAGGCTGTGCAGGCCCTGCACGACGCCTTCGAGCTCGAGTTGCCCGCCTGACCCGCTTCCTCCAGCGTTCTCTGGAACCTCACGCGCGCCATCTGGACGTGAGGTGCCAGAGATCCTGCTTGGGGCACGCCGAGTCGTCGCCGTAGCCTGGTGGACATGCGCGTCGGCCTCTTCGGTGCCACCGGCCAGGTCGGTGGCGTCATGCTCAAGATCCTCGATGAACGAGCGTTCCCGCTCGAGGAGCTCCGACTGTTCGCGTCCTCGCGCTCGGCTGGGCGCACGATCGCCTGGCGAGGCACCGAGATCACGGTGGAGGACGCCGAGGCCGCATCGTTCGGTGGCCTCGACCTCGCGCTCTTCTCTGCGGGGGCCACCGCCTCCCGTGCGCTTGCCCCGCGGGTGGCCGCAGCCGGTGCCACGGTGATCGACAACTCGTCGGCCTGGCGCATGGACCCCGACGTCCCGCTCGTGGTGCCGGAGGTCAACGGGCACGCGCTGGCGTCGATCCCCAAGGGCATCATCGCCAACCCGAACTGCACGACCATGGTCGCCATGCCGGTCCTCAAGCCCCTCGATCGGGCCGCGGGCCTCCAAGCGATGGTGGTGAGCACCTACCAGGCCGTGTCGGGAGGCGGGCTCGCCGGGGTGGCCGAGCTCGACGAGCAGGTCCGCAAGGTGGCCGACGGTGCCGCGGCCCTCACCCACGACGGTGCGGCCGTGGAGTTCCCGCCCGCGGTGAAGTTCCCCACCACCATCGCCTTCAACGTGATCCCGCAGGCGGGCGGCTTCGTCGACGATGGCCTCGGCGAGACCGACGAGGACCAGAAGCTGCGCAACGAGAGCCGCAAGATCCTCGAGCTCCCCGACCTGCTCGTCTCGGCACTGTGCGTGCGCGTGCCCGTGTTCGCGGGCCACTCGATGTCGGTCAACGCCCGGTTCGCACGCCCGCTCTCCCCCGCCGAGGCGGCCGAGGTGCTGGCCGACGCCGAGGGCGTGGCACTCGCGGAGGTGCCCACCCCGCTTGCGGTCACCGGCGGCAACGTCACCCAGGTCGGGCGCCTGCGCCACGATCCCACCGTCCCCGACGGTCGTGGCCTCGCACTGTTCCTGTCCGGCGACAACCTGCGCAAGGGCGCGGCGCTCAACGCCGTCCAGATCGCCGAAGCCCTCCTCGCGCTCCGGTAGCCCTCCGCGTCGACGAACGACCTGCAAGCTGTGCCGCGCCGGCACGGGGGGGGTGTGCGTGGCGTACCCGCTGGGAGGTCAGCCCCGGCACGTGCACGGGATGCCGCCGCACTTCGGACACCCGTCTGCGTAGCGCGCCACGGCGTCGTCGAGCGACAGGCCCAGCTGCTCAGCCAGCGACGCCAGCCACGCAAGCACGTCGCCGAGCTCGTGGAGCTGATCCTCGGCGGACCCCTTGCGCACCGCCTGGGCCAGCTCGCCGAGCTCCTCGGTGAGCCACGCGATCGTGGCGGGGACACCCCGCACCCGGTCCTGCGCACCGTAGGTGGAGGCCATCAGCCGCTGCAGCTCTGCCAGGTCCATCCCGTGACGCTACGGGCTCCCGGGGACGGCCGGCGGATGCCCCGGCGTGACCGGGCCACCTGGTCGATCGTGATCTGGGTGCTCGATCGACCCTGGCTGGATCGCAGGGAGACTCGGACCATTACAGGACCGACTTCCGCTCGATGGCGCATAATCGCTTGGTCGCAGCACCGTGGCGATGATGGGCCGCACGTGGAACCGAGCGGCGACCAGGCCCACCACAAGCGCAATGACGAGCAACGACCCGATGGCCCCGGTGATGTAGAGGGCCGACACCGATGCGTCGGGAGCCACGCCCAGACCGGTCGCGTAGTTGGCCCACGTGAGGCGCCCGAGCGCGACGCCGACGGGCAGGAGCACCGACGCGGCAAGCACCGTGGTGAGCGCTTGGGCCGCGAGCGCCCGGCGCACGTGACGGGCGCCAAATCCGAGGGCTCGTAGCGTCGCCAGCTCCTGGCGCCGTTGGCGTCCTCCGCTAGCCACCAGGACGCTCACCACGGCAATGGCGACGACGGCCATCAAGCCACTGAAGGTGTCCGGGATGTGACCGGCCTGGCTGAGATCGAGGTTGACCACGCGCTCTGGTGTCGGCTCCCCGGCGAACTCTGCCTCCGAGAGGCTGCCACCTGAGGCGGCGATCGCCTTGCTCGCCGCCTGCTCTCGACCACCAGCGTCAAAGACGACGATCTCCGCTTCCGGCGGTTCGACAAGGCGATTCAGCACCTCCGTGGCAGACATCGTTGTCACGTCGGCAGCGGTCACCTCCGCGTCGGAGCCCTCCTGGAGCGCATTGGCCAACACCTCGGGCGACGCGCGAGCCAGAATCTGGACCAACGCGGGCGATGTGGTGGGCCCGACAGCGCGCTTGAGGCCGTCGAACGTCAAGGATGCGCCGATCCCGATGCGACCGTCCCCGATCGGAAGCACGCCGATACCGACGACGTCGAGCTCGATGACCCGTTCGTTCGGCCCATCCCAGGGCACGTCGAGGAACGCCGCGAGGCTGGACTCCGTCGTCGGTAGGTGCAGGTCGACGGTGTCGCCGATGTCCGCTCCGGTCGTGTCACTCAGCTCGCGGGCGAGCATCACTTCGTGGTCGGCCTCGGGGGCTCGACCGGCGATGACCGTGGGCGTCGCTCGGCGCGGGCCCGCCTCGAAGCTCATGAGCCAGACCTCGGCACCGTCGTCGCCGAGCGTCGAGGACTGGGGCGGGAAGAACGTGCCGCGAGACAGGGCCGTGACCTCCGGGTCGACCTCGAGCGTCGTGGCCAGCGCGTCGGCGTCTTCGGCGATCGTGAAGACATCCCAGTTGAGTCCATAGAGCCGCGGGGTGTGTCGCAGGTGATCGAGGCTCGAGCTGAACGTGATCACGCCGACCACGGCAGCGACCGCCAGAGCCGCAGTGGTCAACCCAGAACGGACGGGTGCAGGGTCATCCAGCGACCCGGGCCGGAGAGCGAAGCGAACTCCCGCCGCCCACTCCGGGGGCAGTGCCAGCGCCGAGGAGACATCCCGCACGCGTCCGTGGCGCATCGGCATGTCGGTACCCCGGCGACGAACGCTCACCCACGCGACCGTGCCGGTGATGGCAATGGCGAGCGCACCAACGGCCAGCGCACCGGCCGCAGCCCGAACGGCGCCGGTCGAGAACGGGATGGCACCGTCGAACTGCCGCGCGACGCCCAGTGGGAGGCGGGTCGCGAATCCGATGGAGGACGCGGCTGTGACGATCGCCGCGACGAGACCCACTGCGGCGCCGCGGACCGCACCGACCGCCACCAGCCCGCTCCGGCTCATCCCGAGCGAGCGCAGCGTCGGAGCGTCAGCGTTGCCGGCTCGCATGAAGCGCCCAAGCATCGGGCCGAGGATGACGAGCGCGCTCAGCGCCACGATCACCGCGAACACTCGGAGGGCCGTGGCGTCAGGGCGGAGGTCACCGCGCACGGCCTCGCGCATCTCGACCATGTCGATAGGGACGACGGACCCCTCGGGCAGCCCGCGCAGCGACTCGGGTCGGACACCGTCGTCGAGCCACACCATCGTGTAGTCCCGAGGCTCTGCCCCGTGGTCGACCAGGTCCTCAACGAGTCGCGGGCTGATCAGGATGCTCTCGAGACTGAGGTTGGCGCCGACCCCCGGCCCGTCGAGCACACCCGTTCCAAGTCCGGAGATCCGCACCTCGATGGGCTGGTCGAAGGGCTGCCCATCGCCGACGCAGTCGCCCGTGAACTCAATGTGATCGCCCACCCCGAGCCCCAGCCGACGGGCGGTGATGGTGGGCAGAACCGCCTCGCGGGCGCCGGCCCGTGGGAAACGGCCCTGGGCGAGCACCATCTGGGGGGAACGGCCCCTCCACCCCTGGTTGTGCTGTGTGGCGGAGACCTCCCCCGCCCCGGTGTAACAGGGGTCGTCGGGTTGCGGCCCGAGCGCCATCGGAACGGCGCTGGTCGTGAATGCGGCGACGTCGAAGAACGTTCCGGTCGCCGCATCCCCGATGCCCTCGACCTGCCGGAGCTCTGTCCGTAGGTCGTCGACCGGCGCTTCGGTGAGCACGATGGCGTCGAAGCCGTCCGTGGCGCTCGTGACCCGGTCATAGGCGCTCTCCACATCGGCGGCCATGACCGCGGCGGACGTCGCCAACCCACCGCTGAGGCCGAGCAGCAGACCGACCACCAGGCCGGTGACCATGAGGGCTCGGGGAACCGAGCGCGTGGCCAGCAGGAGCGCGCCGAGGTGCACAACCTCGGTTCTACCGGCCGGGCTCGCCCGGAACCAGGGTGCTGCCACCCCCACGGCCCAGGTGCTATCGCCCGCGGGAGCCCGTCGCCCCAGGTCAGCGGCTAGTTCCGCTGAGTGGCGGGCGCGCCACCGACGACGCGCCGATTGGGGTTCTCCTGGTGTTCGTTTCGTGTCATGCCGGCCTCCGGGTCCGTCGGCTCGACCTGCTCCGCAACGAAGTCACCGTCGCTGAGCAGATCATCCGCGGCAAGGGCGGGGAGTCATTCCCCGGCCCACCGAAGCCCAGGGCCGGCCGGCGCACGATGACCATGCCGGGGTGGCTGACCGAGATCCTCGCCGAGCACCTCCACCAGCGCGGCCTGACGGCGGCCGACGGCGACGCATGGGTGTTCGCCTGGCCGAGCGGCGCCCACCTGTCCTACAGCGCCTGGCGCAAGCACTGGGTCCGCGCCACGAGCGCTGCCGGACTGCCCCAAGGCTTCGGGTTCCACGACCTGCGCCGGGCCAACGCCACCGGGCTCGTGAGCAGCGGCGTGGACATCCGTACGGCCCAGTCCCGGCTCGGGCATGCCGACGTGCGCATGACGCTCGAGATCTACGCCCGGGCCACCAACGAGGCCGACCGGGCCGCGGCCGAGGCGATCGGGCGGCTGTTCGACCCCGAGCGGATCGAGCGCCCGAACGTCGCTCACGTGGCGCGGGATGGGCGCGGGATCGACGCGAACCGCGGGATTGCGCGGGATCGCCGCGGGATGAAGAACACCGGGCCGCCGACACGGAAGAAGCCGCAGGCGGATGACCTGCAGCTTCCTTGGTCGGGTGGGGGAGATTTGAACTCTGGTGCCGGCGGTGACGGTGAGTGCGATGCTGTACTTCCAGGGCTGTGATTCCGGGCTTCGGCGGTTTCCCGTGCCCGGAGTTGTGACGGCTCGTGAGGGCCTGTGCGCCAGAGATTGTGACCAAGTTGTGACCAGGGCGGCTCGGCATCCGGCCGGCGCGGAGGCCACAGGACGGGTCCTTACGAGATGAAGGGGGACGCGGCGGTCGTCGTCCTCGAACACGGCGACAGCTCGAAGCGGCCGCCGCGGGCCTCGAGCTTCAACGGACTGCACCACGTCGTAGTGTCGGCGCGTGCCGGCCGGGATCGATGTCGCCCTCGTCGCCTCGTCGTTCACCCTCGGTCTGCGTCATGGCGTGGATTGGGATCACATCGCTGCGATTGGTGACCTGACCGGCGCCCAGCGGACCAGACGCGGGTCGATGGTCTTCGCCACCCTCTACGCGGGCGGCCACGCGTCGGTTGTCCTGGTACTCGGATCGGTGGCCATTGCGGTCGGTGACGTTCTGCCAGACACGGTTGACGACGTCATGGGGCGGATCGTCGGTGTGACGCTGATCGCCCTGGGCGGCTACATCGCCCTCGGACTCCTCCGCCACGGCACGGAGTTCCGCCTGCGCAGCCGCTGGGTGGCGGTAGCAGCTCTGTTCCGTGTCGTAGCGCGTCGGCGCAGGTGCGACACCGGAGATGTGATCGAGCACGAACATCCCCATGGCCCGAACCACGGACATGACCATCACGCCCCCGAGGCGCATGCGCCGCCTGACCATCTGAACTTTGCCGCTACGACAGTCGACCACCGACATCGGCATGTCCACAGGACAAGGCTCCCGCCCGACCCGTTCCGGTCTGGTCGCGGGGCCGCATTCGGCATCGGGATGCTCCACGGCGTCGGCGCCGAGACACCAACCCAGATTCTGGTCTTCGTTGCCGCCGCCAGCGTTGGTGGGGTGCTCGCCGGTGAAGTGCTGCTGATCGCCTTCACGATCGGGCTTGTCGCCTCGAACACCGCCATCGCAGTCGCGGCCACCGTCGGGTTCCTTGAGGCGGGCCGGCACCCCCGCATGTACGTCGGGGTCTCCATCATCACCGCCGCGTTCAGCCTCGCCCTGGGAACTCTTTACCTGTTGAGCATCGAGGTGCTGCCAGCCCTGCTCACCGGATGACAAGACCCCCGTCTCGGCAGGAAGCGCGGGCGAGTATGCCCGGAGGTCGATCACATAGCCGACGCCGGAGGGTCCGATCAGGGATCCGGCGCCGCGCCCCTTCCGCAGAGGACATGCGCCACTGTCACCGAGCAACGCGCCCTGGTCATTCGGGCGGAGGCCGACGACGGAATCGTGCTCCACGTGACCGCTCAGCACTGTGGCGGGCGCGTGTCATGGTCACTGGGCTCACGATGTCCACGTACGCTGACGACGCGACCGAGTTCGAAGTAATCGCCGAGATCCCGGGCGGGTCTCTCAGCTGCAAGAGCCGTTGCGGCGACTGCTCCGCGCGCGACATCGAGGCGGTTCGCACGCGCCTGCGATGAGCAGCCGTCGAACCCACAATGCTCGCCGAAGAGGTTGCGGCCGGGGACAACCGTTGTTCGCTGTTGGATCGCACAGTTGGAGAGTCCTCGACTCGGCAGGCCCACCAAGACACCTGGTAGCCACCAGGATGCTGCGCTGCTCGACCGAGCCTCAGGACAGGGGGCGGCGCCCCAAGATGCGTCGGGCCTGGCGAAGGACGGCCTCGTCGACCATCCGACCGGCGGCGTCGACGCACACTCCCCCGCCGGCGGCGTCGACGAGACGGAGCGTTGCCTCGGCCTCCTCGACCTCCTCGTCCGTGGGAGTCATCACGTCGTTGATCACCGTGACTTGGGCGGGGTGGATGGCTTGGCGCGACCCGAAGCCGGCCCGCCGAAGCCTCACCGTGCTTCGCCGCAATCCGTCGATGTCGTTGATGGCAGTGAACACGGGGCCGATCGGGGCTCGCCGCCGCGCTGCGACCGAGACGGCCACGACCTGCATGCGGAAGGGCCACAGCTCGTGCTCATCGTCGGAGGGCACTGCACCGAGGTCGGCGGCGAGGTCGACTTCGCCCATGGCCAACGCCACCACGCCGTCGGCGGACGCCACATTGGGGAGGTCGAGGACCGTGGCTGCGCTTTCGACGAGGGCACAGAGCGGGAGCGAGCTCAGCGCCGAGACCGCGCCGAGCTCGGCACGGGTTGCCTTCGGCACGAACACGCCCGTGGTGCCCGGAAGGGCGGCGATCGCGGCGAGGTCCTCGAGTCCCCGCTCGCCGGTGTTGATGCGGACCCACTGCTCGGCCTCGGCCGCCGGGCCCCGTTGCAGGTGGGCGACCACCGCGGCCCGGGCGTCGGATTTGGCGGCGACAGCGACGGCGTCCTCGAGGTCGAGGATCACCGCGCCGGCGCCGCTGGCCACCGCCTTGTCGAACCGGTCGGGCCGGTCGCCGGGCACGTAGAGGTAGCAGGCGGGCAGCATGGTTCTCAGGCGAGGCGAGCGGTCATGGCGACGGTGCCGTCGTTGCGCTCGGCGCGTAGCTCGGTGCCCTCGTCGTCGGGTTGGCCGACGAGGCTGAAGGGGATGCCGGCGAAGAGCGGTGCCGAGGCCCGGAACTCGAACGACGCACCGGGTCGGCCGCGCCGGCGTGACGAGTCTGCCAGCAGGATGGCGGTGAGCGGCCCGTGCACCACGAGGGCCGGGTAGGCCTCCTGGGCGGTGGCGTAGGGCAGGTCGTAGTGGATGCGATGGCTGTTGAACGTGATGGCCGAGAACCGGAACAGCGTCACCGGATCCATCGTCACCCCGTCGCTCCACCCACCAGCACGGACATCGGGCTGGTGGTCCCCGGTTGGGGCGTCGACCGGTGTGCCCGAAGCCCCCCGGTACACAAGATCCTGCTCCTCGCTGACCACGATCTGGTCGCCCTGCTCGATCTGGTGCTCGACAGTGACGACGAGCAGGTCACCGGACCGACCCGACTTGCGCTCGGCACGGACGACCCGCGACCGGCGGGTCGCGGACGTGCCGACAACCAGCGCAGTGCGCGCGCTCACGCGACCGCCCACCCACATCCGCCGCGGCAAGTCAGCAGTATGCCCGCCAGGGCTCATACGGGGGTGCCCGTCAGGACCGAGCCCAGCGGTGGACACGGCCAGAGCGAAGAACGCCCAGTGCCACAGCAGCGGGAGCGGGCTCCCGTCGGTCAGGTCGTCGTCGGCATCGAGCACGGCGGCCACCCGGCGGGCGTGCTCCGCCGACAGCTCCGAGGTGGTGATGGCAGCGACGCCGACATCGTCGGCCGACAGCTCCGCGCTCACGACCGGCTGGGCGATGCGACCACGCCCTCGTCGTGCAGGCGGCCGATCTCGAGTTCCGACAGGCCGAGATCGTGGGCGAGGATCTCGACGGTGTGCTCGCCGAGCATCGGCGCCGGCAGCGGTGCGCTCCGCGCCAGGGCGCCGAACGAGAGCGGAGAGCCGGGTGCCCGGACCGAACCCACGCCGGGCTGGTCGATGTCGCCGAACATCGGGTTGGCATCGGATGCCCGCCAGTCCTCCTCCAGCAGCTGACGGAACGTCTGATACGGCCCCCAGCAAACGTTCTTGGCGTCGAACACCCCGGCGATCTGTGCCAAGGTGCGCGCCGCGCACCAAGGCGCGATGAACGCCGCCAGCGCATCACGGGCCACGAACCGATCACCCTCCAGGCTGAGATCGACGCCGAGCGCCTTCTCAATACCCGCAAGGTGCTCGGCAAGCTCGGTGGCCGCGACAAGTGACTCCCACTGCTTGAGACTGATCGCCACGACCATCACCCGGCGCCCGTCGAGCGTGGGAAAGTCGCGCCCGAAGGCCCCGTACATGTCGTTGCCGATCGGCGGTCGGTCCTGGTTCAGCACCTGGGCCTGGGCCAGGTAACCAAGGTTGGCGACCATGGCGAAGGCCACGTCGGCCAACGACAGGCTGACATGTTGGCCGACGCCGGTGCGGGTGCGATGGCGCTCGGCGGCAAGCAGACCAGTCGCGGCTGTCATGCCCGTGGCGATGTCCCATGCCGGCAGCACATGGTTGGTCGGCAACACGCCACCGGCCGGGCCCGTGGCATAGGCGAACCCCGACGACGGGTTCACCGTGTAGTCCACCGCCGTGCTGCCATCAGGGTTGCCGATGATGTTGACGTAGATCAGGTCCTCGCGGAGGGCCCGCAGCCGGTCGTCGGCGAGCCAGCCCTGGGCCGGGAAGTTCGAGAGGAAGACGCCGCGATCGGGACCCGGGGCGGTGATGAGGCTCGTGACGATCTCCTGGCCGGCCGGCCGGCGCACATCGACAGCAATCGAACGCTTGCCCTTGTTCATGCCCGCCCAGAACAGGCTGGTCCCATCCTCAGAGCACGGCCACCGGTGGTAGTCGATACCACCGCCCAGAGCGTCGAAGCGGATCACGTCGGCACCGAGCTGGGCCAACGTCATCCCACCCAGCGGGGCCGCCACGAAGGCCGAACCCTCCACGACACGCAGCCCCTCCAACACGTTCACGCTTGCACCTCATCGCATCGGCCAGCGCGACGGGACCGTACCCCGAGCGGGGAGACCACGAGGCTCACTGATCGCTCACAGTCGTAGCACTCCGATGGCGTGACGGGCACGAAACACGATCAGCGGAACCACGCGAGTTGGCCGTCCTTGTAGACCTGCCGCACCGAGGTCGGGATCTTGGCGACGTCGGCGAGCGCGTCGCCCTCGACGACGACCACGTCGGCGACCTTGCCAGGGCCGAGCGTGCCGAGCGTGTCGTCGAGGTGGAGCAGTGCGGCGGCGCTCGAGGTCGCCGCCGCGAGTGCCTGCGCCGGTGTCATGCCCGCCGCGACCATGAGGGGCAGCTCGCCGAGGTTCGTGCCGTGCGGTCCGACGCCGCTGTCGCTGCCCAGTGCGATGCGCACGCCGGCCTGTACGGCGAGCTGGAAGGATGCACGATGGTGCTCCACGACGTCACGCGCCTTGCGCAGCGACGCTTCAGCGATCGGCATGCCGGCGTCGGCAGCGGCGATCACATGCGTCGGCGCGCTCAGCGTTGGCACCAGCCACGTGCCGCGGTCGACCATCATCGACACTGCTTCGTCGTCGAGGTAGATGCCGTGTTCGATCGACCGGATACCAGCCCGCACGGCGTTCTTGATGCCGTCTGTGGCTTGGGCGTGGGCCATGACCGACACCTGCGCACGGGCCGCTTCGGCGACGATCTCGGCCAGCTCGTCGGGCTGGAACTGCGCGTGGTGAGGGCTGTCCATCGGCGACAGGACTCCGCCCGAGGTGCACACCTTGATGACGTCAGCACCAGCGCGGAGCACCTCGCGCACCTTGCGGCGTACGTCGTTGGGCGTGTCTGCCACCGAGCTGGGCGCGCCGGGGTGCACAGGCAGCAGGCTCACCGCTGTGCCGCAGGGCATCCAGCCGTCGCCATGGCCCCCTGTCTGGCTGATCATCGTGATCGCGATCTGCATGCGCGGACCCCGAACCAGCCCGCGCTCGACCGCGGTCTTGACACCCAGGTCGGCACCACCCGCGTCGCGGACGGTCGTGATGCCAATCGCCAAGGTCGTCTCAAGGTTCGCGGCGGCCTCGTAGAACCGCAGAGAGAACGGCTGCTGGACGACGCGCATCATGTCCGGTGCGGTGACCGTGACGTGCGTGTGGCAGTCGAACAGCCCCGGCAACAACGTGCACCCAGAGACATCCACGCTCTCGTCCCCGTCAAGACCGACGCCGACATCGACGATGCGACCATCCTCGATCACAACATCACCCGCCGCAGACAGCACGCCCGTGCCATCGAACACCTCACCGCCCTGCAGCACCAGTCGCATGTCAGTTGCCTCCCTGCCAGCCCGCCTTGTTCCTACGTCCGGGCCAGCGGGGTGTCGTCAAGGCAGCGCTGGACAAGGGCGCCGCCCGTATCCCAGTCGAAGTTGCGGAACGCGTGTGCCCGGGCCACCTGCGGGCCACCGGAGTAGAACATCTCGTACTGCTGATGTCGCCCAGCGAATTCGCTACCGATCACGTCCCATGCGAGCTTGAACAGCCGCACACGGTCCTCCGCCGGCACCCCGGGAGAGCGCACGTAGCGACGAATGTCGGCCCCGGCCTCGTCATCGAAGAAGTCTGCCACCGACGACGGCACCTGGATGACGCCCCCACCGCACAGCGTGCGCAAGATCTCGATGGCCTGGAGGTACGTCGAACCCGCATTTGCCATAGCGGCGTACATCAGCTTTGCATTCGGGCGCACCGCGCCCGATGGGAGTGGCTCGGCGGCGGCCTCCATCGCCCTCACGCCAGCTTCGATGAGGGCAACGAGGGAGGCGAGGCGTCCGAGCATGTCGACCACGAGTGGTTGCCCGATCGTCCCGTTCGTCTCAGCGACACGGCGAGCGAGACCCGCGATGAACTCGAGCTTGGTCCAGCAGCGAACCTGCGCCTGGGCATTGATGTAGACGTGGGCGGGTGTTTGGAAGAATTGCGCGCTCGTGAGCTCGACGTCGCGGTAGACAAACGTGTCCTCCCACCGCACCTTGACGTCGTCAAAGACCACGAGGCAGTCGTTCTCGTCGTAGCGACTCGACAATGGGTAGTCGTAGACGCTGCTCGCCGCCGCCTCGTATGACCGGCGGGAGTAGAGTTTCAAGCCTGGCGCGTCGATCGGGACGACGCACGACACCGCGTAGTCGACATCGTCAGGCGTCAGAGGCTGGATCGAACTCACGAACAGCAGGTTCGAGAAGATGGCAGATGTGCCGACCATCTTCGCGCCACGCAGGATGAACCCGTCGTCCTTCTCCGCAGCCACCCCTGCGTACAGGAACTCCTCCTCCTGCTGGCTGGCAGCCCGCGACTTGTCGACCTGGGGATTGATGATCACGTAGGACATGTAAAGGTCCTCGTCGCGAACGCGTTCGTGCATGCGCACCGCGTTGTCTGCGAACTGCTGGCCCCCTCTGGCCAAGACGTCGGGCATGGCGGCGAACCCCGCGAGGAGCGATGCCAGGTGGTCGGGGGTGCGGCCCAGAAAGCCGTAGTGGCTCGAGGCCCACAATCGCATGGCCTGCCGTCGTGCCACCAGGTCCTCCTGGGTCCGAGGAATCAGGAAGGCCTTGTTCACTGGCTCGCCCGTCCTCGGCGACGGGAACGTCATGACGTCGGGGTGCTCGTGCGTGAGGTCGTACAGCCGAGCGAAGCTTTGGACTGAGCGGCGAAAGGCCGGGTGAGTTGTCACATCGTTCACTCGCTTGCCGTCGATCACCACGTGGCGCCCGTCGCGCAGGCTTTCGAGGTAGTCGTTGGCGGTTCGCGTCACGGGCGCATCGTCGTCTCGTATCGGACCTCGAAGGTGATGCAGCCCTCGGGCGACTCCCACGGACCGTGGGGCATGCCCGGCGGACGGCAGGCATACATCCCTACCGTGAAAAGTTCGTCCAGGCGCAAGTCCCGGATGCCGCCGCTGACAATCCAGACCTCTTCCCAGAAGTCGTGCGTCAACGTCTCTGGGGTGACGGCCCCCGCGTCGAACCGCAGCATTCGGGTGTGGCTCCCCGTCCGAGGGTCACCGCTCAGGACCCGCTGGCTCAGCCCGCCGCCCAGCGACTGCCACGCGACGGTAGCCGGGTCGAAGAATTCCCTCTGCTCCTTCATTGTGGATACTGTACACAGGATGTTGCACGTCGCCATGCTCCAGCTCGACCAGCCACCGGACGAGTCGAAGGCTCAGCGGGTCGAGCGCGTCGTGGCACTACTGAGTGACGGACCAGAGACCGACGTCGTCGTGCTACCCGAGCTGTGGGACGTGGGGTACTTCCGGTTCGACTGCTACGCGCAGGATGCTCAGGAGTTGACTGGCCCCGTCGTGGCCGCGCTCGCCGACGTGGCGCGTCGACGCGGGATCGTTCTGGTCGGCGGCAGCCTCCTGGAGCGCAGAGGCAAGGCGCTGCACAACACCACCGTCGTCCTCGGCCCGGATGGAACGCTCCTCGGCTGCTATCGAAAGCATCACCTCTTTGGCTACCACTCGCGCGAGGCGGAACTGCTGGTGCCCGGTTGCGGCCCGGTGGTGGTCCCCACGCCGGTCGGGCGACTCGGGCTGGCCACCTGTTTCGACCTCCGCTTCCCCGCCCACTTCGCCACCTTGCGAGCGGACGACGCTGATGTGTTCATCGTGCCCGCCGCCTGGCCCGCTGCCCGCATCGAGCACTTCCGGGTGCTATGCCGAGCCCGGGCTATCGAGACGCAGACGCCCCTAGCGGCCGTGAACGGCACAGGCCTGATGGAAGGCGTGGAGGTTGGGGGATCCTCGTGCGTGGTGGACGCGCAGGGGGCGGTCGTGAAGCAGGCGGGCATCGAGCCCGGCTGGACAGTGGCTGCGCTCGATCCTGCCGCCACCGACGCATGGCGACGGGAGTTCCCCCTCGATACCCACGTCGTGGTCGGCTTGCCGTGATCTCCTTCCGCCGACCAGGACAGTCGACGCTCGCGCTGACCCGCCCCGAGGTCGCCATCGTCGGCTACGCCGGGCGCGATGCTGCCGCGGTGGAGGCGCACGTGCGCGAGCTCGCTGAGCACGGCGTGGCGCCGCCGACAGAAGTCCCGAACGTGTGGATGGTGCCCGCCGCGCTACTTTCACAGGCCACGACCATCGACGGGCGCAGAGGCGAGACATCCGGGGAGGTCGAGCCTGTCCTAGTACTAGCCGAGGAGGGTTGGCACCTTGCGGTGGGCAGTGACCACACCGACCGGAAGCTCGAGGCCGAGTCGATGGAGGCGGCCAAGCGGGCATGCGCCAAGGTCGTCAGCGGCGCATGCGTGGGGTTGGAGCGGGTCGGCTCCGACTGGGACGCGGTGACGCTGTCGTCGGATATCTGCGTGCGAGGCGAGTGGATCCAGTATCAGCGCGGGACGTTGGCTGACCTCCGGCCGCTGGACTGGTACCAGTCGCGGTTCGCTGGCCGGGTGGGGTTGGTCGTGTTCTGCGGCACCGTGCCGACCGTGGGCGCCCTGCGCACCGACGGCGAGGCGTTTCGCGGGCGGCTGCGACTCCCGGACGGCGACGAACTTGTCGTCGAGTACGAAGTGGCGACTTCGGGTTGATGGACGGCTGATGTCCCCCGCTCGATCCTTCGGTGCCCGTGGAGCGTCGAGCGCTCTGTCGGGCACCCTTACCGGCCTCTCGGTGGTCCAACAGCCGACCCTCGGCGAGCGCGCCTACGCGGAGCTGAAGACAGCGATCCTCGATGGCAGTCTGGTATCAGGAGCCGTGCTGGGTGAGGTCGAGTTAGCCGAGGCGATGGGAATCTCCCGAACGCCGGTCCGGGAGGCGCTCACCATGCTGAGGAGGGATGGGCTAGTCGACCGGCGACCGGGCGGCAGCAACGTCGTGCACATGCTGACTGGGCAGGAGGTACGAGAACTGTTCTTGTTGCGCGACGCCCTCGAGTCGCTGTCGGTTCGGGAACTTGTTGCGAGCGACCGCCGCACTGAAGCTGTCTCGCAGTTGCAACGCATCTTGCAGGACCAGCGCGACGCCCTGAACCGGGGCGCCGTGTCTGACTTCTTGGACGCCGACGAACTCTTCCACCTCACGATCTGCCACGAGGCGGGGCTGCCACAGGTGTCCAAGATGCTCACCGCCCTGCGTGACAAGATGCGCCAGGCTGGCCTCGGCGCCGTCGCCCGCACCGAGCGGATGCCGCTGGTGATCGAGGAGCATGTCGCTATCGTCGACGCCGTCCGCCGCGGGTCCCGCTCCGAAGCCGCAGGGGCCGTGAGTCGCCACTTGACAGCCACGCGCGATGCCGTGGAGCGCAACGCTGCGCAGGCTCCAGCCGGGCGGAAGCTCGCAGCCGAACCCTCCACGTCACGCAGCCCACTCCACACCTTCACGCCTCCACCTCAGCAAGATCCGGAAGCGCTCGACAGGCCTGGTAGCGCGTGAGGACATCGGCAGCATTGTCCGCGCTGCAGGAGGGATCCACCGCGACCGTCTCGCCCAAACCCCAGGCGGTCGCCACCTCACGAGGCGATCGGCGATGCAGCGCCGCCGCCGCCTGGATGCAGGCCCCGCGCGCCACCTGATCGGTGCGACGGGGAACTACGACAGTGCGCTGCGAGAGATCCGCCAGCACCTGGCGATACGCGTGTGAACGCGAGCCCCCTCCCACGAGAAACAGCCGGCCGCCGGTCGGAACGCCGGCGGCGGTCAGGGCTGCGAGCCCGTCGAGTAGGCCGCATACGACGCCTTCTACGGCGGCGCGCGCAACGTCGGCCGCGGAGACATCGGACCGCAGGCCAGTCAATGTTCCCGTTGCCCATGGGCGGTTGGGTGTGCGTTCGCCATCCAGATAGGGCACAAGTGTCAGACCGCTGGCACCCGGCGAGGCGTCCAAGGCAAGTTGATCGAATCGCTGTCGGTCGTCCGCCATGCCGAGCACGCGCGCGAACGCGTCGGTGACCCGGGTGGCGTTCAAGGTGCACACGAGCGGGAGGTAGCCACCGGCAGCGTCTGCGAAACCAGCGACCGCTCCTGACGCGTCGGCCACGGGCTTCGCGGAGACGGCGAACACGGTGCCCGACGTTCCGATGGAGACGGCGACATCACCAACGTCAAGCCCCAACGCGAGTGCGGTCGCCATGTTGTCGCCCGTACCCGCAGCCACCACAGCGCCGTTCCACTGCCCTGCTGCGTCTGAGGGCCCCAGCACGGGCGGAAGCATCTCTGACCAACGACGCGCCGGGTCCACCAGGTCGAGTAGGTCGGTGCGCCAAGCCTCCGTGAAGGGGGACCAGTATCCGGTGCCCGACGCGTCGCCGCGGTCGGTCGCCGGATCGCCGGTTAGCGTCATCGTGAGCCAGTCGTGCGGCAGCAGCACGTATTCGGTTCGGTCGAAGCACGAGGGCTCGACACGGCGCAGCCACGCCAGCTTCGACACGGTGAACGATGCCACCGGGACGACACCGCACGCGCGAGCCCAGTAGTCGGCACCGACAGCCGCCACCAGGTGGGCCGCGTCGACGGCTGACTCCGTGTCGTTCCAGAGCTTGGCCGGTCGGAGGACCCGCTTCTGCCGATCGAGCACAACGAGCCCGTGCTGCTGGCCGGCCACGGAAACAGCCGCCGGGCGCCTTGCGTCGACTCCCGCTGCTGCGCACGCCGATCGGAGAGCATCAGCCCATACCTCTGGATGCTGTTCGCTCACGGGCGGGGTGGTGGCCGGGTGGGGGGCGCGCCCTTCCGCGAGGAGCGTTCCGGTTTCAGCATCCCGGATCTCGACCTTGGTGGCCTGGGTCGAACAATCGACGCCCAGGACTAGGGTCACCGCACACCGAGGATCAGTTCGGTGACGAGCTGATCGAGTCGCTCGTGCGCGTACCCCCGGGCCGCCAGCTCGGCGGGGTTGAGCAACGCTGCTTCGCGGCGCAACGAGGCAACGTCACCGCCAGCAAGCGTAGGTTCCGAGAGTCGGCCCACTTGCGCCTGCGCCAAGGCCGCCTGGATGTCGTCGTCGTGAGCAAAGCGCTGGGCCTTGTCACGCAGCACGAGGTACGTCCGGATGCACCCGCGCGCAAAGTCCCAGACGCCGTCGGCGTCCTCTGTGCGATATGGGTGGGCGTCGAAATGGCGCATCCCCTCCCACTTCGAGTCCTCAAGCAGCTTCACGAGGTAGAACGCATCGCGTACTCCCTCGGAACCGAACCGCAAGTCCTGGTCGAACCTACCCGGGCGCTGCGCGTTCAGGTCGATGTGGAACAGCTTGCCGTGCCACAAGGTCTGCGCGACGCCGTGGTGGAAGGACAGACCTGACATCGTCTCGTGAGCGAACTCGGGGTTGAGTCCCACCATGTCAGGAAACGCCAGTCGCTCGATGAATGCGAGCGCGTGCCCGACCGTCGGCAACAGGAGGTCGCCACGTGGCTCGTTCGGCTTGGGCTCGATCGCAAGGCGCAGGGCGTACCCGCGGTCGCGTATGTAGCCGCAACAGATGTCGATCGCCTCGGCGTACCGGTCGAGGGCGGCAGCGATCGGTTTGGCAGCGTCAGCCTCCACCCCTTCACGACCCCCCCAGAGGACGTAGACCTCTGCGCCGAGGTCAACGCCAAGGTCGATCGCATCGAGGGCCTTCGCCACCGCGTAGCGCCGAACGTCGGGGTCGTTGGCGGTGAAGGCGCCCTCCTTGAACACCGGCATCGAGAACAGGTTGGTCGTGGCCATTGGGACCTTCATCCCGGTGGCGTCGAGGGCGCGCCGGAAACGTTTGAGCGTGTCCTGGCGCTCTGCCGGCGACGAGCCAGGGGCGATGAGGTCGTCGTCGTGAAGGTTCACGCCATACGCGCCGAGGTCGGCCAGGCGGTGCACGATGTCTACCGGGTCGAGCGCCGCCCGAACCTCATGGCCGAATGGGTCGCGGCCGCGGTTTCCCACCGTCCACAGACCGAAGGTGAAGTGATCGGCGGGCGTCGGCGTGAACGGATCGCTCATCGTATTCCTCTGAGTCTCTCGGGGTCGCTAGCCAGTAGGGCGGCGCCAACGGCACCGGCGCGCTCACCAAGGCGGGCCGCAACGAGATGGACACGGGGATGGCGGCGGCGGACAGCCATACCGTCGAAGGAGCGAGACACGCGTCGCAGCAGCAGGTCGCCCATGTTGGCTGGCACGCCTCCGCCCAAGACGACCATCTCCGGGTCGAAGATCTCGACCACGTTGGCCAGCCCGAACGCCAACCACTTGGCGAATGTGTCGAGAAGCGCCAAGGCGCCCTCATCTCCGGCCAGGCACGCTTTGGTGACGTGCTCGCCGCGAACTGCTTCAGGGTGGCCCGCGAGCGCGGCGAGCAGGACGCCCTCGCCGTTGTGCGCGGCGGCGCGGCCCATGCGGCCGAGCGCGACACCGGATGCCAGCGCCTCCCAGCACCCTCTGCTCCCGCACGTGCACTGCGGACCATGGGGGTCGAGGACTATGCTGCCCAGTTCTCCCGCGAACCCGTGGGCTCCGGTGACCAGCCGTCCACCGGCGATGATGCCGCCACCTATTCCCGTTCCAACTGTGACGAGCACGGCGTCATCGACACCTGCTGCTGCGCCTCGCACGCCTTCGGCCCACGCCGCGCACGCGCCATCGTTTTCGACCATGACTGTGCGTCCGGGCAGCCGTTCCGACAGCAGCGCGTGGACATCGAAGCGGCTCGCGTCGCATAGGTTGGGGGCGTCCCACATGGTCCCGTGCCGGTCGACCAGACCGGGTACGCCGACGCCGACGGCAGTGGACGGGCCCAGAGTGCGCGCCATCTTGGCCAGGGTGTCGGCGATGGCCTCTACCCCGGATGGGGTGGGCACGCGGCGTTCGGCTACGACCGCGCCGCCGTCGAGCCGGACGCCGAGGCACTTGGTTCCGCCCAAGTCGATGCCTACGACCGTACCGCTCACCGTCGTCCCACCACGTCGGGCCACGTTCGACCGGCGCTGTCGTCCAAGTAGTCCTGGTCCTGGTCCAGGTCCGCGCCGAGACCAGGTGCGGTGAAGAGATGGCGGTTGGCGCCGCGCACGACGGGGACGACGAGGTCGACGGTCTTCATGGGGCGACGGGCACGAGCAGCCGGCTCCCGCTCCCCAGCGATGCCGACGCCGCCGTGGACCCCTCGTCGGCGCGGACCAGCGTGAGACCCAACCGCAGGCGTTCACCCGGTGCCACCCGATGGCATACGGGCGGTATCTCCACGATGAGCTCGACCGGCTGCCCGGGGCGGATCAGCTCCTCGGCATCGTGCCGGTGCCACGGGATGACAACCGTGCCCTCGGCGATGGTCGCCGAGCTGGCGGCCTCGACAGCGCGGTGGCTGGCACGCAGCCTGCCCTCGGTGAGCTGCACGGCTGGGCCGCTACCGCGCACGACTGAAACTCGGGCGTGCAAGTCGAGGTCGGTGCATTCGTCGGAGCGGACGACCGCGTGCAGACACAGCGGCCCCTCCACGAGGCACTCCTCGGGGAAGGGTGCCGTGTCGAACACGGTGTCCTCGCCCCAGTGGCCCATGCCCGCATCAGTGGGATCGGGGCTGTACTGCGGCTTAGGGTTCGGCGCCGGTAGCGTCGCCTCAAGGTGGGTGAGGACCCGCAACGGCGTCGGCGCTGCCGGTGCTGGTGCCTCCAGCGTTCCCACCGCGTGCGGGTGCCACGTCGTCCATCGACGAGAGGACGGCGCGGTCCAGTCCTCGTAGGTTCGCCAGGACTCACTTCCCGTGTCGTAGAGGCGCACCCGGTCGGCGCGTGTGGGATCCTCGCCGCGCCCGTCGAGCCAGTAGCCCAGCCAGGCCAGGAGCTCCGCTTCGTGGTCGGGCCCGAACCCTCCGTGGCCCCATGGCCCGATCACCAGTCGCTTGGGCCCCTGTACGCCCAGGTAGGTGCGTACCGTGCCCCGAAGGAAGTAGTCGTGCCAGCCGCCGAGGCACAGCGTGGGCACAGTCACCTGTGACAGCACGGACTCCGGTGACCGGGCCTGGTGGGCAGAGTTGTCGAGGGGGTCGAGCATGAGGTCGAGGTAGAACTGCTCCAGTCCTTGACGGGCCGTGGTCGCCTGCTGGGAGCGGAGGTAGGTCATGGCGCCCCAGTTGGTGTGTGAGGGGATGCCTCCGCGGTGGGTCATGTCTCGGTAGGTGTCGACGAAGTTGACGAACGGGGCGATACACCGGAGGGCCGGTGGGCGCCGAGCCGCGATCAGCACCTGGTTGGCACCGAAGTACGAGCCGCCCATCATGGCAACCTGGCCGTTGCAGAACGGTTGCGTCGCCAGCCACTCGATGAGTTCGACACCGTCTTGGATCTCGCGCTCTGACAGCAGACCTTGGTAGCGGGCGCTCGATCCTCCGAAGCCCCGTACGTCCGCGATCACGAACTCGTATCCGGCCCGATTGACTAATGACGCCAGTTGGACGATCCCGGCACTCTCCTTGCGGTACGGGACCATGAGGAAGACGGCAGGGGAGGGCGACGCAGGAGCGCTGTAGCGACGGAGGGACATGGATGCGCCGTCGGTCATCGGCACGGACAGGTCGGACGGGTGGGTGGTCATCGCTGGCTGGCGCGGCGTCAGTCGCTTGGCGTCGCGATGAACGGCGGGTTCGCCAACATGTCACGGGCCGCGCCCAGCGCTGCTGCATCGGGACCCGGGCAGGTGTAGCCAAACGGCAGACCGCCCCACGTGCGCCAGTTCTGCGGCAACTTCGGAGTATTGGGATCCGTCACCAATGAGACCGGCGGTGGTACGGCGTCGGTGGTCGGTAGGTTCGGGTAGTTGCAGCCGTCGATCGCGTGCAGCCGTTCCTTCACGACGTCGAACCAGACGATCGAGTCGATCCGCGGGAACCACTCGAGCAGCGCCTGATTGATGCCGCTGATCCACTCCGCGCGGTAGGGCTCGGGGGGGGCGAGCGCGCCATACGCCTCGCCAGTGGCCATCTCGCTGATCGAAATCGGCAGCGACCCGTCACTGTTCGGGAGCGATGCCAGGGCATCGTAGGACGGCTGAACCGTTTCGCGGAAGGAGCCGTCGCTTGCCAGCTCGTCGTAGACGTCCATGCTGAGCACGTCCACATAGGCGTCCCCTGGGTAGAAGGCCGCGATGTCCAGCCGGCAGGGGCTCGGGTCCTTCGTCGGGTTGACGTCGACGATGCTCCACACCCACTGAAGGTTCGCAGCGGCCGCGGGGCTGGCCAGGTCGGTGAACTTGTCATGGACGTAGCGCCAGGCGGCCACGAAGTCCTGCGGGGTCGTATCGAGCTGCGGCTGGGCGAGGTTCTTCCGGCACGGTGACCAACCGTTGTAAGGGCCGTTGAACTCGAAGTCGAGCCGAAGAAACACCTTCTGCGCAGGACGAGCCGCCGCGAAGGCGCTAAGGACCTCCGCCCACGCGGCGATCGAGCCGTCCAGCGCCCCCGCCACGGTCTGCCGATAGGACCCGGTGGTGGGTGCCGTCAAGACGCTCAGCAGCGGATCGGAGCCGTTCGCGGCGATCACCTCCAGATCGCCAAGGTTTGGCGGAGCGGCGAACACGCCGTAGGTGTGCACGATGTCGATGCGCCGCCCGAGCTCTTCCTGTCGCTGCTGGATGGCCTGCATGTCGAGCGGCTGGAGCGGGAGATTGGCCGTGGCCGAGCGCCCGAAAGGTCGGAACAGCCCGAAGCGGACGGGGGCGCGACACCCCGAGGCCACGTCGCCGAGCAGCAGGTTGGCGTCGCCCGCCTGCCCAGGCACCATCGCTGTCGCGCCGGAGAGGACGTCAGACCGGTCTGTGTACACATAGAAATGCTGTGTCCCGCCCGCGCCGACCAGCTTACCTGACGCTGTCGCACTCTCCGACTGCTCGAACCGGACGGACAGCGACGCCGGGGAAGTCCCCGGATCGAGCCCGTTCAGCACGAAGTGCCAGGCGTAGGGACCCGTCGGGTCCAGCCCACAGTCGCCGGCAACGAAGCCGGGGTTGGCGGCACCAACGTGCCCTGGCGTGAGTTCGACGGTCCCTGGCTGGGCGGGGTCCGCCACCACCGCCGGGACGAGGGCGAGGGCGAGGGTCGCTACCAGGGCGACGACCGTGCTGACTCTCCGTGCGCTCAGGTGTCGCGTGGTCGTGGTCATGGGTCTCTCTCCTGCTAGAGCCCGGTGAGCGTGGCCGAGGTCCACGCCGCCAGGTCAGCGTTCGTGCCGGTGGTCGCCTCGACCACCAGGTAGATGGCCACCCGCTTGCCGGCCAACGAGCTGAGGTTGGAACTCAGCGTCACGAGCGTGGTGTCGTATGCGTGCGACGCGGTGGCCAGGGTCCCGGAGGCGCCCGAGGCGTAGTCGATGTACTTGATGCTGAACGTGCCGGTCTGGCCGGTGAAGCCGTACTTGAACCCGGCCGTGGCCGTCACCGTCTGCGTGCCCGAGGTGGGGACGTCGATCCGCTGGAAGGCACCCTGGACCATCGCCGCACCGATCTTCCACGGCGTGCCCATGGCGAGGACCTTCGGGTAGGCCGTGCCATTCTCCATCTTGACGTTGGTCTGCGTTGTCGCCGTCCCGATGGAGCCGACCCAGGAGACCTCGTCGAACCAGACTGTGCCGCCCGCGTTGGCCGCCATCTGAAGCTCGAGTCGGATGCTGGTGGTGGCGGTGTTGAGGTCGGCGACCGTGACCGGGTACTTCTGCCAGTTGGTGGTCCCGGTGGTCGAGAGCTTCCGGGTTACCGTCCCGATCTCGGTGCCGTCGGCACGGTACTGGTGCAGCCAGACGCCGACGCCGTCGGCCGCGGTCACGCCAGTCGTCTTCATGGCTGCCGACAGCGTGTACTTGCTGATTGCCGACACGGGGATCTTGGTCAGGGTGAACGTCTGGAGGGCGGCGGTGGATGCCGCCTTGGCCGAGGCGTCACCGGCGGAGTAGGTGCTGGTGTCTTTGGCCCAGCTCCCGGTGATGACGACGTCGTCGTTCTGTGTCGGGTCGGGCCAGGCCTCGTAGCCGCCGAACTTCTCGAAGTTGTAGGTCCACAAGCTCACTTCGTCGATGTACGCGGTGCCCGTGGCGTTGGCGTCCATCACGAGGTAGACCTTCACGGTCGCCGCGGCGGGGTCGAGGTTGACGATGTCGGCCGCGAACTTGCGCCATTGCGGGTCGGTCCCTCCAGTGCTGACGAGCTTGGCGACGCCCGCCGTGTTCTTGTACCAGTCGATGACGGTGCCGGCGGAGTTGTACTGGAGCACGCCGATGCTGAACCCGCTGGTGGGCGACACAGAGGTCGTTTTGATGCGAGCCTCGACCCGGTACTGGCTGGCCGGGCTCACCGGAATGGCAGCGCTACCCAAGGACTGCTGGGTGGTGGTGCCGACGAACTTGGCCGAGTTGGCGCCCGCGTCGAATGTCGTGGTGTCCAGGGTGATGCCGGTCCCGACCTTGTCGGCCCACAGGCCGCCCTCGAAGCCGCCATTCGTCAGCAGGGGCAGCGAGCCGCCCATGCCGCGCAGGGTGTCCCATTGGAAGCGACCGTCGGTGGACTCCCAGCGGGCGTCGTGGGCCTCGTCGAGCAGGTTGATGTCGCGTGTCGTCGGCGTCACCGTGGTCGAGCCGCTCGTGAGCCGGATGACGGTCGTCGACCGTGCCGGGAGGTCGAGGGTGCGGCTGTAGGTGGTTCCGCTCCGTGCGGTGGACTCCGCCACCTGCCAGTCGTAGTTGTAGGTGACGCGGTAGTGGGTCTCGACCCAGGAGCCTGGGTAGGGGAGGTTGGTCAGGTTGAGGCCCGTCGTCATGACGTCGTCGGTCTTGTTGACGAGCAGGATCGTCGCTGACTGCGAGGTCGCGTTCTTGCCTGCCAGGATCTCGAGGTCTCGGAAGGAGCCGCTGGCCGAAACACGGGTGTTGGTGGGCGACGTTGTCTCGTTGAACATGTTCCAGGCTTTGTGGATCCAGTAGGACTTCTTGGGCGAGTCGTCGGCGAAGAGCATGCCGAAGTCGCCGATCTTGCCGCCGTGCGGCGACCAGAGGTTCTTGTCCTTGTAGCGGATGGCGGCGGGCACGCCGCCCTTCGCCATCCGGGACAGGACGGTGGCCTCCCACTCGGCGCCGGCGTAGCTGTCCATGGACTCCGAAGCCGGCGTGGTGCCGATGATGTTGCCTGCGTCGATGTTGAACTCTTCGAGGAAGATCTCCACCGAGCTCGTCAAGTTTCGCTGCGCGAGCCAGGTCTTGACCTGCTCGAGGTCCTGGTCGTAGACGATGGCCTCGGGGGTGTAGCGGTGCCAGGCGAAGAAGTCGAAGGGAACGTTCTCTGCCTGCACGAAGTCGAGGAAGGCCTGCGCCCACGCCGGTTCGAGTCGGGCCAAGGAGGGCCCACCGATCTTCAGCGTCGGGTCGTATGCCCGCAGCTGCGTGGCTGCCTCTTTGTACATCTGGAAGTACTGGTCCATGGTGCCGTACCACGACACGCCCATGTTGACCTCGTTCCAGATCTCCACATAGTCGATGTTGTAGGTAAAGCCGTTGGAGAAGCCGGCTGTGTAGTGCTTGTACTCGTCGACCAGCACCTGCGCCCACTTGACGTTGTCGGTGGGCGGGTACGAGAAGTAGTCGGGCGCGTTCGGCGAAGGGGAGAGCCACTTCGGCGTCGAGTAGAGCAGGAGAGGCTTGATCGTCGCGCCCTGCTTGTTGACGATGATGTCGACTGCCTCGTCGCCGCGCTTCCAGTCGTAGACGCCCTCGGCCGTCGACACGACGGCGGGCGGTACGCCGATCCGCACCTCGTTCATGTCGATCGCCTTGAGGTTGTCGACGCCCGTGGTCGTCTGCCACGAACTCACCCCCTCCCAGGTCGGGTTGGAGCCGTGCGACTTGTACGACGGGATCGTGCCTTGGCTGGTGTTGTAGTCGACGTTGACTGACGGCGTGATGGTCACCATGTCCACGTCGAGGGCGGTGGTCGTCCCCTCGATGCCGACGTTGAACTCCCATGTGGTCTCCGACGCGCCGGTCGTGAACGAGGCCGTGTACCGCTTCCAGCCCGAGTTCGTAACGTCGAAGTAGGACTTGAGGGCGAAGCCGGCGCCGCCGCCGAACCAGGCCGAGTTGGCGTTGTTGGTGCGGGCACGCACCCCGATGGTGTACGTGGTGCTGGGCGATACGGCGATCGACTGGTAGAGCCGGCCGGACTGACCCGCAGTCAGCGTGCCGCTGAACCGCTCGTACCGAGCACCGTCGAAGCCCCCGCCGGTGCCGTGGGTGAACGTCACCGGCGCACCACCGGTCGTCGCCGTGGTCCAGCCCAACGGCCTGGTCGAGTTGGCAGGGTCAGCCGTCTCCATGCTTCCGTTGGCAACCAGCACCTTCTCGGTCGGCAGCGCTGCCGTCCAGTCGAGGGTGACGAGATCGAAGTCCACCGTCTGGCTCGCGGTCGCGTGGGCCAGCACGACGACCTCGACCTGCAGGCTGGTCTCGGCCCCCGTGGTGATCGTGCGGGTGACCTGCTTCCATGTCGCTGCCGCCGACGGCAGGTTGTAGGTGTCCCCCTCCCCTGGCTCTCCGTCGTCGGGCCAGTCGCGTGTCGTCCCGGCGACGTACGATCCGGTGTAGCTCTTGGTGGCCGTCGTGGTCTTCACGAAGAGCGAGAGCGTGTAGATGCTGTTGGGTTGCACCGACACCGACTGGTACAGGCGACCGAAACCGCTCCCGGGGCCTTGCGAGATGCGCATGTAGCGCGACCCGTCATGGCCGCCGGTGGAGAAGTACGTGTTGGTCGCCGGTGTGGTGCCTCCCGACTCCCAGGTCCAGTCGGCGGGCAGGGTTCCGTTCGGCGTTTCGAAGCTGCTGTTCGACACGATGTTCGCTGCGCTCGCCGGCGGTGCCGGCACGACCGTCACGAGCAAGGAGACGAGCATCCCCACGGTGACGAGCGCTGCCGTGCGGGCAGTACGGGCCTTCTTCATCTTTGGCTCCTCAGTCGGGTCGAAGAACTCGGATCGCTACGGGAACTGCCTGGTGCGACGGGCTGCTAGGTGGTGTGCGCTGCTTCAGTGGAGGCGCGGTCTGTGGCTCCGCGGGGCACGACCTCTGTGACGAACGGGGCGAGAACGGTTGGAACGACGCCTGCCGGGTGGACGGTGCGCAAGAACTCCTCGGCAAACAGGGACCGGAACAAGGCGTCACCGGCCCGCTCGGAGCCGGGTTGCGTCGCGTGGCATCGGAAGGTGAGGGCCTTGGTCTCGAGGAGATCGGACACGTCGAGACGGAGGTCGAAGGTCTCGAGCGGTGCGCCGACACGGGCCAGCCAGTCGCGACGGGTGGCTTCGTCGGCGTTCTCGAAGCCGTCGACCGCGGAGACCCCCTCGGCCGCAGCCTCGAGCGAGGGCAGGAGGTAGTCCATGACGAGGCGCAGGGCCACAGGGTGGGGCAGCCCGAAGTGACAGAGGTGCCGTCCGTCGCCCGTCGCCGCGAGTGCGTCGGAGGTGGCCTGGCCGACGGTGATGTGATCTTCGTGGCCCGTGACACCGTCTGGTCCGAAGGTGATGACCAACCCGGGGTCCACCTCGCCAAGGACGGCGGCGATGTCGGCGGACAGCTCGTCGAGTCGGTGCTTCACGTCTCCGTCGGGATAGTCGAGGTGCACGAGACGATGTAGGCCCAGGACTTGGGCAGCGGCCTCCATCTCACGGGCACGCACGACGCCGACTGTGCGGCGATCCGCGAGAGCGCTGTCGCGGATGGCACCGCTCTCGCCGCGCGTGGCACAGAGGAGCGTGACCTCGGCTCCTGCCAGGACCAGACGGTGAAGCGTGCCCGCGATCAGGATCTCATCGTCGGGATGAGCGGTGCAGACGAGGACTCGCTCGTCCTGTCCCCTGCTGGTCTCGGAACGGTTGATGAGCGTCACGACAGTGCCTCCCGCACACGGATGGGGCTCGACCAGGCAACCTCGAGGTCCTCGCGTGTGACCCGTACGTAGTAGGTGCCCTCTTCCGAGAAGTCGCGGTCCTCCCACTCGAGATGGGTGCCGCCGGCCCGCCACGGTTCGGCGTGAACCAGTTCCTTGCCCTTGAACACCTCGACCTGGCGCGCGGGCACGGCGGTCTCCACCGCGACCGTGAGCACCGGTCGTTGCGTGAGCTCGTCGCTCCGCACGGTGGCTCCCATCGGGTGCCCGTTCAGTGTGACGTCCAACGTGATTCGCCCTCCTGTGATCCCGTAGCAGCGGCGGTTGTAGACGGCCGAAAAGATCCCCTCGCGCGTGAAGTCCTCGGCCTGGACGACCACCTGCCCGCTTCCGCCGGAGTGGAAGAGGTGGCGGCGGGCGTCGTGGCCCTGGGCGTTGCCCGGGTGGCCGTCGTGGCTGTCGCTCGAGGCGATGAAGCCGATGGGGTAGTCGTCGACGAAGCGCGACAGCTCGAGCTCCTCGATCCGCTGCGCGTAGATGTTGCGGTCGGTGTCGTGGTGCAGCGAGTCGCCCCAGCAGGAGTAGATCTCCGCGACTCGGTCGAAGCCCTCGTGGAAGTAGTGGTGGAGCGAGAGCGGGAACATGGCTGCCGAGCTGTGGTGCGGGATCGTCATGGCGGCCCCGCCCCATTGCTCGAGCGCCCTCCACAGCAGCTCCGGGGTGCGCAGGTCGTCGCCTCGCGCGTTGACCGTCGTGAGGTAGGCGTCGGGGTCGGCCACCGGTTCGTGCACCCCGCTGCGCACGAACGGACCGGCGCGCTCGGAGAAGTAGACGTTGCGGTGGCCGTACGACGGCGACGTCCACTCGTAGCCGTGGATCGTGACGAAGCGTCCCGGCTGGTTCCACTCGTCGTTCAGGTCCTGCAGGGCCTCCCACTCGCCCTCGGCGATCTGCCAGTCGTGCTCCGAGAGGCAGCAGAAGTCGAGGGCGGCCATGTCGCGGGCGTAGGTCAGTGCTTCGATCCGGCTTCCCGCTCCGCAGACGAGTCCGGGCCATCCTCCCTCACCGGTGTGGTTGTGGAGGTCGCCGTAGAGGAGCACTCGATCACCCACCCAGGTGGGTGAGTCGGGCGCCAGGAGGTCGTCGAGGGCGGGCTCGCAGGCCGTGACCTCTGCCTCGAAAGCGGGGAGCCCGACGCGCACCCAGTTGCGGGATTGCACCTGGGGGGCGGGACGGATGCCCAGTTGCAGCGGCTCCCCCGGTGTCACCCGTCCGCGCCTGATGCGTAAGAGTCCGAGGCCCTCGGCGGCCCATGACTCCGACCGCAGCTGATGGTCGAGGAACAGGGCGTCCCCCGGGCGGGCGGCCCGCGCCAGGTCGGGGAGGAACAACAGATCGACGTCGTCGCCTCGCCATCGGCGCCGGTCCTTGACGCCGGCGAAGGACAGGACTCGACGTCCGTCGACGGTGAGGTCGAACGCCCCGGTGCGCTCCGGAAAGGGGGAGCCGTTGCCGAAGGCGAGCCGGAAGACGACGACCACGTCGCTGTCACCGAGGTCGGGGGGAACGTCCGTCGTTGGCCACGTCAGCGAGCCTCCGTCGGCGAGGTGGAGCAACCATGCGCCCGACAGCTGACAGCGAGCCCACGCGGGTGCAGCACCCTCGTAGGGCGCGCCGCCCTTGACCGGTGAGGTGCACCGCACGACCGCCGCCCCGTGCTTGGCGCGGATGCGTGACTCCCACTCCTCCAAGGTTGGCAGGCGTGTCATGCGTCCGCCTTCAGGGCGCCGCCCAGGAACACCGAACGCAACAGGTCGCGGCGGTCGCGGAGGTCTTCTGCGGCCCCCTCGAACCGGACCTGGCCCTTCTCCATGAAGACGGCCCGATGGGCGATGGACAACGCCACGTTCACTGACTGCTCGACGATAAGGATGGTGGTCCCCGCCTCGTTCATCCGGCGGATCACCTTCATTAGTGAACCCACCACGGCAGGGGCCAGGCCCAGCGAGAGCTCGTCGATCAGGAGCAGTCGCGGCCGGTTCACGAAGGCCTTGGTGAGGGCCAGCATCTGCTGCTCGCCCCCGGACAGCGTTCCCGCTGGCTGGTTCATGCGCTCCGCCAGGCTCGGGAACCATGACAGTGGCTCGTCCCAGCTCTCGGTGCCCTCCCCGCGGGTCGCGACGAGCAGATTCTCTCTGACGGTGAGGCCGGCGAACACTGCTCGTCCGCCGGGGGCCTGTTCGATGCCGAGGCGGACGATCTTCTCCGTCTCCAGGTAGGTGATGTTGAGGCCGTTGTACCGGATGACACCGCGCATCGGATGGTCGAGGCCGCAGATCAGCGAGAGGAGCGTCGACTTTCCCGCGCCGTTGGTGCCGAGCAGGGCCAGGATCTCTCCCTCGTGGACATCGAGGTTGACGTCGAAGAGGGTCTGCACCTGGCCGTAGGCGAAGTCGAGGTTGCGCACCTGGAGGAGCTGCGGCTTTCCGCCCGACCGCACCCGGGCGCGCTCAGCGGCCTCCTCCCGGATCCCATCTTCGACCATCGCGATGTCGCCCTCGGTGAACCGCGCCCCCCGCATCATGAGCAGGCCAGACCCCACTCCGATGGGGAGGAGCAGGGTGAGCGCGGCCCGCTCCCCCGCCTGGTCGGCGATCGCGCCGAAGACGGCTCCTCCGAGGAGACCGCCGATGAACAGCACGGCGAGCGGGATGAGCGTGAAGGCGAGCGAGCGCAGCTCCGGCGGCGCCACCTTCGACAGGACAGCGCGAGCCGACACCACAACCAGGAGGATGGGCAGGTGGGAGAGGGCGATGAACGCCACCACCAAGCCGATCGAGGGCATGTAGAGGGCGGCCGTGAACAGCACGCTGTGCGAAGCGGCGGCCAGGCCCAACAGCACCAGGGGCCAGCCCGGGTGGCGGGTCGACAGGCGGTCGCCGATCAGGCCGCCCACCGGGATGGCCACCAGCCCCACGGCAGCCACTGCGGAGGCGACGACGCCCCGTTCCAGCTCGTCGAGCTGCCACGCCTCCTCGAACCACAGGTTCAGGAGCACGGGGGCGCTCACCACCGTGAACCCGTAGATGCCAAAGGCGACCAGCAGCGAGTAGATCGTGCGGATCCGCAGCAGCCGCTGGATGGCAGTCGACAGGGTGGTGTGAGGTTGGCCGGCAGGATCGGCCTCGATCACGCCGCTCTCGCCGAGGACGCGTTGGCGCTCGGCCAGGCCCGCGGCCGGGCTCTTGGTCCGCAGCACCCACAGGGCGGGCGGGACCGTCATAGCGGCGGTCACGACGAACACCCAACGCCAGCCGTCGGGCCCTCCCGCGGCGCCGGCGATTGCGCCCGCGGCCACGGGCCCGGCCGTCGTACCGACGACGGCGCCCCATGTGTGCATGGAGAGCACCCGCGACCGCCCCTCAACGGGGTAATAGTCCGAGAGGAGGCTGCCGTGGATCGGCTCTACCGAGGCTTGCCCGATGCCGGTCATCACTCGGGCCGCCACGAGCTGCCACAGCCGCGTGGCCAGCCCGGTGGCGAGCGAGAACACGGCCCAAAGGGCTGCGGCCATCCCTGCCAGGAGGGTGCGGCGGCGGGGGTGCCGGTCCGCGAGCAGGGCGAGAGGGACGCCGGCGCCGACGATGACCAGACCGCCGAGGCCGGCCATGGCCCCGAGCGCGGACGTCGAGAGGCCGAAGCTGTCCTGGATGTCGGGGGCGAGGATCGCGAAGGCGGACCGCTCGAACAGGTCGACCATGTTGAGCAGGGCGAGCACGGTCACCGGTGCCACGCCGCCCGCCTTGAGGATCGTGCGCAGCGGCATGGCCCCGATCGGCGCGGTCGCTAGCGCTGCGGGTGCCGGGCTGGGCTCGTCGGTGGGGCGCTGGTACGCGGTCTCGCTAGCTTCGGCGTCTGCCTCGATGATGCGCGATGTCAACGCGGCGAACGCGCCTTCCGTCGAGGCGTCCACCTCGCGGTCGAGGTTCGCGTTCGTCGTCACGTCCCCTCCGCCAGCGCGTCGAGATCGACGCTGTCACCGTTTCCCGGGTGGGCGACCTCGCGGTCCAGCGCGATGACTGGCTCGCCGGGGCGTACCGGTCGCTCGGTCTGCCATTGTCCCCATGTGATGCGCACGGTGGCGGGGCGCTCGACGGCCGCGGCGAACGAGCCGTCGGGGCCGAGGTCGACCGGCGCGTCGTCGACGGTGAGGGCGACGGCCGCCAGGCCGCCCGGCCATGTGTCCTGCACCTCTCGTACGGCCGCCATGGCGCTGAGCACGAACGCGTCGACGGCGGACTCGCCGAACAGCAGGTCGGGGCCCACCAGCTGCCCGCTCTCGCCGAATCTGACCAGCGGGGCCAGCGCCACCCGAGCCCCGTAGACGCGCAGATGGGCGCCGAAGCTGTCCTGCCAGAGCTCCAGGGCGTGCGCGGCCCGGCGGATGACGCCGCGGTCCCAGGGCACGAGGACACGTCCAACGAGGCGTCCGTCGCGCCATTCCCCCTCGATGTCGGGCCGGGTCGCCAGGAGGATGCCCGCCACGTCGCGCAGCACGGCGGCTCCCGTGGCCTGCTGCCCGCTCCACGGCTCGAGCTCGGCCCACAGCCGGCGGTCGTCGAGGTTCTCGGCTAGGACCTCGTGCGCGCTCACGTGGGTCTTCAGTGTCTCGGCCAGATCGGCGGCAGCGGCCCACCAGCCGGGCTGGTGCCAGCGGGCGAGCAGCCGGTCGGCGACGGCGACGAAGCGGGGGGCGGGGCGGCGGTCCACCTGCGACCAGCGGCAGGCGTCGGCGGTGGCACCCAGCGCGGCGGCGACCAGCGGTACCGGCGCGAGCTGCTGCACCACCTCGTCGAGGGCGCGGTCGGGATCGTAGGAGTCGGGGTCGGCGCACCACCTGCCTGCGGTGGCGACCGCCAGCGCCGAGGCACGGCACTGCTGCATGGGGTTGAGCAGCAGCGCCGTGCAGTGCCGGGCCAGCTCGGGGTCGCGGTGTGGGTACGGGCCGAGCTTGAGGTCGAGGCGCATCGGCCCGTCGTTGACCGGATAGTTGTCGCAGATCGCCAACGGGCGCCCCAGGTCGCGGGCCATGGTCTCGGCGTCTTCGGCCCGAATGGTGGGCGAGGTGACCTCCGGGCCCGTCCATGCGATGGGGATGGCGGTGTCGAGCTCTTTGCCCAGCCGCCGCAGGTACTCGGTGGGGCGGGTGCCGATGTAGTCGGTGGGGCACAGGAAGTGGGGCACGTCGCCGAAGCGGCAAAGCAGCTGGTTCGCCAGGTGGGCCTGCGCGCCGGCGAGGTCGTCGCGGAACACGGGATCGGTCCCGCGCAGCTCCACGGCGATGTCGTCGAACAGCAGCCACACCATGGCCATGCCGAGCTCGAGCAGGGGCTCGAGCTTGGCGACCAGCGCGTCGAGCTCACGGGGTGACGAGTAGACGACGTCGAGGCCCGGGCTCAGGCCGATCCCGACGGTCACGTCGCTGCGCTTGCCGGTCTCGACCAGCTCGGCGAACTGCAGCAGCTCGTCGGCGGTGTAGCGCTCCCGCCACTGCGCCCGGTGCTTGGGGTCACCTTTGGGGGCGTAGACGTAGGTGTTGTGGCCGTGCTGTCCGAGCCATTCGATCATCCAGGCGCGGTCCTCGTGGGCCCACGGCGTGCCGTAGAAGCCCTCGACCACGCCACGCCAGGCGAACAGCGGCGGCCGCGCCGCGCGCTCGCTCATCCGAACCCCGGCTTGAAGTCGGAGACCTGCACCCAGCAACGGCATGAGCTGCGCCACCGGATGCGGGCGACCTTGTCGCCGCCGTCGAACTTGTTGGGACCGAAGACCGACAGCGCGGTGTACGCCGACGGGAACTCGCCGAGCTGCTGGAGGGCCTGCCCCCATGCTGGCCGGGTCAGTTCGGGCCCCGCTGCCCGTGCTGCTGCCACCATCACGAAGAAGGTGTCGCAGTAGGTGATGGCGATGAGGTCGCTGTCGTCCTTGATGCCGGGAACGCCCTCGGCGACCAGGATGTCCGAGCACGCCTTCGCGGCCGCGCTGAGCGGCTTGCCCGCCGCGCTCTGGCCGCTGTGGGTCGACGTAACCGCTTCGGTGTTGTCCCACTGCGTCGGGTTGAAGTTCTGCGCCTGGAAGTTCTGGGTGTGGCTCCCCAGATCGGAGGCGAAGTACTTCGGGCGGAACAGCTGCGACTCGGCTTGGTTGAGGAAGTTGGTCACGTCGATGAACCCGATGGACAGGAACATGCGGGTGACGCCCTTCTGCTTCATCGCTTCGACCGCCAAGGCCATCTCGCTGGCGGCCCGCGCCGGGTTGGGAGTGATGCGGTACTCGGCTGCGATCTCCACGCCGATGCTCTTCAATGCCGGCTTGAGGGTCTCCTCGACATGGCCTGGGCCGGGCTCCGTGTTGGCGTGGGCCAGCAGCCCGAACACGGGGGGCCGGCCGTCGTACTCCTTGGTGAAGAACCCGGCGGCGTTCGCTTCGTGCACCCAGTTCAGGTCGCTGCGATCACCGTTGATGTACGTGGACGCCTCATACGGTGCCCGCTTCAAGAGATCCTTCTGGCGCTGGAGGTTCTCTGTGGTGTGGGGCAGCTTGTACTTCAGGGCGTAGCACGGGTCGGTCCCGATCGGGTTGACGACACCGAACACCTTCTTCTGCTCGGCGAGCTCGACGCAGGCGGCCTGCACGCTGTTGGCATTCAGGGGATCCTGTTGCGCGAACTCCGCCTTCACCTTGCGCCCGCCGATGCCCCCCGTCTTGTTGACGCGGGACACATAGGCCTCGACGACGTCCTGCACGTCCTCCCGGAGCCCCTGCGCCATGCCCGAACCCTGCAGACCGCCGAGGTTGTTGATGACGAATCCGATCTTGACCTCGGTGGCGGTGACACCCTGATCGGTGGCCCGCAGTGTCGTGCCGCCTGGGCCCGTACCGCCAGGGCCCGTACCGCCAGGGCCCGTACCGCCACGGCCCGTACCGCCTGCGCCCGTACCGCCGGGCCCAACGTCCCCACCCTCAGCCCCGTTCCCAGCGCCGAATTCGTCCTCCCCGAAGCCGAGGTCGGTGGCCGAGCCGGCGCCCACCGACGCCCGGTCGGAGCGAATCGGGTAGGCGACCGACATGGCGGCAACAAGGGTGACGGCGACCGACAGGGCCGCCACCTCGGCCTTCGAGATGCCATCCGACCAGCGGAGAAAACGGCGCCATGTGTTCATCAGAGAGCTCCTCGAGATCGACAGATGATCACGGGCACGGGACCGGCTGCGGGATGGATACGGGACCGTTTCCGAGGACGAAGCAGAGCGTCTCGACCGGCACGGGGCCGCCGGGTGGCGGGGGCTCCGTCGTGGTCGTGGTCGTCGTGGTCGTGGTCGTGCTCGTGCTCGTGGTCGTGGTCGTGCTCGTGCTCGTGGTCGGCACACTCGGGGGGAGGGGCGCCGCGGCCAGCAGGGTGGTCAGGGTCGTCGTGGTACTCGGGACGGAGACGGGCAGAGGCGATGTCGTGGGCGCGGCGACATCGTCCGTCTTGGCGGCGGGCACCGAGTCGGGTGCCGATGTCGACAGCATCGCGACGAACAGGGCCAAGGCGACCGCAGGAGTCGAGAGCACGAGCGCCTTCCTGGCGGGCAGTTCGTGCTGTGGGCCGGTTGGGGGCGCTGAGACTGCGGCGGCCGCGGCCGGCTCTAGCCGTGGCCCTGTCGCCAGAGGTGCGTGACGGCCCCGCGCCCGACGACCGGATGCGGGCCCGGCCACCGAGTCCGAGCGCTCGATCGCGGCTCGGTCTTCGCCCAGGTAGCCGGCAACGACGAGCGGGTTCGACTGCACCTCAGCCGGCGGCCCGTCGGCGATCACGCGTCCCGCCTCCATGGCGTAGACGTGGTCGCAGACCGCCATCACCAAGGGCATGTCGTGTTCGACCAGAACGATGGCGCAGTCGAGTTCGTCCCGTAGCTGCTGGAGCAACAGGACGAGCACCTCGGTCTCCCGTTGTGCGACACCCGCGGCGGGCTCGTCCATCAGCACGAGGCGGGGCCGTTGGGCGAGGAGGGCGGCGATCTCCACCACCCGGCGAGTGCCGGTCGACAGCTCCCGGACGAACTTGTCGGCGTAGCCGGTGAGGCCGAGGAGGACCAGGAGCCGCTCGGCTTCGTCCTCCTTCCACCGTTCTGCTCGGCGGCCCCACGGCAATGCGAGCATGGCGGTGAAGGACGAGGTGGCGCGGCGGCGCTCGAGCGCCACCTCGATGTTCTCGACCACGGTCATGGCCGGGAACAACTTTCCCCCTTGGAAGGTGCGGGCGATGCCGAGGTCGGTGCGGAAGTCGGGCGGAGCATGGGTGACGTCGACGCCGTAGGCGGCGATGGTTCCCGCGGCGGGCCGCGTCAACCCCGAGACGCAGTTGAGCAGCGTGCTCTTGCCCGCGCCGTTCATCCCGATGAGGCCGACGATTTCGCCGGGCTCGACCCGCATGGCGACCTTGTCGAGCGCGGTGATGCCCCCGAACCGGAGGCTGACTCCCTCGCAGACGAGAGCCGGCACAGGGGTGGGGTCGCTCACGGCAGGACCGAGCTCTCGGTTCGTCGGGCTTCTGGCGGGCGTCGCTCGCCAAGGGTGGCGGTCAACCGTTCCTTGAGGGTCCTGCGTGCTCGGTGCGTTCCGTCGTGGCGCCGTTCGACGGCACGCACGAAGGCGTTCTGCGCGGCGTGGGGGCCGCTGACCAGTCCACCGGGCAGGTACATGAGGACCCAGAGCACCCCGACCGACGTTCCCGCCACGCGGGCCAACGGGCTCGCCTCGAAGAAGAACAGCGGTATGCCGAACACGAACAGCGAACCCAGTACGGGTCCGACGATCGAGCCGAGGCCGCCGACGATCACCATCGAGAGCATCACGAGTGAGATCGTCGGGTGAAACGTGTCCGGTGTCAGCACCGGCTGGGTGAAGGCGAGCAGCGCGCCGGCGATGGCGGCAATGGCGCCGGACAAGCCGAACGCGAGGACCTTGACGGCGTTCTGCGAGAAGCCGTAAGAGCCAAGCAGCAGTTCGTTGTCGCGGGCAGCGAGGGCCAGTCGCCCGGGCCCGGAGCGGCGGAAGTTGCGAAGGGCGACCGCGCAGGCGACCAGCGTCGCCAGGCTCACGAGGTAGAGGGTGCGCTGGTCTGCGACGAGACCGACACCTGGCACGTCGGGGGATCCCGGCCTGGTGCCGGTGATGCCGCCGACGAAGGGGAACAGCCAGCCGTTGGCGCCCACGGCGAAGGCCAGAGTGGCCACCGCCAGCATCGACCTCCTGATCCGCAGCGCGGGGATCCCGATCAGGACGGCCACCGCCCCGCCGACCGTGGCCGCAACCACGAGGAGCAACGGCAGTGGGAGCCCACGGCCGTTCAGCCACGTGGCCGCGTACGCGCCGATGCCGACGAACGCGGCGTGGCCGAGAGAGATCTGACCGGTCCAGCCGATGACGATGGTGAGGGACAGCCCGACAAGCGCGTAGATGGCGATCACGTTGAGCTGAAACGCCAGCTTGGGAGTCCCCAGCCCGGGCAGGAACGGAACGGCAGCGGCGACGGCGACCCCGAGGACGGCGCACGTGACGTTGAAGTACCTCACCCAGGCCAGGTCGCGAAGCCGCTTCGGTATCGGGCGGGGCGACGACGTGGTCGGGGCCAGGTCGTCCACCGGACCGTCGGCCGCCAAGGCGCGGGCTCGCACGAACAGCGCCACAATGAGCACGGCGAAGATCGCGAGCTCGTTGGTGCCGGCGGTCGGGAAGTTCCAGAAGACGACGGACTCGAACACGCCGAGGGCGACACCGGCCACCATCGCCACTTGCAGGCCGGAGAGTCCGGCGATGACGGCCACGGCGAGGGCGCGGATGAGCAGCGACGGACCGAGCACCTGCGGGTTGAGGGTGCTCTGGAACGGCCCGGCCAAGACCGCGGCCAGCGCCGACAGCACAGAGGCGATGACCCACACCATGGTCGACATCCGGCGTACGGACACACCGGCCAGACGCGCCGCGTTGGGGTTCTGCGCAGCGGCCCTGATGCCTCGACCGTAGGAGCTGAACCGCAGCAGCGCCCACAATCCGGCCGCGGCAAGCGGGGCCACCAGCAGGACCATCAGCTCCGGCCCTCGGACCAGATACGTGCCGATCCTCCACCGAACGTCGAACGGCACGGGGTACCCCTCGGCGATCCGGCGCACGGGATCCGGTTGAAGCCACTCGATGGCGCCGAGGGCGAGCAACAGCTGGGCGATGCCGATGGTGACCACGGTCAGGGTCAGTCGAGGCGCTTTGAAGAAGCGGCGCACGAAGGTCAGCTCGACCAGCGCGCCGACCCCCGCCGACATGGCCACCGCCACCGGCAGCGCCAACCAGTAGCTCATCCGGTAGTCGATCACGAGCTTGGCGAGGGCCACGGCCGAGAGGACGCCGAGCTGGCCCTGGGCGAAGTTGATGAAGCGCGCACCCTGGTAGATCAGGATGAGGCCCATGGCCAGGAGCCCGTAGGTCAGGCCGGTGATGATCCCGATCAGTACGACCGAGAATGGAAGGGAGATGTCAGGCACGCGGTCGCCGACCCGCCGCCGGGCGCCCGATGGTAATCCCAATCCCGCTGCTCACCGTCGACATCGCCGCGGTCGTCCCCAATTGTGGTCATCCCCTGCTTGCCAGGAGTGTAAGTATAGGCTACTTTCACTTGGTGTCAACGCCCGAGCCCGCGCTGTGCGGGGCTTCCCTCCTGTGAGAGCAGGCGGGCCGCCCAGCCCCGTCGATGAGCGCTCCCCCCAGCCCTCGTCGACGGGCGGGCGGCTGTTCGTCCCGTCCCTTCGATCCTCGGGAGACCGGCTCGTGACCGACCTGCTCGTCCCTGTGAAGCCGCCACGACTGGTGTCGCCTTCGGATATCGGCCGAGCGAACCGCGCCCGCGTGATCCAGGCCCTCTGCGACCATGGTCCGCTGTCCCGCGCCGACCTGGCCCGCCTGGTCAACGTGCCGCGGGCCACCATCGGCGGGATCGTCCAACCCCTGGTCGACGCCGACCTGCTCGAGGAGACAACCCAGAGCGGCCCCGCCACCAGGGCGGGCAAGCGCGGACGGCCGCTGTGGTTTCGGCGCCACGCCGGGCTGAGCGCCACGGCGGCCCTGCATGACGGCGTGTGCCGGGCGGCGCTGGTGAACGCCCGGGGTGAGATGCTCGACGAGACAGAGCACGCTGTCGACCTCGGTCCCGACCCGGCTGGGGAGGAACACCTCCGGCTGGTGGCCCGTGCGATCAGTGAGGTGCTGCCAGCGGCGAGCCCGCTCCTCGGGGTGGGTATCGCGGTGCCCGGCGTGTGCGACTCGGAACGGGGCGTGGTCGTGGGGTCGGTCCAGGTGCCCGGCTGGACCGACTACCCGTTGGCGGATCGGCTGGCGGGCATCCTCGACCTTGACGTCTTCATCGACAACGACGCCCGCTGCCAGGCGCTGGGCGAGAAGTGGTTCGGCGAGGGCCGGGGCATCCCGACCTTCGCCTCCGTCGAGACCGGCGAAGGGCTCGGCGTCGGACTCGTGGTGGACGGCACCATCTTCCGCGGCGAGGGCGGACTGACCGGCGAGCTCGGGCACACCCCCGTGGAACGCGACGGCGAGCCGTGCCCGTGCGGGCTGCGCGGCTGCTGGGAGACGATCGCCACACTGAGGTGGCTGAGACGGGAGGCGGCCGCCCTCGGACTCCCAGAACCGGAGACGACGACCGCGAAGCGCCTGGCAGGCAACCCGGCTGCAGCCGACCTCCTCGAGCGGTACGCCGCCAACCTCGCCGTGGGCCTGTCGACGCTGATGAACCTGCTGAACCCCCGCCGACTCATCCTCCACGGTGACGTGATCACGGGTGGACCCGCGCTGTTGGCGGCGGTCCGTTCCCACGTCGAGGCCCGCACCCTCCTGCACCTTCGGCCCGGCCTTGACATCGTGGCGTCGGGCCTGGGTGAGCGGGCCAGCTTGGTGGGCGCCGCCGGGCTGGTGCTCTCCGAGCGGTTCCAGCTCATCGCGTGAAGATCGTCGTCGCGGCCGATGCCGACGCGGTGGCCCATCAGGCCGCCGACTGGATCGCGGCCCACGCCCTACCCGACACCGTGGTCGCCCTCGCTGTGGGCGGCAGCGTCGAAGGCAC
>JBQTKH010000133.1:0-24772 GCA_052386335.1 Microthrixaceae bacterium
TCGCGTCACGGATCACCTGCGCTTCAGAGACGCCGAGACGGCGCGACTCCCGCTCCACTGCGGCCTTGAGGTCGTCAGGCAGATACAGCGTGGTCTTGAACGTCATGCCATACATGGTGCCACATATGGCAGCTCCGCGCGCCGATCAGCTGCAGCCGCTGGTGCTTCCGCAGCTCGGGCAGGCGTGGCAGGAGCCGGCTCGCTGCATCTGCACCCCGCACTGCATGCAGTACGGGGCGTCGGAGCGGAGCGCCTTCGGGGGGATGGCCGCGTTGGGCTTGGCCTGGGTGGCCGGGCCCGTGACACCGGCCCGCTCGAGGAGGCTGAGCTCCTTGGGCGCATCGCTGATGTCGGCGAGGAGCGGGCTGCTGGCGTCGATGCTCGGCGGGTCGGCCTGGATGTCGGTGCCCTGACGGGTCTCGGTGATCGTCTCCTCGACGCCCGGGAGCGTGGGCTGGGTGCGCTCCCCGGTGGTGAGGATGTTCAGCTCAGCCCGCTCCTCGAAGGTGAGGTAGTCGACCGCCAAGCGGCGAAAGATGTAGTCGAGGATGGAGCTCGCGATCCGCAGATCGGGGTCGTCGGTCATGCCAGCCGGCTCGAAGCGGGTGTTGGTGAAGGTCTCCACGTAGACCCGCAGCGGCACGCCGTACTGGAGGCCGTAGCTCACCGAGATGGCGAAGGCGTCCATGATCCCGGCCAGGGTGGAGCCCGGCTTCGAGACCCGAAGGAAGATCTCACCGGGACGACCGTCGGCGTACTCGCCCACGGTGACGAAGCCCTTGGAGTCGGCCACCCGGAAGTCGAAGGTGCGCGAGGTGCGGCTGCGCTGCAGCTTCTCGCGGGTGGGGACCTTGATGACCTTCTCGACGATGCGCTCCACGATGCGCTCGACGACCTGCGGCGCGGCACCCGCGGCAGCCAGCGCATCGGCGAGCGGCTCGACCGCGCCCTCCTTGATGGCGGTGGACAGGGGCTGGGACACCTTGCAGTTGTCGCGGTAGATGGCGATCGCCTTCACGCCCATTCTCCAGGCGTCGATGTGGAGCTGCTCGACCTCTTCGACGGTGGCCTCGGTGGGCATGTTCACCGTCTTGGAGATCGCCCCGGAGATGAACGGCTGGACCGCCGCCATCATCCGAACGTGACCCGAGTAGTGGATCGTGTTGTCGCCCATCGAGCAGGCGAACACGGCCACGTGCTCCGGGGCGAGGTGCGGGGCGCCGAGGATCGACTTGTTCTCGTCGATGTAGGCGACGATCTCCTCGGCCTGGGCGGGGCTGTAGCCGAGTCGGGCCAGCGCACGGGGCACCGTCTGGTTGACGATCTGCATCGTGCCGCCGCCGACGAGCTTCTTGACCTTGCACAGGCCGAGATCGGGCTCGATGCCGGTGGTGTCGCAGTCCATCATCAGCCCGATCGTGCCGGTGGGCGCGAGGACCGACGCCTGGCTGTTGCGCACGCCGACGTCGGCGGCCAGCTCGTTGGCCTCGTCCCAGCACTCCTGGGCGGCGCTGAGCAGGTGCGACGGCACGAGCTCCTCGTCGATGTGGGCGGCCGCCTCCTGGTGTTGTGCGAGCACGCGCAGCATGTGCTCCTGGTTCGCCTCGTAGCCGGCGAAGGCCCCCATGCGCGCGGCGGTGCGGGCCGAGGTGGCGTAGGCGTGGCCGGTCATGAGCGACGTGATCGCTGCGGCGTAGGCCCGGCCCTCGTCGCTGTCGTAGGGCAGGCCGAGGGCCATCAGCATCGCGCCCAGGTTGGCGTAGCCCAGGCCGAGCTGGCGGAACTGGCGGGAGGTCTCCGCGATCGGTGCGGTGGGGTAGTCGGCCCGACCCACGAGGATCTCCTGGCCGGTGAACATGATCTCGACGGCGTGGCGGAAGCCCTCCACGTCGAAGGAGTCGGTGGTGCCGGCGCCGATGTCGTCGGAGAGGTCGAGGAACTTCAGCAGGTTGAGGCTCGCGAGGTTGCACGCCGAGTTGTCGAGGTGCATGTACTCCGAGCACGGGTTGGAGCCGTTGATGCGCCCGGTGTTGGCCGCGGTGTGCCAGTGGTTGATCGTGGTGTCGAACTGCATGCCCGGATCGGCGCACTCCCAGGAGGCCTGGCTGATCTGGCGCATGAGGTCGCGCGCCCGGACGGTGCGCACGACCGAGCCGTCGGTGACCGCCCGGAGGTGCCAGTCGGCGTCGTCGACGACGGCCTGCATGAACTCGTCGGTGACGCGCACCGAGTTGTTGGCGTTCTGGTACTGCACCGACGCCATGTCCTTGCCGTCGAGGCTCATGTCGAAGCCGGCCTCTTCGAGGACCCGGATCTTCTTCTCCTCGCGCGCCTTCACCCAGATGAAGTCCTCCACATCGGGGTGGTCGACGTTGAGGATGACCATCTTGGCGGCGCGGCGGGTCTTGCCGCCGGACTTGATCGTGCCGGCCGACGCGTCGGCGCCGCGCATGAAGCTGACGGGACCGGACGCGGTGCCGCCGCCCTTGAGGAGCTCGACCGACGAGCGGATCTTGGACAGGTTGATGCCCGAGCCCGAGCCGCCCTTGAAGATCGTGCCCTCCTCGACGTACCAGTTGAGGATGGAGTCCATCTGGTCGTCGACGGCGAGGATGAAGCACGCCGAGGCCTGCTGCGGCACGCCGGGCACCCCGATGTTGAACCACACCGGGCTGTTGAAGGCGGCCTTCTGCGTGACGAGCAGGTGCTTGAGCTCGACGTTGTACGTGTCGGCCTCGCGCTCGTCGGCGAAGTAGCCGCCCTCGAGGCCCCACTGGGTGATCGTGTCGGCCACGCGGTCGATGACCTGGCGCAACGAGGACTCCCGCTCGGCCGTGCCCGGGGTGCCGCGGAAGTACTTCTGGGCGACGATGTTCGTGGCGTTGAGCGACCAGGTGGTGGGGAACTCCACCCCGAGCTGCTCGAAGGCGACGGTGCCGTCCTTGAAGTTGGTGATGCGGGCGTCGCGGCGCTCCCAGGTGAGCTCGTCGTAGGGGTGGACGCCCTCCGTGGTGAAGTGCCTGCGAATGCCGATGCCGGCCTGCTCGGGTGCGAGTGCCATCGTGCGGAGATCCTCCGGGTCGAGGTGGTGAAGGTGTGCTGCCGGGTGACCTCGGCGTCGGCACGATGCCGAAACCGCTGCAACCACTAGGTCTTGTGTCCGTTTCGCCCGTAGGCGCCCCCCGAGCACAAGATGTAGGAGGAACTACAGCACTGTAACTACAGGCGTGTCAACGGCTGCGGCGAGATTTTTCTGTGCACGGGACCGTGGTGCTGGCGACCAGGTCAGGGAGACCGTTGCCGCGGGCGCCACGCGCGGCGCGCCCCCGGCTCGATGCCCCCAAAAGGAGTCGTCCAGCCCACCACAGACGTGAAGCGACTGCCACCGTTCCGATCGGTCGCACCACGGTCCTGTGCACGGTGTCGCAACCTACGAAGTCCTGCTTGTGGACCGCTAGGGGAACATCCTGTGAATTGCGGGTGGATTTCTGCCCCCTGGGTCCACAGGCCTGGGGACCCAGGGGGCGTCCGACGCCGCTCGGTCAGGCCTCGGCGACCGCCTCAGCGGCGATGTCGAGCTTGACGGTCTTGCCGACGACCACGCCGCCGGCCTCGAGTGCCTGGTTCCACGTGAGCCCGAACGCCTCACGATCGAGCTCGGCACGAGCCTCGAAGCCGATCCGGGAACCGCCCCACGGGTCGACCACGCCACCCTCGAAGGTCACCGAGAGCGGGACGGGTCGCGTCACCCCGGCGATCGTGAGGTCGCCCTCGACGACCCAGCTCCCGTCCGCGCTCGGGACGACACGGGTGGACCGGTAGGTCAGGTGCGGGTGCTGCGCGACGTCGAAGAAGTCAGCCGAGCGGAGGTGCTCGTCGCGCCCCGCATCGCGGGTGTCGATCGAGGCGGCGCTGATCTCGACCTCGACGGAGGATTCGAGCGGGTCCTCACCGATGGTGACGGTTCCGGAGAACTCGGCGAAGCGGCCCTTGGTCTTGGAGACCATCAGGTGGCGCACGCTGAAGCCGACGCTCGAGTGGGACGGGTCGAGCGCATAGCGCCCGGCCGCCGGCACCTCGACGCCGTCGACCTGACGGGTGGGGATCGTGGGGTTCGGGGTCTGGGTGGTCATCTGGCGTTGCTCCTCGGGATTGGTTGCATGCGCAATGGTTGCGATAGCAAGGAGTGTACGGGAGAATGCTTGCGGATGCAACTACTTCCGCTACACTCGCCGCATGGCCCCCAAGACCGCCGTCCGGCCGATCGACCACCCCCACCTCACCACGATGGGCCTCTTCTTCGAGGCCCACGCCGGGGTCAGCGCCGTCGCCAACCGGCTGGAGGCGGACCACGGCCTGTCGGGCCAGCCCTTCGAGGTGCTCATCCGCCTCGCCCGCACCCCGGGCCAACGCCTGCGCATGAGCGACCTCGCCGTGCAGACCACCCTGTCCGCGAGCGGGCTCACGCGGGTGGTCGACCGGCTCGTGGCCTGCGGTCTGGTGGAGCGGGCCTCGTGCCCGTCCGACCGGCGAGGCACCTATGCCGTGCTCACCCCTGCGGGGGAGGCGCGGCTGCTGGCCGCCATCCCCGATCACCTGGCGCAGCTCACCGAGATCCTCGAGGCAGCCTTCACCCCGGAGGAGATCGAGTCCTTCACCGCGCTGATGCGGCGCCTTCGAGACGTCGTGCACCCCGGCGCCGCCAGCATCACCCCCGAGGACCACGCCCCCGGCGCCTGAGCGGCGCTCCCCTGCAGACCAGCGCTAGCCCACCCGTGAGATCGTGACGGGGATCCCGTTCAGGACGGCGTTCCCAGAGATCGGATCGAAGAGGCGCTCGTCGGACAGGACGTTGCTGTTCACGCCGGCGTGCTCCTGGGCAACCCGCATCTGGCTCCCCTCGAGATCGTGTCCCCAACCGTGCGGGATGCTCACCACACCGGGACGGATCGCGTCGGTGACCTCTACGGGCACCCGCACCTCGCCCACGCGTGAGCGCACGACGGCAGGGTCGCCGTCGGCGAGCCCCAGCGCGGCGGCGTCGTCGGGGTGCAAGTGCATCGTGCACCGGGGCTTCCCCTTCACGAGCACGTTCACGTTGTGCATCCAGGAGTTGTTGGATCGCACGTGGCGGCGCCCGATCAGGACGAACGGGTGGTCACGACGACCATCGAGCCCCTCGAGCAGGCGGGAGACGTCGGCGATGAGCAGCTCGGGTGCGAGCGCGATCATCCCGTCAGGGGTGCGCAGCACATCGGGCAGGCGTGGCTTGAGGGCGCCGAGGTCGACGCCGTGGGGTGCGGCCAGGAGCGCGTCGAGCGACAGGCCGTTGGGGGCGCGTCCGAACCCGTCGCCGTAGGGGCCCGTCCGCAGGAGGAAGTCGAGGATCCGCTCCGGACCGACTCGCGGAGCCAGCTCGGCGAGCACGTCGTCGACCTCGCGCCCGAACACCGGGCTCGTCTCGTCGCTCACGCTCCCCTGCACCATGGAGGTGATCATCAGGTCGTCGACGACGTGCGGATCTGCGTCGGCCCCCAGCCCCTGCAGCACCAGGGCCAGCCGGGCCAGCACCTGCCACTCGTCGAGCTGGCCGTCCTCGAGTGGGAGCACGGCCTCGCTGTAGTTGGCCACGTCGTGGAGCGCGAGCTGGAGCAGGGCGACGTCGTAGTGGGACTTCTGGAGCGCCGAGGGTGCGGGGAGGATGACGTCGGCGTGACGGGTCGTCTCGTTGACGTAGATGTCGACGGACACCATGTACTCGAGCCCGCCGAGGGCGGCATCGAGGCGTCCTGAGTTGGGGGTGGACAGCACGGGGTTGCCAGCGATCGTGAGCATGGCCTTGACCTGACCTGGGCCGGGCGTGTCGATCTCCTCGGCGAGGGCCGCCGCGGGCAGCTCCCCCATCGTCTCGGGCAGGCCCGAGACGCGGCTGGCACGGCGGTGCAGGCGCGTCTCGCGGCCGAACCGCGGCTTGCCTCGCGTGTTCGACGCGCCCGCGGCTGCGGTGGTGAACATCGCACCACCGGGGCGGTCCAGGTTGCCGGTGAGCACGTTCAGCACGTCGACGAGCCACGACGTGAGCGTGCCGAACTCCGCCGTGGTGGTGCCGATGCGCCCGTACACGCACGCGCTCGGAGCCGCCGCCAGCGCATGCGCGATACGGCGGATCTGGTCGGCCGGGATGCCGCAGGCGTCGGCGACGACCTCCGGGGTGAACGGTCGGGCCGCCTCGACGACGCCGTCGAACCCCGTGACGAGCTCGGCGAGCGGGCCCATGTCGACCAGGCCCTCCGAGGTGATCACCTGCACCATCGCCATCAAGAGGTACGCATCCGCGCCCGGTCGGATCGACACCCACTCCGTGGCGGCCTCGGCGGTGCGGGAACGCCGCGGGTCGACCACCACGAGCGTGCCCCCGCGCTCGATGAGCGCCTCGATGCGTCCAGGCCAGTCGGGGGCGGTTGCCAGGCTCCCGTTCGACGCGTACGGGTTGGCACCGAGCATGAGGAGGAAGTCGGTGCGGTCGACGTCGGGCACCGGGATGTTGAGTCCCCCACCGAACATCAGCGCCGCCGAGATCTCCTTGGGGCGCTGGTCGACGGTGGACGCCGAGAACACGTTGGTGGAGCCGAGGGCGCGCAGCAGTGCCCGGTTGTAGAGGAGGCCGGAGAGGTTGTGCGCGTTCGGGTTCCCGACGTAGACCGCGCACACATCGCGCCCATCTCGTTCGAGGATCGGGAGGAGGTGGGCCTCGATCTCGGCAAATGCCTCGTCCCAGGTGACCTCCACGAACGCGCCGTCGCGCTTCACGAGCGGGCGTCGGATGCGGTCTGGGTCCTCGTGGAGCTGCTTGAGGGTGGACCCCTTGGGACAGATGAACCCATGGCTGAAGACATCGGCCTGGTCGCCCCGGATGCGCACGACCTCCTCGCCACGGTCGGTGGGACGCAACGTGATCTCCAGACCGCACCCGGCCTCGCAGAGCGGGCAGGTCCGGATGGCGGTGCGGGTGGCGGGCTCGCTGGAGCCCGCCACCGTGGGCGCATCGGCGGCGATGGTCATGCTGGTCCCCCTGGTCCGTCTCCGCCCATCCTGCCAGGACGTGCGAAGGCAGGAGCGCAGCGACGCCCGGAGCACGAAGTCAACTCAGCGCCGCGCCGGTCAGCTCGCCGACGAGCATCGTGAGCCCCATGGCTGCCGCGCCGCCAACGGCGACGCGCATCGTCGCCCGCAGCCGTCGGGCTCCACCCAGCGCGGCACCGACGGCGCCGAGCGCGGCGAGCGCGGCGAGCGCGGCGACCACCACGGCGCCGGAGCGAGTCGATGCTGGCGCGGCGACGTAGACGAGCAGGGGCACCAGGGCGCCGATCGCGAAGGCGAGCGCTGAGGTGGAGGCCGCCTGCACCGGGCGAGCCGTCGACACCGCCGTGAGGCCCAGCTCGTCGCGCGCGTGCGCCGCGAGCGCGTCGGCCGCCGTGAGCTGACGGGCCACCTCAGCGGCCAGCTCGGCCTCGAGGCCGCGCCCGCGCCAGATCTCCGTGAGCTCCATCAGCTCCGCGCGGGGATGGTCCTGCAGCGCCTGGCGCTCCATGCGCAGATCGGCCTCCTCGGTGTCGCGCTGCGACGCCACCGAGACGTACTCGCCGACCGCCATCGACATCGCACCCGCGACGAGCGCCGCGATGCCGGCGATGCGCACGGCCCCGAAGGAGGCCCCGCTGCTGGCCACGCCCACGACGAGGGCGGCCGTGGACACAACACCGTCGTTCGCCCCGAGGACCGCGGCGCGCAGCCACCCGGATCGGTGCGAGCGGTGCTGCTCGCTGTTGTGGTGGTGGTCGGGGGGAAGCGGCGAACGAGCGGGCTGGGCAGAGGTCGTCACGGCCCCAGCCTGCACGCTGCGGCTGGCCGATGCCATCACCGGTAGCGTCGACCCGGATGCAACGCCTGTGGCCCGATCCCGCCCCGGTGGATGACGTGGAAGCGCTCGTGGCAGGAGAGCTCCGCCCCGTCCCGTCGACACGACCGTGGCTGCTCGTCAACATGGTGACGTCGCTCGATGGTGCCGTCACCGTGGACGAGCGGTCTGGGGGCCTCGCCCGACCCGCCGACAAGCAGCTGTTCATCGCGCTGCGATCCGTCGCCGACGTCATCCTCGTGGGGGCCGGCACGGTCCGGGCCGAGGGGTACGGCCCGCCTCGCCCGACCGCCGCCACCCGTGCGGCTCGGATCGCGCGCGGCCAGGCCGAGACCCCCACGCTGGTGATCGTCTCGCGGTCGCTCGACCTCGACCCCTCGGCGCCCCGGTTCACCGAGGCCGAGGCGCGCCCGATCGTCATCACCTGCGCTGAGCCCGCGGACCGACCGCTGGAGGACCTCCGGGAGGTGGCGGACGTGATCGTGACCGGCTCGGCCACGGTGGACCTCCCCGCCGCCATGACCGAGCTGTACGCCCGCGGCGTGCGCACGGTCACCTGCGAGGGCGGGCCGCACCTGAACGGTGATCTCCTCGTTGCCGACCTGATCGACGAGTGGGCCCTGACCCTGTCGCCGCTCCTGGTGGGGGGTGACGCACGTCGCGCCACCACCGGCCCCCTGCCCGAGCCTGCCGCGCTGCACCTCGACCGTCTCCTCGAGGGCGACGGCCTGCTCCTGGGCCGCTGGCTGCGCGACCGCTGAACCGGCTCAGTGCGGCTTTGGTGCCGTGCGCTTGGACAGCAGCGTGACCTCGCGCTCGAAGTCGGCCACGTCGTCGAAGCCGAGGTACACGCTCGCGAAGCGGATCGCGGCGACCGCATCAACCTCCCGGAGCTGCTCGAGCACGACGCGTCCAACGGTCTCGGACGTGACCTCGGTGCCGCCCTCGATGCGCACGGCGTCCTCGATCGCCCCGATCAGGTCGTCGAGCCCATCGTCGCCATCGGCCTCGATGGGTCGCCCCTTGGCCGCCAGCCGGATTCCCGACGCGACCTTCTCCCGGTCGAAGGGCTCGCGGTGCCCCGACCGCTTCACGACGACGAGCGACACCTCCTCGACCCGCTCGAAGGTGGTGAAGCGGCGACCGCAGCCGATGCAGGCACGACGGCGCCGGATCGACGACCCGTCGTCGGCCTGGCGCGAGTCGACCACCTTGTCATCGAAGGAGCCACAGGTCGGACACCGCATGCCTGCACGGTACCGGCCCGTGCGCGGCGGTGGCAGTGCGGCCGACCCTACGGCAGCGCGAGGTGCTGGCCGACCACCAGCGGGGCACGACCGTTGAGGTCGACGAGCTGGTCGACCACGAGCCGGACATCGACGTTCGCGTCGAGCTCGCGGGCAATCGACCACAGGGTGTCGCCGGGCTGGACGACGTGCACGCCCGGTGCGGAGGTGCCGGCGACGGGGTTGGGGGTGCCGTCGCCGGCGATCCTGGTCACGACAGCGTTGACCAGGAGGAAGGCCGTGACCGCCAGCAGGACGAGCGCCACGGCAGCCACGAGGCGTCGGCGGCGGTAGATCGCCGTCTGCGCCACACCCGCCGGAGCCCGGCCGCCCTCGATCACCCGAAGGGGTGGGCGACGGGGCGTGCCGGGACCCGGCGGCACCGTGGTGGGCCGGAGACGGGGGTGGAGCTGGAGTGCTGCGGAGGACATGGTGGTGAGTCTCCTCACGAGGTGTGACAGTGGGTCCTGCGTCCGGTGTCCCAGATCGGGGCGGGAACGCTTGTTCGCTAGTAGAGCCGAACGTTCGTTCGGCGTCAACCCCTGAATCGAACAGTCGTGCGCCGAACGAGTGTTTGCCACAGCCGGCCCGGTTCGGTAGGGTCACGAACACCTGTATGGCACTGGAGGCCCCCCGATGGCTGATGTCACCCTCACCCCACGGCAGCGAGAGATCCTCGAGGTCATCGAGCAGCACCAGCGCGACCGCGGCTTCCCGCCCTCGGTGCGCGAGATCGGCACCGCCGTAGGGCTCACCTCCCCGTCCACGGTCCACGCGCACCTCGCCGCGCTGGAGAAGCTCGGGTTCCTGCGCCGCGACCCCACCAAGCCCCGGGCCATCGAGGTTCGCTTCGATGCCACCTCGGGCGCCCCCGTCGAGCGCCGCCCTGTCCGCCACGTCCCCCTCGTGGGCGATGTCGCGGCCGGCACCGACGTGCTCGCGCAGCAGAACATCGAAGAGACGCTCCCGCTGCCCGCCGACTTCACGGGCGAGGGCGACCTCTTCATGCTGCGGGTGCGCGGCGACTCCATGGTCGAGGCGGCCATCGTCGACGGCGACTTCGTCGTCTGCCGCGCGCAGGGCACCGCCGACAACGGCGACATCGTCGTTGCTGGCATCCCCGGGGACGAAGCAACCGTGAAGACGTACCGGCGCAAGGGCGGCACCATCACCTTGCTCCCCTCCAACGCCCGGCTCTCGCCCATGGAGTTCGACGCGTCAGAGGTGACGATCTACGGCAAGGTCGTCACCGTCCTGCGTCGCCTGTGAGGCCGACTACCGCAGCTCGCCCATCCTGACGGACAATGGACGCATGTCGCGTCTCCTCCGCTGTCTGCTCGCGCTCTCGTGCGTGGTGCTGGCGACAGGCGCGACCCCCGCCGCAGGCCGTGCAGGCACCAACGATCCGGTCTACACACAGGGCCTGCAGTGGGGGCTGACCCGTGTCGGAGCGCCCGCTGCGTGGGATGTCGCCACCGGCCAGGGCATCACCATCGCCATCGTCGACTCGGGCGCCGACCTCCAGCACGAGGACCTGAAGGACAAGATCGCCGGCGGGACGAGCTGCATCGGAGCGGCCGGTGACCCGACGCAGTGCCAGGGATCATCGCAGGACGACAACGGTCACGGCACCCACGTGGCTGGCATCGCGGCGGCTACCACGGACAACGACCGCGGCGTTGCCGCGGTGGCGCCCGACGCCCGGCTCCTCGTCGTGCGCGCCCTCGAGAACGACTGCTCCGTCAACCCCTGCACGGCCAGTGGCACCTCGGGCGACGTGTCGGCGGGGATCCGTTGGGCGGTGGACCATGGGGCCCAGATCATCAACCTGTCGCTCGGGGGCGGCGAGGTGCAGTCGACCCTTGGTTGCAGCTTCTGCGAGGCCGTCGACTACGCGTGGAGCAAGGGCGTGATCGCGGTCGTGGCCGCCGGCAACGACTCGGACCTGCCCACGGGGTTCGCTGACGAGCCCGCGGTGATCGTCACGGCCACGACGCGCGACGACACCCGCGCCTCGTACTCGAGTCCCAACTCGGGCCTGCTGCGGGCGGCTCGCTGGCCCGTCGCCGCGCCTGGCGGGGAGGCCGACACGCCCAGCGACTGCGCCACCGGCGGCACGCCGAAGGGCATCGTGTCGACCTACTGGACCTCGGGCGACGCCGACCAGTACGCCTGCCTCGCCGGCACGTCGATGGCCACCCCGCACGTGGCCGGGGCCCTCGCTGTGCTCCGCAGCGCCGGCCTGACCCCCCAGGCCGCGATCGATCGACTCCTCGCCACCGCGACCGACCTCGGGTCGCCCGGCCGAGACGACACCTTCGGCTACGGACGAATCGACCTCGCCAAGGCGGTAGGGCCCTCCAGCACGGTCACCACCGCGGCGCCGCCCACCACCAAACCAACGGTCACCACCCGGAGCAACGGCACGGCACCGACCACCACCGCTCCGACAACCACCACCGCGCCGCCCGCCACAGCCGGGGGTTCGGCCCCGGTGCTGTCCACCCCAGGGACCTCGCAGGCTGCGCCCTTCATCCCTGAGCGCGACGACGAGCCACCCGGCTGGCTCATCGTGCTCGCGGTTGTGACCGTCGCGGCGAGCGCGCTCGGCACGACGCTCACCGCCTGGCGACTCCGCTGATCAGCCCGGCGCGGTGAGCAGGTCGAGCAGCACCGCGTAGGTGCGCTCGAGATCGGCGCGCGGCACCCGCTCCTCGGCGGTGTGCGCGAGCGTCGGGTCACCAGGACCGAGGTTGCAGGCCGGGATCCCGGCTGCCGCGAAGCGGGCGACGTCGGTCCACCCGAGCTTGGCCCGCACCGGAAGATCATGGCGCTCGATGAGCCGCCGCAGCACCGGGTGGGCGAGGGAGGGTGCGGCGGCGGGGGCCATGTCCACCAGCGACACCTCGTCGCCCGGCTCGAGCACCGGAGCGAGGAGGTCGCGCACCTCGCGCTCGGCCTCCGCGGGCGTTCGGTCCGGAGCGAAGCGTCGGTTGAGGGAGACCGTGGCCAGGTCGGGGATCACGTTGCCGGCCACACCGCCCGCCGCGAACACGGCTTGGAGGGCCTCGTGGTACTCGCAGCCATCGATCACCGGCTGGCGTTCCACGAAGCCGTCCACCGCGCGCAGCACGGCGCCGAGCCGATGGATGGCGTTGCGGCCCATCCAGGGTCGAGCCGTGTGGGCTCGCTGACCACGCACGGTCACCTCGAGTCGCATCGTGCCCTGACAGCCGGCCTCGATCTCCGCGTTGGTGGGCTCGCCCAGGATCGCCACATCGCCGACGAGCAGATCCGGTCGATCCCGCATCAGGTGACCCAAGCCGTTGTGCTCGGCGCTCACCTCCTCACCGGCGTAGAAGACGTAGGTGACGTCCACCACCGGGGTCGTGACGGCCGCTGCGAGCGCCAGCATCACCGCCAGACCGCCCTTCATGTCGGCGGACCCCACGCCCCACAGCACGTCTCCGTCGATCCGCGCCCCGGCGTTGCCGTTCACCGGGACGGTGTCGGTGTGGCCGGCCAGCACGACTCGGGTGGAACATCCCTGCTGCGTGCGGGCCACGAGGTTGGCCCCGACGCGCTCCACCTGCAGGTGGGCCAGGGCTCGCAACGTCGCCTCGAGGTGGTCGGTGATGGCCTGCTCGTCGTGGCTCACCGAGGGGATGTCGACCAGCGCGGCTGTCGCAGCGAGGAGGTCGGGCCCGGTCATCCGCCCAGCCTAGGGAGTGCCGCTGGCGCGGCCGGTACGGTGCACGTCGTGACCGACACCCCCCCTGCACCCAGCGGCGCGCACGGCGCCGGCCTCGCCACCCGCACGCCGGACGGACGGGTCCTCGACGTGTGGTTCCTGCGACCCACGCTCGACTCGGGCGGACGCCCCGTCGGCACCGAGCTACTCGAGGGCGCCGAGGCCGTCGCCGCGCTCGGCGACGACGTGGCCGCCGCCGTCGGACCCGATCCGGTGCGCAACGTGGAAGTAGTGGCGGTGACCACCACGATCGCCGACCTCGCCGCTGCGCCGGTCGACACCCACGACGCGTACCTCCGACTGCACCTGCTCTCCCACCGGGCGGTCCTGCCCAACACCATCAACCTCGATGGCATCTTCGGCCACCTCCAGAACGTGGCCTGGACCCAGCTGGGCCCGGTGGCGCCTGATGAGCTCGACGCGGCGCGCCTGCGTGCCCGCGGCGCTGGCACGCCGCTGCTCGTGCACTCCCTCGACAAGTTCCCGCGCATGGTCGACTACGTCGTGCCCAGCGGCGTGCGCATCGCCGATGCCGACAGGGTGCGGCTCGGTGCGCACCTCGCGGACGGCACCACGGTGATGCACGAGGGCTTCGTCAACTTCAACGCCGGCACGCTCGGGACCTCGATGGTGGAGGGCCGGATCAGTCAGGGGGTGGTGATCGGCGAGGGCACCGACCTCGGCGGCGGGTCATCGCTGCAGGGCACGCTGTCGGGTGGCGGCACGGAGGTCGTCCGCATCGGGCAGCGCTGCCTCGTGGGGGCCAACGCGGGCCTCGGCATCTCCCTCGGCGACGACTGCGTCGTCGAGGCCGGCCTCTACGTCACCGCCGGCACCCGGGTGACGCTCCCGGATGGTGCCATCGTGAAGGCTAAGGAGCTGAGCGGCCAGTCGAACCTGCTGTTCATCCGCAACAGCACCTCCGGTGTGGTGGAGGTGCGACCGCGCGCCGATGGCACCGTCACGCTGAACACGGCCCTGCACGCCAACTGAGGGCTCGACGGGTCCGCTAGGCCAGCACAGCGAGGCGCTCGGCCGCGAGCGCGATGCGGTCGTCGGGCTGCACCACCGCGATCCGCACGTGCCCGGCCCCGCCCGGCCCGTAGAACTCGCCGGGCGACACGAGGGTGCCGGCGCCTTCGGCCAGGCGCCGAGCGAGCGTCCACGCGTCGCCCGCCGGCGCGGGCGCCCACAGGTAGAAGGCACCGGCCGGCATCGGCACCTCGATCCCCGCGGTGTGGAGCGCGGCTCGCATGGCCACGAGTCGTGCATGGTAGCGGGCCCGTTGGTCGTCCACGTGGACATCGTCGTTCCAGGCGGCCACCGCCGCAGCCTGCACGGGACCAGGCACCATGAACCCGGCGTGCTTGCGGACCTCGCTGAGGTAGTGAACGAGATCGGCGTCACCCGCGTAGAAGCCGGCGCGGGCACCTGCGAGGTTCGAGCGCTTCGAGAGCGAATGCACCGCGAGGACCCCCTCGGACCCATGCTCGAGGATCGTGCGGGGCGGCCCGTCCCACGTGAACTCGACGTAGCACTCGTCAGACAGCACCGGCACGTCACGGGCGCGGCCCCACGCCGCTGCGCCGCCGAGATCCGTGAGCTCGCCGGTGGGGTTGCCCGGCACGTTCACCCAGATGCACAGCGCGCGCGCCGCGTCGGCAGCGTCGATGTCGTCGAGCGTCTCATAGGACACGGCCCGGCACCCGGCGAGCGCGGCGCCCATGGCATAGGTCGGGTAGCTGATGGCCGGGTAGAGCACGGTGTCGAGCTGCGGTCGGCGCAGGCGCAGCCACTGCGGGAGCCCGGCCACGAGCTCCTTCGTGCCGACGCAGGCAGCCACCTGCGACGGCTCGACGACGACCCCGAGGCGCCGCGCCATCCACCCGGCAGCAGCGTCGCGGTACGCGGCGGACCCGACCGACGGCGGGTAGCCACGCTCGGCCCCCGACGACGCGAGGGCGTCGAGTACGACCTGCGGCGGTGGATCGCACGGGGTGCCGATGGACAGGTCGACCAACCCGCCCGCCAACGTCTCGCCCGCCAGCTACCGGTCGTTGAGCCGGTCGTACGGATACGGCGGCGGCTCGAACGGCCGCGTTGAAGTCGGAGCGGGGCCCGTCATGAGACGACGTACTCCACGAACTGTCCCAGCGCTGCGTCGTCGAGCCGCACGCGCAGGCGCATCGAGTGGTCGTCGGCGAGCTCCACGAGCACCTCGCCCTCGCGATGCACCGCCGCGAGCAGATCGCCCCGCTCATAGGGGATGGCGAGCTCCACGATGTTCGTCAGTGAGCGGAGCCGATCCCCCACGGCCTGGAGCAGCTCGTCGACGCCGTCGCCCCGCACCGCGCTGAAGGCGACCGCGCCGTCGTGCGCGGCCGCCAGTCGCTCCGATGCCTGCGGAGCAAGATCCGCCTTGTTGAACGCCAGGATCTCGGGCACGTCGTCGGCCCCGATCTCCCGGAGCACGGCCCGCACGGCATCGATGTTGCCCTGGACATCGAGCGCCGAGGAGTCGACCACGTGCACGAGCAGGTCAGCGTCGACGACAACCGCGAGCGTGGACTTGAACGCCTCGACGAGGTCGTGGGGCAGCTTGCGGATGAACCCGACGGTGTCGGTGAGCAGCACCGCCTCACCGCCGGGCAGCTCGAGGCGACGCGTCGTGGCATCGAGCGTGGCGAAGAGCCGGTCCTCCACGAGCACGCCCGCGTCGGTGAGGCGATTGAGCAACGTCGACTTGCCGGCGTTCGTGTACCCGACGATCGCGACGCGCTGCACCCGACTCCGCCGCTGTGCCTTGCGCTGGGTGGCGCGGTGCTTGTCGATCTCCCGAAGCTCCGCTTCGAGCTTGTGGATGCGCCGTTGGATGCGGCGACGGTCGACCTCGAGCTGCGTCTCGCCTGGACCGCGCGTGCCAATGCGGGCCCCGCCCGCCGACATGCCACCGGCCTGCTGGGAGAGCGCGGTGCCGCGGCCACGGATGCGCGGCAGGCGGTACTTCAGCAGTGCCAGCTCCACCTGCGCCTTGCCCTCCTGGCTGTGGGCGTTCTGGGCGAAGATGTCGAGGATCACCGCGGTGCGATCGATGGCGGTGCGGCCGAGCAGCTTCTCGAGGTTGCGCTGCTGGCCGGGTGACAGCTCGTTGTCGAACACCACGGTGTCGCAGTCAGTCTCGAGGGCGAGCTCGCGCAGCTCCTCGGCCTTGCCCTTGCCCACGTAGGTGGGCGGGTCGGGGGCGCGACGCTTCTGGACGATGCGACCGACCTCGTCCGCGCCGGCGGTGTCGACCAGCAGCGACAGCTCGTCGAGCCCGGCCTCGGTCTCCTCCGCGGTGTCGGGTGGAAGGGTGACCCCCACGAGGACGATCTTCTCCCGAAGCTCGCGTTCGATCAGGGCCATGGGACCTCGATCACGGCGACCGATGTGGTGTCGCCGGTCAGCACCACCGGATCACCGAGCGCGACCTCCACGGGACCCCCGGGCATCTCCACGGTGCACGTCTCACCAACGAGCTCCCACCCGTGCGCCGCGGCCGCCGAAGCGCACGCACCCGAGCCGCACGCCAGGGTGGGACCCACGCCACGCTCGAAGACGACCATGGCCACCCCAGCATCGGAGGGACGCACGAGCTCGACGTTGGCGCCACCCGGCACGGCGCCGTCGATCTGGCGACCGATGGCGATCAGGGTCTCGGTGTCGGGGAGGGACGGGCCACCCCAGTGCAGCACGACGTGCGGGTTCCCCGCGTGCACGTGGACCGCGCGCAGCACCTCGCCCTCCACCCACTCCGGCGCCTCCTCACCCACCTTGACCTGGCCCATGTCGACGCTCGAGCGCTGGGTGCGCGGCCCAGAGCTCGACTGCACCCGCACCGTGCGCACCCCGGCGCCCGTGGCGACGGTGAGCACGGGGGGCACCACGAGGCCCGCTTGGAACACCGCCTGGGCCAGGCACCGGATGCCGTTGCCGCTGATCTCCGCCTCGCTGCCGTCGGCGTTCAGGAGCAGCATCGTGACGTCGGCACCGTTGGTGCCAGCGGTGACGCGCATCAACCCGTCGGCCCCGACACCCGTGCGACGATCGCAGAGCGCGGCGGCCTGCTCCGGCGACACAGGGTGGATGCCGTCGGGGTCGAGGAAGACGAGGAAGTCGTTCCCGAGCGCATGGTGCTTCGTGAGACGCATGTGCCGGTCAGCCTACGGCTGCGGCCAGGGCGTCCACGAGGAGGTTCCCTGGGGTCGTGGCGTCCAGCCAGGCGATGCGGCGATCGCGACCGAACCACGACCGTTGGCGGCGACCGAAGCGGCGGGTCCGGTGCACGGCTCGTTCGATCGCGTCGTCGAGCGAGCATCGTCCGTCGAGGTGGTCGAGGAGCTCGCGGTAGCCGAGCGCCTGCGCCGCGGTGCGCGAGATGCCCCGGGCATCTCGGCGGAGGGTCACCACCTCGTCGAGGAAGCCCGCGGCCATCTGCGCTGCATAGCGAGCCTCGATGCGGGCGTTCAGCTCCTCGGTGGGGCGGGCCAAGCCCACGAGGGTGAACGCGCACGGCGGGGTCGCGTCGAGGCCTGGGCCGTAGCTCGAGAAGCGACGCCCGCTCCCCACGGTGACCTCCAAGGCGCGCACGACCCGCCGCCGGTTGGCGGGATCCATGCGGGCGGCGGCGACCGGATCGAGCTCGACCAGGCGACGATGCAGTGCGGTCGTGTCAGGTTCGGCCTCGAGGGCTGACCGCGCGTCGGGGAACTGTCCAGGGATCTCGAGGTTGTCCACGACGGCCTGCACGTACAGGCCCGTGCCACCCACGAGAAGCGCCCGCTTGCCCCGCGCCTCGATGTCGGTGATGGCCGCGCGGGCCTCCCGCTGGAACCAGGCCACTGTGCCGTCCTCCCACGGGTCGAGGACGTCGATCACGTGGTGGGGCACCTCGGCCTGCTCGGCCGGGGTGGGCTTCGCGGTGCCGATGTCCAGCCCGCGGTACACCTGCATCGAGTCCGCCGACACGAGCTCCCACGCCGCGTGGCGACGAGCGAGCGCGAGCGCGAGCGCGGACTTGCCAGATGCCGTGGCACCGACGAGCGCCGCGTGGCGCCCGACCTCGGTCATCGTGCAACCAGCTCCTTGGCGAAGCAGACCGACAGCTCTGAGTCCTTGTAGAACCCGTACGGCTCGATCCGCTGCCAGCCGCTGGAGGCGTAGAGCGCCAGCGCCTCGGGCTGCATCGTGCCGGTCTCGAGCAGCAGCCGTTCGTAGCCGAGCTCGACGGCGAGCTCCTCGAGCCGGCGGAGCACGGCACGTGCCACGCCATGCCGACGGGCGAGGGGGTTCGTGAACATGCGCTTCACCTCCGCGGTGGCGCTAGACCCCTCGAAGGGCTTGATGGCGCCGCATCCCACTGGCTGGGCGTCGAGCCACGCCACGAGGAACACGCCGACGGGCCGGCGGACCAGCGCAGGGGTGACCTCGGCCTCGTAGTTCTCCCGGTCGGCATCCTCGCCATCGGCGGGCTCATCGGGCTCGTCGGTGGCGTAGCGCTCGTTGATCTCGATGTTGAGGGCCTGGACGAGCGGGGTGGCCACCTCGCTGTCGTACACCTCCTCGGTGAGCTCGATCACCCGACGAGCAGCGGCAGCCGGGTCTTGTGGCGGGCCGGCGCCGTGATCTCGACCAGGTCGCCACGGAGGTGGTGCGGGGCAGCGCTGGTGATCAGCACCGTCGCGTAGGTGCCCGGCTTGACCGGATCAGACGTGAAGTGCACGAGCTTGTTCTGTCGGGTCCGGCCGGCCAGCACGGCGGGATCCTTGCGCGACGGACCCTCGACGAGCACCTCCTCGACGCGACCCACCCGGGCCTCGTGGCGAGCGAGCCCGGAGCGGTCGACCACGATCTTCAGGCGCTCGAAGCGCTCGGCAACGATCTCCGGGGCGATGAACTCGTCGACGCGCTCCGCGGCCTCGGTGCCCGGGCGTGGGCTGAAGATGAACGTGTAGGCGCTGTCGTAGCCCGCCTCGGCGACCACCTCGAGCGTCTGGGCGAAGTCATCGTCGGTCTCCCCGGGGAAGCCCACGATGATGTCGGTGGTGACGGCCAGGTCCGGGATGGCGGCTCGCGCCGCGGCGAGGCGCTCGACGTAGCGCTCGGCGGTGTAGCCCCGGTGCATCGCTGCCAGCACACGGTTGCTGCCTGACTGCAGCGGAAGGTGCAGGTGCTCGCACATCTCGGGGGTCTCTGCCATCGCGGCGATCGTCTCGGGGCGCAGGTCCTTCGGGTGGGGGCTCGTGTACCGGATCCGACGGATCCCCTCCACCGCGCCCACGGCACGCAGCAGCTCGCCGAACATCGGCCGCACCTTCGTGTCGCTCCCGGCCTGGCGCTCGGCCAGCGCGAGATCGCGGCCGTAGCTGTTGACGTTCTGCCCGAGGAGGGTCACCTCGGTGACGCCGTCGGTCGCCGCTGTGGTGACCTCGCTGACGATGTCGTCGAAGGGGCGGCTGATCTCCTTGCCCCGCACGGCCGGCACGATGCAGAAGGCGCAGGAGTTGTCGCAACCGATCTGGATCGTGACCCACCCCGCCCATGGCACCTCACGGCGCACAGGGAGAGCGGAGGGAAACGTGTCGTGGTCGTCGGCGACGGTCTCTTCGAGGATCTCCACAAGCGGCCGGTTCCTGCCCTGGGCCTCCCGCACGAGCTCGGCCGCCCGATGCACGTTGTGGGTGCCGAACACCACATCGACGTGCCCGGCCCGCTCCACGAGCGAGTGACGGTCCTTCTGGGCGAGGCACCCGCCCACGACGATCTGCAGGTCGGGCCGAGCGGCCTTCACCGACTTGAGGTGGCCGAGCGTGCCGTAGAGCTTGTTGTCGGCGTTCTCGCGGATGCAGCACGTGTTGAGCACCACGACATCAGCGTCGTCCACGCCCTCGGCGGCGACGAGCCCATCGGCTTCGAGGAGCCCCACGATGCGCTCGGAGTCGTGCTCGTTCATCTGGCACCCGAAGGTGCGGACGAAGAAGCGGCGGGGCTCGGTCACCGGGACAGCGTACGACCCCGCTGGCACAGCCCCCCAGCCCAACGGGCTCAGTTCAGGCCGTTGTGCCCTGCGGTGGCCGGATCGGAGATGAGCTGCTCGAGCGCCCCGACATCGAGCACCGTGTCGTCAAGGGTCACCTCGACGTCGATCGGACGACGAAGGCGGTCTTCGATCACGAGGCGGATCGCGGTGCGGCGCTCTCCGTCGATCTCGATGTCGGCGAAGGTGGGGATGCAGACCAGGTCGATGCCACCGGCGGCGACGTAGCCGCGGGCGATCGCCACGGCCTTGATGGCCTGGTTGAGCGCGCCCGCCCCGACCACCTGCACCTCGACGATGCCGTCCTGGCGCAACACACCGGCCATCGCACCCGCGACCGAGTTCGGGTTCGACTTCGTCGACACCTTGAGCTGCTCCATCACCCCTGTTGTTCGACAGTGCCCGGATCGATCCCTTCCTTCCGAATCCTCTGAATTCGGAGGATTGGACGGAATTGGGCACGGATCAGGACTCGCTGAGCGAGATCGGCAGGTCGTCAGGGTCGACCTCGAGGACCCCATCGTCACCCTCGGTGACCTCCGGCTGATCGCCGAGGCCCATCTGGGTGCGGATCCGCTCGGAGATCTCGATCATGACCTCGGGGTTGTCGAGGAGGAACTGCTTGGCGTTCTCCCGGCCCTGGCCGAGCTGCTCACCCTCGTAGGTGTACCAAGCCCCCGACTTCTTCACGATCTCGTTGTCGACACCGATGTCGAGCACGCCGCCCTCGCGGCTGACGCCCTTGCCGTACATGATGTCGAACTCCGCCTGGCGGAATGGGGGGGCGCACTTGTTCTTCACGACCTTCACGCGGGTGCGGTTGCCGACCACCTCGACGCCGTCCTTGATCGACTCGATGCGGCGGATGTCGAGCCGGACCGAGCTGTAGAACTTCAGCGCCCGACCACCCGGAGTGGTCTCCGGTGAGTTGTGGATCATCACATTGCCGGCGAAGTAGTTGTGGCTGCCTTCGATCTCGAGGTCGTACCGATGGGTCTGCCCTGCCGGAGGCGTGAACGGTTCGATGCTCTTGATCGGCACGGGGATCACGGTCTCGCGGGGAACCCCGAACACGGGCTCGACAGCGAAGCGTCCCTGGTACCTGGGCAACAGCTTGTACTGCATGCTCGGATGGACGAAGGGGGCGACGAGCGCATGGAGCTTCGCCGTCTCCGGGGTCGAGAACTGAAGTACCGCCATCTTTCGAGCACCCCGCGCCATGAGGGTGGCCTCAATGCCCCACGTTGCAGCAAGGTAGTCACGCAGACGGATGCGGGTTGACGGCTCCATCGCCTGGACGCAGATCTCAGACCGACCGCTCCCACCCTTGGTGCGCTCCTGCAGACCCTTCGAGCGGAGGGTGAACCCGCCGTCGTCCTGGTACCAGATGGCAAGCGACAGGGGTGTCAGCAGCTTGAGGTAGTCCTCGGACAGCACCTTCATGCCGTTGACGTACACCGCGTCGCGCAGCTCACCGAGCTCGGAGAGCGGAGTGACATCGTGGAAGACGGCGCCCTTCGCGTTGGTCGACCGGCACACCCCGACGTTCGCGAAGAGCGATGCCTTCCAGTCGCCGTAGTCGGCCTGCTTGGTGCCGTGTCCCCAGCGGAACCGAGCGGCGAGGCCGTTGCCCGTGGGCGACAGCGCACCGTCACCCATGAGGCCGCCGAGCACCACCTCCCACTGGAAGTCGGAGAGGTGGTCGGTTGTGGCATGCATCACTCGATCCCCGACCCGGAGATCGCCGGCCTCGCGCCAACCCATTGGCGTGCGCACGAGGTGGTTGGCGGTGACGGTGAAGTCGGCCATGCCGCCAGAACCCATCGGCGACGGGGTCGTGAACTTGAGGAACTCATCCGTTGGGCCGTTGTCGAACCAGTTGACGACCTTCTTCGGGACGACGCGACCGAGCTCCGGGTCGTACGACAACACCTCGACGGGCAGCTTCTGCCGCACGATCGTGCCGATCTGCTTCTTCGAACCGTCGGCGAGCGTGACCAACGTGCGGCCAAAACTGCACCCGAACATGACGCCGATCTTCTCGCGCAGCTGGTTGATGAAGATGCAGATCGTGTCGGTCTTGTTGAGGTTGGCCGTGAGCTTGCGCAGGGCCTGCGACATGAGCCGGGCCTGGAGGCCGACGTGGCTGTCGCCCATGTCGCCCTCGATCTCGGCCCGGGGCGTGAGCGCGGCGACCGAGTCGATCACGACGACGTCGATGGCACCGGAGCGCACGAGCATGTCGCAGATCTCGAGCGCCTGCTCGCCCGTGTCGGGCTGGGAGATGAGCAGCTCGTCGACATCCACGCCGATCGCCCGGGCGTAGATCGGGTCCATCGCGTGCTCAGCGTCGATGTAGGCGCAGATGCCGCCGAGCCGCTGGGCCTCGGCCACGACGTGCATGGCGAGGGTGGACTTGCCGGAGGACTCCGGGCCGTAGATCTCCGTGACGCGGCCGCGGGGCAGGCCGCCGATGCCGAGGGCGAGGTCGAGGGCGAGGGCGCCGGTGGGCACCGTGCCGATCGCCATCGAGCCCTTCTCCCCCATCTTCATGACGGAGCCCTTGCCGAACTGCTTCTCGATGCCGGCAAGGCTGAGCTCGAGGGCCTTCATCTTGTCCTTGTTCTGTTCCACCTGGCGTCTCCTCTGCTGCGAATGCGTCTCGATCTGGGGGATGCCGTCGACCCTACGCAGGGGGTGTGACAACCCGAGGTGGCTGGCGTTCCGAGCCTCGCTGCGCTCGAACGACACGACTGTAGTTACGAACAGTCGTTCGATCAAGGACCCTCGACGCAAGCGCCGGTGACGCGAAAGTCGGACGGCTTGCCTGCCACCTCGACCGAGCTGAACCGCGACGGGTTCGCTGCTCCGTCGCGTGGCTCGTACCAGAACGCGGAACTGCCGGGGTTGGGTCCACTCGGGACCCAGTCATCGGGGTCATAGCCGGCATCCCGCGCCCAAGCCTCGAAGGCGGCCTCCGGCGTGACCCCGCGCGTCTCAGTGATGAGACCCACCCCGGCGCAGAACGTTCGCTTTGGCACGTCGCCACGAGTCGCCGCCCACACGACTCCCGTCACACCAACGACCAGCAGCACTACCAACAGCAGCCGGACGGGTCGAGACACGCTCAGACCATACGGCGGCGTACGCCGACCCAGGCGAGGCGGCCGATCACGAGCCCGAGCAGCACCACGATGAGCACCACCGCGGCGGAACCCGACCACGAGACGATGGCCTCCAGGCTGTCGCCGAAGCGGCGGCGGGCGTCGTCCCACGCGTTGCCGAGGCCGTCGTTCGACTCGAGCTCGAGGCGCTCGGAGCCGGGCTCCCCCACCGTGATCGCCAGCGTGGCGAACGACGCCTGATCCTCCAGCAGTCGCTGCTGGCCCTGGAGCCGCTCGATCTCCACCTGGACGTTCGTGATGCGATCTTGCACCGCGAGGATGTCGGGCACGTTCTTGGCGTCGGCGAGCACCGCCGAGAGTCGGTCACGCGTGGCCGACAGCGCGGTCAGGCGCGCCGCGAGATCGGTGAACTGCGCGGTGACATCCGTGCCCTTCGCCGAAGCGGCCTTCACATCGCCGAGCTTGCGGACGCCGGTGAGCAGCGAGTCGAAGCTCTCCGCTGGCACTCGCACGACGAGCGATCCGCTCGGCCGGTCGCTCGACTCGTTGGTGGTGGACTCGGCGATGTACCCGCCGAGCCCGATCGCCTGCGCGGTGATCCGGTCGACCACGCCGTCGAAGGCTCCCTCGCGCACCTCGAGGTCGAGCGAGCCCGTCTTCACGATCTTGGCGCTGTCTGCCTGCGCCACCGCCACCTCTGCGGACTGGAACGGCGACGCGTCGGCTGCCACGGGCCCGCTGCCGCCGCCTCCGGCGCCATCTCCCGCGATCGCGGCCGCTGGTGGCGCGTCCATCGTGCCCTCGTCGGCGCTGAGCGTGCTTCGGCTGATCGAGAATCCGTCGGCGTCGCTGCCGGTGCCCGAGCCGATGGCGGCACCGGACTCCTCGAACGTCACGCCGGACGAGGCCACGTCGGACGACTCGTCGGTGCTGACGAGCGCCGCGCCGAGCGCGACGACGAGCACGACCGATGCCGCGATCGCAGCCAGCCGCACACGCGGCACCTGCCGCGCCGGTGCAACCGCGGCCTGCTCGGCCACCGCGTCGAGCAGGGCCTGCGGGGCGCGACCTGGCGGCGGCACCGCTTCGGCGGCCTCGGCCAGGAGCGCACGGAGATCGTCTTCGTGGATCATCGGGCCTCCTCGATGGCAGTGGGGGCAAGCGCCGCGATGCGCGGATCGGCCGCGAGCCGGCGCCGCGCTTCGTGCAAGCGGGACTTCACGGTGCCGGGACGGCGTCGGATCGCCACCGCGATCTCCTTCTCGCTGAGACCCGTCCAGTAGCGGAGCACGGCCGGGACCCGGAGCTGGTCGGGCAGGTCGGCCAGCGCGTCCATGACGACGTCGGCGGTGGCCGATGCGGTGGCGGTCGCCTCTGGCGCCGGTGCAGGAGACGCGATCGTGTCGAGCGCATCGTCGCCGGCGGAACGATCGCGGCGCGGCACCTCCTTGCGGAGCTGCGAGTAGCAGGTGTTCACGAGCACTCGGTAGAGCCACGGCTGCACGCCGTCGTCGGCGGGCAGGGCGTCACGGAACCGCCAGACGCGCAGGAACGCCTCCTGCACCGCCTCCTCCGCGTCGGCGGGGTTGCGCATGATCAGGTAGGCGGTGCGGTAGG
>JBQTKH010000134.1:0-3131 GCA_052386335.1 Microthrixaceae bacterium
GTCAGGCGGTTCCGGTCACGGACGTCACCGATGAAGAAGCGCAACTGCTCGTCATTGAGCTTCGACCGCATCTCGACCTGCTTGAGCTCGTCCCGTGAGTAGACGCGGATCACGACATCGGGCCACCGGGCAAGCACCTGCTCGACGAAGGCGTTCCCGAACGAGCCCGTCCCGCCGGTGAGCAGGATGGTGGCGCCGGAGAGATCCATGCCCTTCTATCTTGCCCTATCGTCACGGCGACCGCGGCACCGGAACTCGAGTGCGAATGGGTCCGGTAAGAATTCGGGTGAATGCTCCGAGTCACCTGCCTCGTGCACTACCCGACGGACCTTTCGCCAGGTCAACGCTTCCGCTTCGAGCAATGGCTCCGATTGCTCCCCGAAGGATCGGTCCGCGTGGAGCTCCGGCCGCTCTTCTCGGCCTCGGCGTACCGCGACCTCTACGAGCCCGGCCACACGCCGCGGAAGGTCGCTCATACCGCCGGTGGCTGGGCTCGACGCCTGCGCGATGTCGTGGCACCGGGCCGTCCCGATGTGGTGCTGCTCTATCGCGAGGCGTTCCCGTTCGGCCCCCCGCTGTTCGAGTGGTTCGTCGAGCGGCGGCTCCCCGTGGTGTTCGACTTCGACGACGCCGTATACCTACCGAACGTGAGCGATGCGAACCGGGCGGTCGCCGCCCTAAAGCGCCCCGGCAAGACCGCCCGGATCGTGGCGGGGTCGACCATCACGACGGTCGGGAACGCGCACCTGGCAGAGTACGCGCGACGGTTCGGCGACCACGTCACGATCCTTCCGACGACCCTCGACGTGAAAGAGTACCGGCCGGAAGCCCGGACACGCCCGACCGGTGGACGTTTACGAATCGGATGGAGCGGAAGCCCAACGACGGCTCCGCATCTGAGCTCGATTGCCAACGCGCTCCGCCGGGCGCTCCCGGAGGTCGGCGCCGAGCTCGACATCGTGGGCGCGCCCCGCTTTGCGGTCGGCGGCCTCCCCGACTTCGTCGCGCGGCCGTGGAGCCGCGAGACCGAAATCCTCGACGTCAGCGGCTTCGACGTCGGGCTCATGCCGCTCCCGGACGACGAGTGGAGCCGGGGAAAGTGCGGCTTCAAGGTGCTGCTGTACATGGCGCTCGGTGTCCCGGTCGTGGCGTCACCAGTCGGGGTCAATACCGAGATCGTTGAGGACGGCGTCAACGGTCTGCTGGCGTCGACCGAGGACGAGTGGGTCGAGGCCATCAAACGACTGGCGGCGGGCCCCGGATTGCGGCGCCGCCTCGCCGACGCGGGGAGGACGACGGTGGTCGAGCGCTATTCCGGACAGGGGTGGGCGCCCCGCTTCCTCGAGGTATTGGAGAAGGCTGCGTCCACTCGCTAGCCAGGTCCGCGGTGGCGGGACGCCCGCGCCTATCACTACCGCTGGCTACTATGCTCGGCCGTGCCGACGGTCGTGATCGAAAGAGACCGCATCACTCCGAGTGACGCGCTCTCGGCCGCGCTCGGCACGCCCGATCGGGTCATTCTCACCGCTCATCCCGGCGGTGCGCTCGCGCTGCAGAACGGTGACGCGGGCAGGGCTCCCTCCGTCCAAAAGTTGTTGGCGATGGGCGCCAGGCTGTTCCGCCGCCAGCCGGACATGGCGTTTGCTCGGCGTCACGCCGACAACGACCGAAGCTGGTACTTCTACATGAAGCTCGGCAAGTTGCGCGCCCTCGAACCTGGTGCCTACCGAGCCGAGGAGCAGCTGTCAGGGTTCACGCTGCTGTCCGAGGGTTCCGACCTTGCAAAGGGAGAGGCTCTCTGGACCGGTGAGCTCGGCCGTGAGTATACGGAGCGGAACGCCCGCAACGACCGAGAGAAGCTCGTTCCGGGATTCAAGCGCCTCATAGAGGGACTCGAGATCGCGAGAGTGCTCGAGGTAGGTTGCAACGCCGGTCACAACCTCCACGCTCTCAAACGGCTGCTGCCGGATGCGAAACTCGTCGGCCTCGATCCGTACGAGCCAGCGCTCGAGCTCGCTCGCAAGCAGAACGTGCCTGCCGAGCTGCACGTCGGAACCATGCTCGACCTGCCGTTCCCGGACGACTCCTTCGACCTCGTGTTCACTCGCGGTGTGATGAGCACAATTCCCAACGCGGACTTTGACCGCGGTCTGGCAGAGCTTCATCGCGTCTCACGCCGCTATGTTGCGTTAGTCGAATATCATCCCGACGAAGGCGCGAAGATCCTCTACTTCGGTCGTGATGACATCGTTCACCGGCGCGATTACGTCGCGCTGTCGCGTGAGCAATTTCCGCACGCGCGAGTCATCCGCGACGAGCCCACCCAAGACGCTGGCGCGCTGGTCCAACTCCACACTTGGGTCTTCGACATTTCGACTGGAAGCCGCGTGGCTTGAGAAGCCGCGACCGGACTCAGTCGCCTACCGCGTTGCGCACCTCGGCGACAATCCGGTGTCGGGTGGATTCGTCGATGTACGGATGCATCGGCAGCGAGACCACGTTCTGGGCGAGGCGCTCGGCCGCCGGGAGGCGCTCGTCGGCCCGCGGGCACGAGCGGTACGCGGGCTGCTCGTGTAGAGGCGCCGGGTAGTACACCGCGCTGGAGATCCCCTGGTCGGCGAGGGCGGCAACGAGACCGTCGCGACCGCTGACCTGGATCGTGTACTGCGCCCACGCGCTAGTCGCCGCCGGGTGGACGACCGGGACCGTCACCGAGCCGGCCAGTCCGTCGGTGTACTGATCCGCGACCGCCTGACGCGCCCGCAGCTCGTCGTCGAACACGCTCAGCTTCTCGAGCAGGATCGCCGCCTGGATGGTGTCGAGCCGTCCGTTGATGCCGACGCGGGCGATCTCGTACTTGTGGTCTCCCCGCCCGTGGGCACGTAGCGAGCGCACGATGTCGGCGACGTCGTCGTCGTCGGTGAGGATCGCGCCGCCGTCGCCGTAGGCGCCGAGCGGCTTGGACGGGAAGAAGCTAGTGCAGGCGATGTCGCCGATCGCCCCCGCCCGCCGGCCGCGCCAGGTTGCTCCGAGGCTCTGGGCCGCGTCGACCACCAGCCACAGCACGTGGTCCCCAAAGAACCGCACGACCCGGTCGGATGAGGCGGGCTGGCCGAAAATGTCGAACGCGA
>JBQTKH010000135.1:0-1564 GCA_052386335.1 Microthrixaceae bacterium
ACCGTTTGCGCTCGGCTAGGCGGGTAGCGGCGGCGGAGGTGGGACGGTCGTCGTGGTGATGGTTGTCGTAGTTGTGGACGCGGCCTCGCGGTCCTCGATCTTCTGGTCAAGACGATCGATGAACCCGTCCGCCTTGTCGCGCGACGAGAACCGCTTGCCCCCCTCGATGTCGGTGCGCTCCGCCTCGGTAAGGTCGGCGACCTTGATGGTCGTACGCTCCTGGAGGGTCGGGTCCCAGCCGAGCAGGCCGCCGGGCACGCCCTTGAACACCGTGACGCGCCTTTGGTCGATGTCGACGAAGTAGGTCCGGCGGGCGTACCAGCCGACCGCGGTGAACGCGAGCGCGAGCACGAGCACGAGCAAGACCGATAACGCGGCAAGGCACCATCTAACGACGAGCTGGCTCCGGTCGGACCACTCCGACGTCCTTGCCGAGCGCTCACCGCCAGCCAGCAAGGTGTCCTGGGCCGGCACCCCCGGTTCTGTGATTGGTGCCCGCGGCCACTCATGCTCGGCCGATTCTCGTGCCGGCGCCGGCTGAGGCCATTCGGCCGAAGCGACCTCAACTGCTGATGGGTCCGGCTCTCGCGGCGGGGGTCTGGTCCGTCCGGGTCGGTCGACGGTGACCGTGCTGGAACGCTGTGGGGGGATGGCACGCTCCGCGGTGACGGCGCTCCCGAGCTCCGAAGGATCCTGCTCAGTGGTGTGATCCCGCAGTGCCGCGGCGAATTCGTTCGGTGAACTCGTACGGCCTGACGGTTCCTTGGTCATTGCGTGCTCGATTGCAGCGCACACGGGCGAGGGAACGCCGGAAACGCGGAGATCGGGCACCGGGTCGGCCGCGATTCGTCGGTAGAGCGGCAGCATGCTCTCGTCGGTGTCGCGGGCGAACGCGGGGCTTCCGGCGACGAGCGCGTAGATGGTGGACGCGAGCGAGTAGACGTCGGAGGACTCGCTCGCTGGTTTGCCCTCGAGAACCTCGGGGGCCGCATGCACAACACTCGCGGTTACGACGCCGCTGCGCGTACCCGTGGCGCCTTCGACGCGGGCGATGCCGAAGTCTGCGAGCTTCGGCTCGCCGTAGGCCGACACGAGGACGTTTTCGGGTTTGATGTCGCGGTGGAGCACGCCGGCGCCGTGCGCGATATCGAGTGCTCCCGCCAGCTTCGTGCCGATGTCGATCGCTTCTCGCCAGGGGAGCGGGCCGTTGTCGAGCCTGTCTGCTAGGGAACCACCCGGGAGGTACTCCATCACGATGTAGGGCTGCCCATCAGCCGTGAGGCCCGACGCGTAGATCGTGACGATGTGCGGGTGACCAGAGAGTGCGCCCATCGCGCGGCGCTCACGGTCGAAGCGACGTCGGGCGTCGTCGTCGAGTCTTCCGGCGACGATCTTGATGGCCACCGTCCGGTCAAGCTCGGCTTGCCGAGCGGTGTACACGACGCCAAATCCGCCTCGGCCGATCTCGACGGCCTCGTCGTAACCCGCGATCCCGAGATCCACGCCCCGCGGCATCCACCCCTCCTCGCCCCGCGGCGAAGATAGCGGCGCTTCCCGTGCTTCG
>JBQTKH010000136.1:0-3295 GCA_052386335.1 Microthrixaceae bacterium
CGTCGCGATCCGATCACCCTCCAACTGGAACGCCGACACCAACCCGTTCACCGTCACCCAGCCCGCATCCAGCGGGCCCTCCTTCACCTCCAGCGCACCGCCCGGATGCAACGCCGCGATCCGATCAGGTCCCGGCGCCAATGGGCAGCCCCGGTTGGATGCCGGTCCGGGTTGGTCGGGACATGAGTCTTGAGCGTCAGGCGTGCCATCGCCGTCACGATCGCCCGCCGGGGGGGCGGGCTCGGTCGGTGGACGACGCCGATCACGCTGTAGCCGGGCCATCCGCTCATGGTGAGGCTGCCGCTACTGAAGGTCGCGCTGCTGAACACAGCCTGCGTGTTCTGATTCACAATTTGAACAGTCGATCCGGACACGCTGTTGACGACGGCAGCATGACCAAAGTCGCCGTAGCTGAGGCTGATCACGTCTCCGGGATTGAGATGAGTGATCGAGCCCTGCGGTTGCTTGGCGAGCGACGCCGGCGCGTTCGCGTACATCGTGTTCCCGTTGCCGTACCAAGTCGAGGTGGTCCACCCGCGCGCCACGTAGAGCCGGTTGATCAACTCGACGCACTGATACTTCTCGCCGAGGAACACCGAGGAGCCGTTGACGTTTGTTCCGTAGCTGCTGCCGTAGCCGTTGGTGGAGGAGTTCCCGTTCGAGAACACGTCTACCCCCGCTCCACCGAGCCAGCTACCACCGGACAACTCGACCGTCCCACCTGGGTCGACGCGCGTATTGCTCTGACTCGCTTGAGCCGGATTGGCCACGCCACCGAGCCCGGCGACAACCGTGACCAAGACCGCCACCGCGACCCGCCGTCGACTCCCCGTCACGACCTTCATGTCGTCAGCCTCCCAAGACCAGAATGTGAGTTGTCTGCGAGTGACGTAGGTTGTCGGCCCGATCAAAGGCCTTCGCTTGGACGGTGTATTGCCCCGCCATCGTGGGCGCGTCAACCTCCCAGGTGCAGTTGAGACGTTTGTCATCACACACGAGGGAGGCCGATCTCGTAAGGGACACACCCCCAGGGGTTTCGGCGATGAACTCCACGGTCAGCCGGTCGAGGCCGGACAGGTCGTCGGTCGCCGTTCCCGTGACGAGGGCCTTGACGACACCCGCGAAGTTGATCAGAACGGCGCCGTCCGGGGTGGCGACCTCGGCGCCTGGGGTCACACTGTCGACATTCAACGTGATCGTCGACGACGCTGAGTTGCCAGCGTTGTCCGTGGTCACAGAAGCGACTGTCAGCCCTTCACCCTCTTCGGAGACAACGACATCCGGAGGGCACACCTCGACACCCGACAGAGCATCGGAGCAGACGTAGCTCACGGTCACAGGACCCTGATTCCAACCGTTTGCGTTCGGAGGAGGGCTCACCGAGGCAGAAATCGACGGAGCTGTCTTGTCGATCGAGAGTCGAACGGAGCCCGTTGCGCAGTTCCCGAGCGGATCACAGCTCGGTCCGCTCGTGTAGACGACGTTCCGACCTTCCGTCCCCGCGACCGTGTCCGCTGGCGTCGTCGGAGGACCCGAGCTCGGAGACGGGTCGCTCGCGAGCCAGCGAACCAGCACATCCTCGCGATACCAGCCCTTGGAGTTCGCCGGCCGGTCCGGCTGCCCTGTGAGGATCGGTGGTGTCACGTCCTCGGCCACGGTCACGGTCCGGCAGGCGATCAGCTTGTTACCACCTGGGCCGACGTTGATGGCATAGACACACACCGGGTACGAGCCCGCGGGGGCAACCAACACGCTGTCGAAGCCGTGGTTGTCGCCCGAGCCTGGGAAGGCAGCTCCGACATCGGGGCGATATGTGTCGGCCAGGATCGCGTAGCCAGGTGCGCCAGAACCCGCCGATCCGCCCACATACACGTGTACCGCTAACGAGGCACCCCGATCGTTCGGGTCGATCGCCCATCCACGCACCCGGACATGGCGTGCGGGAGGCGGACCGATGTCGTCGTAGGCCCCGAAGGGATCAGGGTCCGCAACGCCAACGTCGCGACAACCGAGCAAGACATTGGATCCCGCGCCGATGTTGATCGCGTAGACACATACCGGGTAGTTCCCAGCTTGGGCAACGATGACCGCGTCGAAGCCGTGGTAGTTCCCGGACCCCGGGAAGGCCGAACCCACGTCCTGGCGGTATCCGTCGGCCCGAATCGCATGGCCAGGCGCTCCAGATCCCGCCGGTCCACCGAGATAGACGTGGATGTCGAGCGCCGCACCTCGATCATTCGGGTCGATCGCCCACCCCGACACGCGGACCGTCCCAGGCTCGGGCGAACCAGCCGCATCGTACGAGCCGAACGGCCCATCCTGAGGCGGCGTGGTGTCCCGTGTGGTCGACACGAGGCAGCATCTCGCCTCGCCAGTGTTCGTGATGACCGTTGCGCCGTCACTGTTGCGGGTCCACCAGCCGTGGTACTCGGGCCCAGAGCTGTGTGCGGTGTAGCCGCCGATGGAGAGTCCGTTTGCGCTCTGGCGGATCCCGTCCTTCACGATGGTGAAGTGGACGTGGTTGAAGGTGGAGCCGCCGCCGCATGGCGTTGCCTGGCCTGCGTCGCCGAGATAGGTGCCCGCGGCGACGTGCTGACCAACGAGCTGCCGCTGCTCGTTGATGAGGTGGTAGTACAAGGACTCCCAGCCGGCGCCATGATCGATCTTGAGATAGCTGGCGGAGCCGCAGGTTTGCAGGCGTACCGTTCCTGCCGCGGCGGCGACGACTCGACGCGATGCCCCACCGATCGGCCCGAAATCGAGGGACCCCATGTTGGTGCTGTGCGGGGCGCCCGCCTGCCAACTCTCTCCGGCAGGAAACGGAAGCTGCCAGGCGGGCGGCGTACCGGCAGCTTGCGCCGGTGCAACCACGGCGATCAGCGCGGCCAAGGGCATGATGACAACCGCTCCGAGAATCGCCGCGGGAACACCGCGGCCGCGAACCGAGAACCTGAGTCGAACCAGCCCCCCTGGTTGCATCAACTTGACCCCAATCCTTCTCGTCAGGCTCACGTCAGACCTAGCTGCTCGATCGGCTTCCTGACCCTTCATCGTCCTCGTCGTCACGCCGGGACCCCGATTGGAACGAGGGTGAGCAGCGCGTCGTCGGTGACGATCGTGCCGACACCACGACTCCTCCCGAACACCGCGTTCGACACACCAGTCAGATCGAGGAACATGTCCTCGTCGTGCTCACCACGAACATCGCCATGCACCGTGACCCTGACCGTGAACGACGTCTCCAGCGGAGCGATCACACCAGCACCCGACACCGCGTCGTAGTCCGACCCACCCG
>JBQTKH010000137.1:0-20007 GCA_052386335.1 Microthrixaceae bacterium
GCTGCAGGTGGTCACCGACGGCGAGCCGTTCTGGCTCGTGCTGGCGGAGAGCAGCAATGCGGGCTGGACGGCACAGGTCGGAGGCGCCACGGTTGGCGAGCGCCAGCTCGTGGACGGCTACGCGAACGGCTGGCTCGTCACGCCCGCCCGCAGCGGCACGCTGTCGATCACGCTGCGATGGGGTCCACAGCGACTGGTCTGGGTTGGGTTCGCGGTGAGCGCGCTGGCAGTGCTGGCCTGCGCCACGGTGCTCTGGCGCACCCGTCGTCGGCTCGGTCTCGACGAGGCCGGTTCGTCGCTGTGCGCGCAGCCGTTGCGCTGCAGGACGCTCGTCGGTCCATCGGAGCGACTCGGGTCCGCGGTCGTTGGCGCTGCGCGGAGCGCGGGCGCCACCGCGCGGGGGGCTCCGCCCGACATCGCGCTCGTCGTGGGCGTCGTGACGCTGGTGGGGTGGTCGGTCCCCTTCGGCCCGCTGCTGCTCGCGGGGGCCGCTCCCGTTGCGCTGGTGCTCGCCAAGCTCGGCGATCGCCCGGCCGTGGCCTGGGTGGCTGTCGCGCTCCTGGCGGCTGAGATCGGTCGTTCGAGCGGGTTGCTGCGAGCCGCGGTCACCGCGCGGTCACGTCCACACCCAACCGACTGAGCGTGAGGGCTCGTCGCCACTCGCCTGTGTCCGCCGGCGGTGCGGCATGGCGCGCGACGGGGAGGAGCACCTCGATCGTGCCATCCACCACCCGGTAGACGAGCACCGCCCGCTCCCGTCCCTCCGCTCCGTCGAGTGTGATCGTGATGATCCCGCGATCGGCGAGGACGAGGTCGCCAGGGGCGCCCGGTGCAACGAGCAGGATGGACTCCGCGGTGCCTCGTGCGGACACCCTGCGTGTGATCGATGTGCCTCCGGTGTCGACGACCAGGGACGATCGCTCGCTCCGCGGCGAGGGTGCGACACGAAGGGACAGCTCGAATCGACCACCGCGTCGGACGTCGATGGGGATGAGGCTGACCTGCGGCTTCGCCGGACGCTCGCTCGGGCCGAGGTCCTGCGATGCGATCGAGGCCTGCTGGAGCAGCGGGCGCCGATCCGGGTGGTCCGAGATGAGGTCGAGCATCTGCGGACCGTTCTCGGCGGCGTACAGGATGCGGCCGTCCAGGCCCGGGGCGTTGCTCGAGTACGGGTTCGTGAAGAGCAGGTAGGGACCGGTGTCGGCCACGAAGACCAATGCGCGGTCGTCGATGGTCGCCGCGCTGGCCTGCCAAGGCACCTGTCCCATGCTGATGTCGCGGTTGACGCTGAACCGAGTGGCTGCCCCCGGCACGGTGGCGAGCGCCAAGACCGCGACGCTTCCGACCGCCAGCCTGCGTCGGCCGGGCCACCACGCGATGAGGGCTGACGCGAGGAGCAGGCAGATGGGGGCGTAGAGCGGCACGAAGTAGATCGGGCCGCTGATGCGCGATGCGAGTGACGACTGGTGGTTCCCCCAGAACACGAAGTAGCCGACAGGGAACACCGCACCGATGAGCAGCAGGGCGATGGTCGAGTGCTCGCGGCGCCGCTGCCAGAGCCCCGCGCCCGCGATCGCGAGTCCCGCGTACCCGCCGACGAGGAACCAGGGCAACAGGAAGGCGTTCTTCGCGGTCGCCTTCACCGCCGTGGAGAGCTGGTAGTCGGTGGTCGGGAACCCTGGCATCAGCCGTCGGGGCCCGAAGCCGAACGTGTCGGACGGTTCGGTGGTGGTGATGGGGAAGCCCAGCCAGCTTCCGGTGACACGGTGGTTGTAGGCGAGCGTGAGCGCCACGAGCGGCAGCGCCGCGACGGCGCAGACCAGCAGTGGGCTCACCACCCGCCGCCACCTCGCCCATCCCGTTCGGATGACCGCGTAGGCCCCGAAGGCGGCGCTCCACAGCACGGCGTCGTAGGGACGTGTCATGAAGATCCACCCCACGAGAGCGCCCGCCATGACGGCGCGCGACATGCGCGCGGTGCGGATCCCGTTCAGGAGCAGGGTGCCGAACAGGAGGCCGAGCCCCAGGGTGAACAGGTAGCTGAGGTAGGCCCCGCCCTGGATCGGGAGGATCGGCGATGCGACCATCAGTGCGGCGCCGAGGGTTGCGACTCGTCGGTCACCGAGGAGCTCGACGCCCAGCGCGTAGGTGCCGATCACGGCGAGGGCAGCGCCCACGAGGAGCGCGCTCCCGGCCGAGCCCGTGAGCACGGCGGACGCGAGGAGCACGAGCGGCCAGCCGAGGGTGTACTGCGTGAACATCTCGCCGTCGACCGCGGCGGACAGCCATGGTCGGAAGAGCCCGGGGTACCCGCCGTCGCTGACGGTCAGGTGGCCCGACCGGAGGATGTCGACGTGCCACAGGTACACCGGCTCGTCCCGGTTCCACGAGTAGGCAGGGAAGAGCACGTGTCGGGCCCACAGCGCGAGGCCGGCCGCCACCAGCGCGAGCACCACGACCGGCCAGTGGGCCCGCCAGGGTCGGGTGGCCAGCGGCGTGTCGGGCATGGCGCGCGAACCTACCTGCGGTGCGCGATCCTGGGTCGCATGCCGTTCACCTGCCCCCGATGCGCGCAGCCGGCCGATGAGCGCTTCTACGGACCGTGCCCGGCGTGTCGAGCCGACCTGCAGCGTCTGCTCCACCGCGACGCGCGTGCGGTCGACCGGGAAGCCTACGAGCCCTCGATGAACGTCACCCCCAACGCCGTTGCCCAGCGCGACGACTGAATCGTCCCCCGCGCGCCGGGTGTCACGTCGCGGCGTCAGCGCTTGGCGATCGGTTCGATCGGGCGACGCGGTCCGTACCTGGGCGCGCTGAGCCCAGAGGACTCCAGGAGCCTGCACACGCGCCCACGGTGGCCCACGTAGGGCTCGAGGAGCTCGAGCATCCGGTCGTCGGTGCCCCGCGGTTCCTCGGCGAGGGCCCAGGACACCAGGTGCTTCAGGTGGAAGTCCCCGACGCTCACCGCATCCGGGTCGCCGAGCGCGGTGCGGGCCACCTCTGCGGAGGTCCACACGCCGATCCCCACCAAGGCCTCGAGTCGGCCGCGTAGCTGGTCCGGGTCGTTCGCCCCGACCTCGGCGAGGCGCGACGCATGTGCGCACGCGCGTCGCAGTGCCTCCGCCCGCTTCCGCTCGACCCCGACGACGTGGAGGTCGTAGTAGCCGAGCTCGGCGATGGTCTCGGGCCGCGGCGCGAGCAGCAGCCCAGTGGGGCCGGGCGCCGGTTCCCCCCATCGCTCGACGAGCTGGCGAAAGGACCGCTTGGCCTCGAACCCGGTCACCCGCTGGCTGAGCACCGCCGGGATGAGCGCATCGATGACGCGCCCCGTCCGGGGCAGTCGGAGCCCGTCGGCGTCGCGGTGCAGCCGGCGCACCACCGGATCGACCGGGTCGAACCCGTCGCGGTCGTCCAGCGTGCCCAGGAGGCCCGGCGAGGTCTCGAGCGCCCACTCGGCGCCCTCTCCCCATGCCTCGGCCTCGAAGCGGTCGCCGATCTGGGTGGCGACGAGCGCGGCGTCACCGACGGGCGTGTGCATCGACACGGCGAGCCGCGTGCTGGTGAGCGCGATCGTGGGATCGTGCTTGCCGAGGCGCAGCGCCCGGAGCGAGCGCTGGAGATCGACGGCGAAGGGGAGCATGATCGTGCGCCGCTGCATGGTCGCCGGAACGCTACGGGTTGCGCGCAGTCCGACCAACTCCTTGGCGGGGTGCCGACTCAGTCTGTAGCGACGTCCCTTGCCCAGCGGTAGTCCGGCTTGCCGCTCGGGCTGCGCTCGATCTTGGGAACGCGCACGAACCCCTTCGGGAGCTTGTAGCCGGCCAGGTGGGCGGCGGCGGTGGCGCGCAGCTCGTCGTCGGCGGGGTCGGGGTGGCCCGGACGGAGCTCGATCACGCCGATCACCTCCTGGCCCCAGCGCTCGCTCGCTCGGCCGACCACGACGGCGTCGAACACGGCTGGGTGCCGTTTGAGGGCCTGCTCGACCTCCTCGGCGAACACCTTCTCGCCGCCCGTGTTGATCGTCACCGAGTCACGCCCGTGGAGCTCGATGGACCCATCGCCGAGCAGTCGGGCTCGATCACCGGCCACGGCGTGACGCAGCCCGTCGACCGTGGGGAACGTGCGCGCCGTCTTGTCCGGGTCGCCGAGGTAGCCCAGGGGGACGCGGCCGGTCTGGGCGAGCCATCCCAGCTCGTCGTCGCCAGGGTCGAGGCGGTGGGAGAGGTCCGCGGACAGGACGACCGCGGTGGGGGAGCGCTCGAAGGTGCCGGTGGCCGCCTCTTGACGGCGCGTTGAGCGCTGCACGCCTTGGCGCCCCGTCTCGGACGATCCGAGGACGTCCACGATCTGAAGGTGCGGAACCGCCGCGATCAGCTCATCTTTCACCGTGGCTGAAAGGACGGCCCCTCCGGTGAGCAGGAACCGCAGGCTCGTCAGGTCATGCGAGCCGACGCGCAGTGCGTCGACGAGCGGACGGGCGAAGGCGTCCCCCACGATCAGGAGCGATGTCACCCGCTCGGCGGCCATCGTGCGCAGCAGCTCATGGGCATCGAGTCGCACCGGGTCGTCCTGGATCACGACGGTGCCACCGGCGATCCATGCACTGAGCGCGTTCCAGTGCGCGGCGCCGTGCATGAACGGGGGCGCGGGGAGCGCGCGGAGCGCGCCCGAGACCGCCGCCTCCACCAGGTCGTCGGTGGTCTGGGCCACCCCGAGGCACGCGGCAAGGAAGTCGGCCTGTCGCCAGAGCACGCCCTTGGGCATCCCGGTGGTGCCACCGGTGTAGAGGATGTAGAGGTCGTCGGGGGAGAGGCCGACGGGCACGATCGGATCGGCGGCGGCCAGCGCCTCTTCGTAGTCGACGGCCCCCTCCAGCAGGTCGACGCCTGTGCCGTCGTCGACCTGGATCAGCAGCCGAAGGTCGGGCAGCGACGGGAGCACCTCCGCGAGGGTGGCGGCGAACGCGCCGTGGTAGACGATCGCCCGGGCCCCGCTGTCGGCGAGCACGTACCGGAGCTCCTCGGCCACGTATCGGTAGTTGATGTTCACGCCGGCACAGCGCGCCTTGGCTGCCCCGAGGAGCGCCTCGAGGTACTCGTTGCCGTTGTGCAGGTAGAGCGCCACGTGATCCTGCGGTGACTCCCACGGAGCACACCCCGACGGGTTGGCATGGGCACCGAGGCCGCGCGCGTCGAGCACGGCCGAAAAGCGACGGGTTCGATCCGTGACCTCGGCCCAGGTGAGGCGGCGGTCCCGCCAGACGATGCACTCGCGGTCCGGGATCACATGGGCGATCGCCTCGTGGACCGCCGCGATGTTCAGCTCCTCGGGCACCGACTCGACGGTCATGCGATCGCTGGAGCGACGTTCAGCTCGGGGGTGCTTCGTTGGCGGTCACGGTGACGGAGGTCATCTTGTCGCCGACGGCGATGGCCTGGGCCACCTCGATGCCGGAGGTCACGTAGCCGAAGAGGTTGTAGAGCGGCTGGAGCTTCTCCTGGCAGTCTTCGATGCAGATGAAGAACTGCGAGCCGTTCGTGTTCGGTCCGGCGTTGGCCATCGCGACGGCGCCGAGCGTGTAGGCGGCGCGCACGGGCTCGTCATCGAAGCGGTAGCCAGGCCCACCACGCCCGCTTCCCTCGGGATCACCACCCTGGATCACGAAGCCCGGAACGACTCGGTGGAAGGTGAGCCCGTCGTAGAAGCCGTTGCGCGCCTGCACGACGAAGTTGTTGACCGTCTGGGGCGCGAGCGCCGCATCGAGGGCGAGCACGATGTCGCCCTTGGCAGTGGCGATGGTGACCTCGAAGGTGGCGGCAGGGTCGATCTCGAAGGTGGGGGCTGAAGGCATGGCCGCCTACGCTACCCGCGTGCCCGAACCCCTCGATGCCCGTGAGCGCCGTGAGCTCTGCGACCTGCTCGAGGAGCTGGGTCCCGACGCGCCCACCCTCTGTGAGGGGTGGGCCACGGTCGACATGGCTGCCCACCTCGTCATCCGCGAGCGTGATCCCCGATCCGCCCCTGGGATCGTGCTGGGCGGGCGGTTCGAGGCGTCGCTCGATCGGCTGATGGCGACAGCCAAGCAGCGGGGCTACGCAGCACTCGTCGAGCAGGTGCGCAACGGCCCGCCGCTCGGGCCCTTCGTGGTGCCGGGGCTTCGCACTGTCCTCAACCTCAACGAGTACGTGGTGCACCACGAGGACGTGCGTCGGGCCAACGGGCTCTCGCCGCGCACTGATCGGGCTGACCTGCAGACGGCGGTGTGGCGGTTGCTGCGGCCAGGTGCGCGCCTCATGCTCCGGAAGGTGCGAAGCATCACCGTCCGCCTCGATGGTGGGCCTCGTCGGGAGGTCAGCGTCGGTTCAGGCCCTGAGGTGGTGCTCACGGGCGACCCGGTGGAGCTCCTCCTGTACCTGCAGGGTCGTCGCGGCGGTGCGATCCTCGACGTGCGCGGCGACGCCGTCGCCGTGCAGATCCTCGATCAGGCGCAGCTCGGCATCTGACGGTGCCCTCGGCCGGAGGCGAGCCGGCTTTGCCGGTCGCCGGGAGGCACGTGCGGAGGCAGGAGCGCAGCGACGCCCGCAGCACGCATCTGTTCAGCCGGCGAGGATCTTGCGGGTCTGGCGTCCACCGAGGCCGGTCCAGAGGACGGCCAGCAGGATGTCGGTGGTGCGATCGATCCCGCGGTCGCGGTAGTCGATCCAGTCCTGGGTGCCGCCCTCGAGGAAGCCGACGACGCTGTGGGCGACGAGGCGCCCGGCGGGTTGGTCGGCCCAGGCTCCCGCGATGCGTTCGATCCGGGCGCGGCGGGCGGCGCGCATCGCCGGATGTTGCAGGGCGCCGGCCGCGGCCATGAGGTTCCAGGAGGCCTGGTTGTCGCGTGCGAACACGAGGTACCGCCGGATGAGGCGCCGCAGGCGCACCTCATCGGGGAGCGCCGACTCCAGGGTCCGCCCGAGCTCGGCGTCGAGGCGCTCGAGGTTGTGGAGGTACACGGCGGCGATGAGCCCGCCACGGTCGCCGAAGTACGCATACACCAACGACCGCGAAACCCCCGCAGCCTCCGCGACCTCATCGAAGCGCACCTCGCCAGGGTCGCGACCTCGGAAGACATCGGCCGCTGCGGCGACGAGCAGCGCCCGCCGCGTCATCGGGTCCAACCGCGTCACGGGAGGGTCGTGGGGTGGGCGGCGGGTCATCGTGAGCCCCGATGGTCACGGCGCCGCGTGGAGGAGGCGGGCTCAGGAGAGATCATGACCGACGGTGACGGGCACCCCACGGCCATCGGCTGCGATGGGGTCGAGGAGCGGGAAGTGGCAGGCCACGTAGTGGTCGTCGCCGATGGCGCGCACCTTCGGTTCCTCGAGGGCGCAGCGCTCGCGGGCGATGGGGCATCGGGTGCGAAAGCGACAGCCCGACGGTGGGTCGATCGGCGAAGGCAGATCGCCCGTCAGCAGTCCGGCCTCAGCGGGCGCAACGGTGGGGTCGGGGACAGGGATCGACCGGAGCAGTGCCGCCGTGTACGGGTGGGCGGGGGTGCTGTAGAGGGTGTCGGGACCGCCGACCTCGCAGATCTTGCCCAGGTACATCACCGCCACCCTGTCGCTGATGTTCTTCACGACGGCCAGGTCGTGGGCGATGAAGATCAAGGTGAGGCCGTAGCGGGCCTTCATGTCCTCGAGCAGGTTGAGGATCTGCGCCTGCACCGAGACATCGAGCGCGGACACGGGCTCGTCGCAGATGATCAGGGATGGGTCGAGCACCAGCGACCGTGCGATCGAGATGCGTTGGCACTGCCCGCCCGAGAACTCGTGGGGCCGCTTGTTGGAGGCGACGTCGGGATCCAGACCAACGGCCTCGAGCACCTCGGCCACGCGGGTCTTCTGCTCCGCATCGGTGCCTCGCCGCCAGATGCGCAGCGGCTCGGCGACGATGTCCTTGACGCGACGCCGTGGGTTCAGCGACGAGATCGGGTCCTGGAAGATGAACTGGAGACGGGTGCGCACCGACCGCAGCTCGGATCCGGTGAGTGAGGCCAGGTCGACGCCTTCGAAGAGCACTCGCCCAGCGTTGGGTGGGGGCAGCTGCATGATGGCGCGGCCCGTGGTGGACTTGCCGCAGCCCGACTCACCGACGAGCCCGAGGGTCTCGCCCCTGCGCACGTCGAGGCTGATCCCCGACACGGCGAACACGGTGCCGGACGAGGTGTGGAACTCCACCTCCAGGTCCTCGATGCGCAGGAGCACATCGTCCGTGTCGCGGAGGTGGGCGGTGCCGGTTCCGGCCATCAGGTCGCCTCCGTGGGCTGGGGGCGATCGGCCTCGAGCTCGACGGCCGCTGCGGCGATGGAGTCGCCGGTGAGGGCGGCCTCGGCCGCGGGGAGGTGGTGCGCGAGGTTGCGCTCGAGGGCGTCACGACCGGCGTCGGTGCCCACCGGGAACCAGCACCGGTAGAGGTGTCCGGGCGTCTCGGCTTCGATGAGCGGGGGCATCTCGCTGTGGCACTTCGGCTGGGCGTAGGGGCACCGCGGCGCGAACCGGCAACCCGCGGGCGGGTGGATGAGATCGGGAGGCCGTCCCCCGATGATCTGCAAGCGGGTGTGGCTGGGTGCCTCGAGCTTGGGGATCGAGCGCAAGAGCGCTTCGGTGTAGGGCATCCGGACGTTCTCGAAGAGCGTCCGGGTGGGGGCGCGCTCGACGATCTGGCCCGCGTACATGACCGCGATCTCGTCGGTGCGCCCGGCGACCACGCCGAGGTCGTGGGTGACGAGCACCATCGCCATGTGACGATCGCGCTGCTGCTGGTTGAGGAGGTTGAGGATCTGCGCCTGGACGGTGACGTCGAGCGCGGTGGTCGGCTCGTCGGCGAACAGGAGCTTCGGCCCACACGCGAGCGCGATGGCGATGGTGACGCGCTGTCGCATGCCGCCGGACAGCTCGTGGGGGTACTGCGCCAAGCGCCGCTTGGGATCCGGGATCCCCACCGACTCGAGCAGCTGCAGCGCCTGCTCGGTGGCTTCGTCGCGGGGGAGATCGAGGTGGTAGCGGAGCCCCTCGGTGATCTGTCGTCCGATCTTCATCACCGGGTTCAGCGAGGTCATCGGGTCCTGGAAGACCATGGCCATCTCGGTGCCCCACAGGGCGCGGAGCTCCTGCTTCCCCGCGCCGACGAGCTCCTGCCCGTTGTAGCGGGCTGATCCCGACCGGTGGACGTTGCGGGCGGTGAGGAGGCCCATCATCGACCGAGCCAGCACCGTCTTGCCGGAGCCCGACTCGCCGACGATGCCGAGCGTCTTGCCTCGCTCGAGGGTGAAGCTGACGCCGTCGACGGCCTTCACCATGCCCGCCGGGGTGTCGAACTGGGTGCGGAAGTCGTCGACCTCGAGGAGCGAGGCCGATCGCGGGGTCGGCGTGAGGATGCGTCGGGCCGGTCGAGATTGGCTCACAGCGCGGCGTCCTTGACGTCGAACGCTGCCCGGAAGCGATCGCCGAGCATGTTGACCGACAAGACGGTGAGGAACATGACGAACGCCGGGATCATCGAGGTGTGGGCGATGTTCTCCTGCTGGAGCGCTCGCTTGCCGCCGTTGATCATCCCGCCCCAGCTGATCGTCTCCTGAGAGGTGAGGCCGAGGAACGCCAGGCTGCCCTCGGCCACGATCGCGATGCCGACCACGAGCAGGCCGAACGCCAGCAGCGGGAGCACCACGTTGGGGAGGATCTCCCTGACGAGGATCCGACGGCGAGTGGCGCCTGCCGCTTCGGCGGCCACGACGAACTCCCGCTGCGAGAACGTGAGCGTCGTGGCCCGCGCGATCCTCGCGAACGCAGGGATCGACACCAGCGAGATGCCGACCACGACGTTCTTGAGGTCGGCACCCAGGAACGCGACGATCGCGATGAGCAGGATGAGCGCGGGGAACGCGAGGAAGACGTCGACCATCGCCATGAGGAGCGTCTCCGTGCGCCCTCGCACGAAGCCGGCGATGAGCCCGATGCTGCCGCCGATCACCATCCCGATGGCGAGCACGCCGAGCGCGACCACGAGCGACACGCGCCCGCCCCAGATGATGCGAGAGAGGATGTCGAAGCTGTTCTGCTCGGTGCCCAGGAGGAAGCCGGGGGTGCCCGGGGGCTTGTTGGGGAGCTGGTTGAGGTTCGAGAAGTCGATGAGGTCGGGGTCCTTGATCGGCAACCACGGCGCGAGCAGGGCCGACGGGCGGATGATGATGAGCCAGATCGCGCTGAGCCTGCCGCCCAAGCCGAGGACGCCGAAGCGGGAGCGCTTCCGTGGCACCGGCCCAGCGACCGGCGACCCTCCGCCAGGCAGGACGGCCGGCGCATCGGTCATGTCGGTCATCGAGCCCCCGATCGACGGACCCGTGGGTCGAGGACGGAGTAGAGGATGTCCACCAGGAAGTTCACGACCACGAACGCGGTTGCGATCACGAGCACCACGCCCTGGACCGCGAGGTAGTCGCGCGTGCCGATCGACTTGATGGCGAGAAGCCCGACACCGGGGATCACGAAGAACGACTCGAGGATCACCGAGCCGCCGATGAGGGTGCCGAAGTTGATGCCGAACACGGTCAGCAAGGAGAACGACGACGGGCGCAGCGCATGGCGGAGCAGGATGTGCCAGGTGGGGAGGCCCTTCGAGCGCGCCATGAGCACGAAGTCCTCCTGGAGCGTCGCGATGAGGTCGCTTCGCAGGATCCGCGTGTACACGGCGCTCAGGCCGGCGACGAGCACCATCAGCGGGAGGGCGATCGACCTGAGGTTGTCGACCAGGCCCTCGGACAGGGGTCGGTAGCCGACGGCGGGGAACCAGCCGAGCTGCAGCGAGAAGACGTAGACGAGGAACACCGCCAGCGCGAACCCCGGCAGCGAGATCAACCCGAAGGCACTCGTGGTGATCGCCCGATCCAGGCGGGAGTTGGCGCGGTAGGCGCTGAGCATCGCCAGCGGCACCGAGACCAGCAGAGCGAGGAGCTGGGCCAGGATCATCAGCTCGAGCGAGGCGGGGAGAGCCTGCCTGAGCAGCGTCGTGGTCTGGAAGCGGTTCGAGTAGGAGTAGCCGAGGTCGCCGTGGGCTGCGTCCCACATGTAGCCCCCGAACTGCTCGACGAAGGGCTTGTCGAGGCCCAGCTTCTCGGTGAGCGCCGTGCGGGCCGCCTCGTTGGTCGCCTGCGGGCCGAGGATGTTCGTGATCGGATCGCCAGGGAGGAGCTTGGTGAGGCTGAAGGTGAGGAAGCTCACGATGAGCACCACAGCCAGCAGCTTCGCCAGTCGCACCACCACGTTCTTGACGATGGTCATGTCATCCTCGGCACGCAGGGACGGTTGTCACCTCAACACTCGGTCGGACGGTCAGCCCTTCGTCGTGAAGAGGAAGCCCGGCTTGATGGCGCCGAGCGAGTTGGCCTCGCCGGCGGGCGGGGGACCGACCTTGGTGGCGTCGTAGACGTTGCCGAACAGGTCGTAGAGCGTGGTGATCAGCGGCACCTCTTCACCGGTGATCTCCTGGACCTCGTCGTACTTGGCCTTGCGGGTGTCGAAGTCGGCGGTCTGGCGACCCTCGTCGAGCAGCTTGTCCACGGTCGTGTTGCTGTAGAAGGCCAGGTTGCCGGCGTCGCCAGTGGTGAGGCCCGATCGGATCGCGTCGGGTTCGATGAAGTGGGTGCTCCGGAAGCACGCCGCCTCGTAGTCGCCACCCTTGCTGAACATGCGCGTCACGAAGGCGCCCTGCTCCTGGCTCTCCAAGGTGATCTCCATGCCGGCCGCTTCACCCATCTGCTTCATGAGCTGCAGCAGGGCATCCGCCTCAGGTGTGGAGATGCACACGATCGAGAACTTCAGGCCGCCGAGATCCTCGACGAGGGCCTTTGCCTTGTCGAGGTCGTACTTCGGCGTGCTCGCCTTCTTGTTGTAGTAGGCGGAGTCGAGCGCGAACCCCGAGTAGCTCGGCACGCGGACGCCCTTGTACAGCCGCTCGTTCATCGCGTCCTTGTTCATGGCGTAGGCCACGGCCTGCCGTGCCCGCACGTCGTCGAACGGGGGCTTGGCGTTGTTCATGAGGAGGATCGTGGAGCTGGAGCCGCTGATCTTCTGCGCGGCGAACCCCTTGTCCTCCGCGGTCTTGATGTCGTTGGACACCGCGGTCTGGAAGATGTCGATGTCGCCGGTCTCGAGGGCGGTGAGGCGCTGGCCCGCGTCGGGGATGGGCTTGATCGTCAGCTTGTTCAGATAGGGCAGCTGCACGCCGTCGGCGTCCTTCTGCCAGTAGCCGGGATAGGCGGTGAGGACGACGCGGTCGTTGGGCACGTACTCGGTGAGCGTGAACGGACCGGTGCCGACCGGGTTGTTCTTGTAGTCCTCGCCAAACTTGGCGACCGCCGTGGGGGACTCGATGTAGCCCGAGGATCCGGCGAGCGTGTCGGGGAAGGCCACGCTCGGGGTGCCCAGGTGGAACACGACCGTGAGCCCTTCGGGACCGTCAGGGGTGTCCATCGACGCGATCACCTTCACGGTGTCGAGGCACGGGCAGGCGGTTGCGGGATCCTGCAGGCGCAGGAAGTGCTTCACCACGGCATCCGCGTTGAGCGGCGTCCCATCGTGGAAGGTGACGTCCTCGCGCAGGGCCATCGTCCAGGTGGTGAGGTCGTCGCCGTCGGACTCGAGCGACGCGGCGAGGTAGGGGACGACCTTGCCATCGACATAGGTGGTGAGCGGGTCGTAGAGACCGAGCGTGATCACCTTGTCGGCGGGCTGCGCGGCGGCGCCGACGTCGAGCGTCGACACGTCGGACTCCGCGCCGAAGACGAGCTCGCCGCCCTTGACCGGCTTCACCCCGGCGTCGGCCGTGGTGGTGGTCTTGTCAGTGGCCCCGTCGGAACCGTCACTGGCCGTCTTGTCGTCGCTTCCGCACGCGGCTGCGACGAGGACGAGACCAAGGGCCACCGCCACGACGCGGTACCACGGTGCTCGTACGTGCTGATCCCTCACGGTTGTCCCCCGTTTTCGGCGCTTGATGCTGGGTGCAGACCGTCGGTCGGCTTGCCCGGTGACGCCGGTCACACCGGTCACGGCGACCGTAGGAGTGCTGTTGTCAATGTGTCAACAACCCCTCGCCCTTTTGTTGTCGGCTCACTTCGGAGCATTCGGCGGTACGCCCCAAACCGCCTGACCGAAGCCGGTCGCAGGTCAATCCGCGGGCGTCGCGAGGTCGAGCGAGCGCTCGTACTGACGTGCGAAGGACAGCACCCGGTCCACGTACAGCTCGGAGTGGTTGTAGGCGAAGTACGCGGCGCGGAGACCGGGATCGGCGTCGAGGTGGTCGCTCGCTCGGCAGAGGTAGCGCGCTGCAGCGAGGGTTGCGTCGTAGAGGTTGAACGGGGAGCTCGTGCCGTCCTCGTTGCCATCTGCGGCGAAGCGGGCCCAGGTCTGGGGGATGAACTGCATCGGGCCGACGGCGCGGTCGTAGTCCCGATCGCCGTCCAGCGTGCCTCCATCGGAGTCGAGGACCACCTGGGTCTGGTTCGTGCCGTTCAGCTGGATCCCGATGATGCGGCGGGTGGTGTCGCCCCGCTCGCCGAGGCTGGCCCCTCCGTAGCTTCCGTGGTGACCCTCCACCCGCGAGATGCCGGCGATGGCCCACCAGCGGACGCCGCAGCTCGGCGATGCCACCGCGCTCGATCGTTCGGCGCGGTGATAGGCGTCGAGCGCCACGAGCGGGAACCCCACCCGCTCGACGTTGGCGAGCGTGCGAGCCTGCTCATACTGGGCCCGCTGCGCCGCCACCGCAGGAGCGGCGGCCACCTCCGCGTCGAGCGCCGCCGGCCGCGCCTCGTCGAGGTGGACCCGCTGCTCGCTCAGCTCTGCGCGCGCTCGACGGGCCACCGTGGCGCGCTCCCTCGCCTCCTGCAGGCGCGCCGTGATCGCAGCTCGTTCCGCAAGGAGGACGTCGAGCGAGGCCGTGCCGAGCACGTCTCTGCGGTCGGCGTCGTTGATGGAGGGTTGCTCCGTGGCGAGCGCCGAGTCGATCCGCGCTGACGCGCCGCCCGAGGTGTAGAGTCCGACGGCGAGGTCCGCGATCGCCGCGTCGACCACGGCGAGGCGCGAGCCGAGGACGGCGGCCTGCGCCCGCAGCGCGGCCAGCGTGGACTGGGCGTAGGCCGCCTTCGCGTTGAGGGCGGCGAGCGCTCGATCGACGCCCACGCGCTCACGCTGCGCCGAGGTCAGCGCGCCCGCCAGCTCGTCGTAGCGCCGTCGCTCTCGCCGAAACGCGGGGCTGTCGACGCGCACCTCGGCGAGGTCGAGCGAGATGCGCGGCAACCCCGCGAGGGTGGGGCTCGGTCGGGCCAGCGTGGACGTCGCCAGTGGGGCCCGCTCCACCGTCCGACGTGCCTCTCCGGTCCGAGCGGAGGCGGTCACGGTCGGAAGGGCGGTCACGGCGACCGCGACCATTGCGGCCAGCGATGCCCGGAGGGCACGGGAGTGGGGGCGGGAGGATCGCATGGAGGGTGGCGGGGGAGGGATCTGGAGCATCCCCGTTCCTGCGAGGGAGACAAGTGTGCCCATCTGGGGCCGGGCTGGGAACCCCTGGCATGCTTGAGGCATGTCAGACCGCATCTCCCTCTCCATCACCAACGGCATCGCCGATGTGCGACTGAACCGTCCCGAGAAGCTGAACGCCCTCGATCAGGCGATGTTCCGGGGCATCGTCGAGGCGGGTGAGGCCCTGAAGGCCGACCCGTCCGTGCGGGCGGTGGTCCTGTCTGGTGAGGGACGGGGCTTCTGTGCTGGGCTCGACTTCGGGTCGTTCCAAGCCATGGCTGGTCCGTCCGACGCTGGAGCGAGCGACGGTGGACGGACCCTCGGCGTCATCGCCGACACCGGAGACCGCATCACCCACCTCGCCCAGCAGTCGGCGTGGGTGTGGCAGGAGCTCACCGTGCCCGTGATCGCGGCCATCCACGGTCCGGCGCTGGGCGGAGGCCTCCAGATCGCGCTGGGTGCCGACCTGCGCATCGTGGCCCCCGACGCGAAGCTCTCCGTGTTGGAGGTCCGCTGGGGGTTGATCCCGGACATGACGGGTACCGCGGTGCTCCCAACGCGGGTGGGCCTCGACGTCGCCAAGGATCTGACCTTCACCGGGCGCATGGTCTCGGGCGAGGAGGCGGTGCGGCTCGGGCTTGCCACGCGGGTGGCGGACGACCCTCGGGGCGCCGCCCTCGAGCTGGCGGCCGAGCTGGCCACGCGCAGTCCCGACGCCTTGCGGGAGGGGAAGCGTCTGCTCAACCTGTCGGGTACCCGGCCGATCGCCGAACAGTTCCACGACGAGCGGGTCACGATGGCGTCGTTGATCGGCAGCCCAAACCAGGTGGAGGCCACGATGGCCTACTTCGAGAAGCGGCCACCGTCGTTCGGCTGAGCCGTTCGCTCAGCGGTCGACGAGGGCGTCGGCTTCGCGCCACGCTCGCTCCACGCGATCCAGCCGCGCCGCTGCCGGCCGCCGACGGGAGCGGGCAACGCCGGTTGTGAGCGCGTTGACGAGCGCGAGCGTGCCGACGTGGCTGTCGAAGGGTCCGGCCCCCTCAGCAGCGACCACGAAGCACACCGATGCCTCCTGTGCCAGTGGGGAGAGCACTGAGTCGGTGATCGCAACGAGGACTGCCCCCTGCGCGACGGCACGCCTGACGGTGTCGAGCACCCACGCCTCGTACCGGCGCAGGTCCACCGCAATGATCACGTCACCTCGCTGCAGGTGAGCGAGGTGACGAGCCACAGTGACCGGTGAGCCGTCCACGCGCCGCACGCCCGAGCGCAGCAGCTCGAGACCGTCGGTCAGGAAGGTGCCGATCCCAGATGCCGCATCGCCAGCCACGACGTGCAGGGCGCGCGTCGGATCGGCCATCAGGACCACGGCCTGTTCGAAGGCGGCGCGGTCGACGGCGGCGAGGGTGCGGTGCACGTTCTCGGCCTCCCGAAGGCCGGTCTGCGCGAGTACGTCGCCGGCGCTGGACTCGCGGATGCGCTCGGTCGCCGGTCGCAGCTGGCCCGCCATCTCCTGGCGCGCCGAGGCCTGGAGCCCCACCCAACCGTCGTAGCCGAGGCGCTCGGCCAGGCGAACGACGGTTGCGCCGCTCGTCCCTGCCCGCCGACCGACCTCCGCGACGGTCGCGAAGGCCGCGGCAGCCGGGTCGCTGAGGACCACCTCGGCGACGGCCCGTTGCGAGGGCGGGAGGTTCGCGGCGTGGGCCTCGAGGCGGGCGGTCAGGTCCGGCATGCAACAGATGGTACGCTATGGCCCGTACCTGCAACAGCCGTTGCATCCGTCGTCACGATTCGACCCGCTCAGGAGACCAGCGATGCCCACGTTCGTCTCGACCAACCCAGCACGCCCCGCCGAGGTGATCGCAGAGATGCCGTCACACGCCGCGGCTGACGTCGACGCCGCCGTTCGGCGCGCCAGCGCGGCCCAGGTCGCATGGGCTCGTCGCCCGGTGCCGGCGCGAGCCGAGGCGATCTCGTCCGTCGGCGCTGTGCTCACCGCCCGGAAGGCCGAGCTGGCAGATCTGGTCAGTCGGGAGGCGGGCAAGATCCGCGTCGAGGCCGGCGGCGAGGTGCAAGAGGCCATCGACATGGCAGCCTTCGTGGCCGGACAAGGGCGTTCGGCCATGGGCGACGTCGTGCCGTCGGAGCTCGAGGACAAGCTCGCGTGGACGACGCGCATCCCGATCGGCGTCGTCGGGATGATCACCCCGTGGAACTTCCCCGTGGCCATCCCCTCGTGGAAGGTGTTTCCGGCGTTGCTCGCAGGGAATGCGATGGTGCTCAAGCCCTCTGAGCTCGCCCCTGCGTGCGCGGTTGCCTTCGTCGAGGCCTGCGTCGAGGCAGGCATCCCGGCAGAGCTGCTCCAGCTGGTGCACGGGGGCGCGGAACCGGCCGCGGCGCTCGCGGTGCACCCTGGCGTCGGCGCGGTGTCCTTCACCGGATCGGTGCCCACGGGTCGCAAGGTCGCGGCAGCGGCGATGGCGGTGGGTCCGAAGGTCGTGAGCCTCGAGCTCGGCGGCAAGAACGCGATGGTGGTGCTGGCCGACGCCGACCTCGACCTGGTGATCGACGGAGCGCTGTTCGGCGCCTTCGGGTCAGCCGGCCAGCGGTGCACGTCGACCTCGCGCCTGATCGTCCAACGGGGGATCGCGGGGGCGGTCCTGGAGGCGCTCGCGGCGCGCGCTGGCGAGCTCCGCCTCGGCGACCCGCTCGATCCGCGCACCGACGTCGGTCCGGTCATCCACGCCGCCGCGGCCGAGCGGATCGCGTCGATGATCGGGATGGCCACCGACGAAGGCGCCAGCATCCTGAGCGGCGGAGCCGTGCGCTCCGATGTGGAGGGCTGCATCGGTGGTTCCTTCGTCGAGCCGACCATCCTCGGTGGCGTGGAGCCCTCGCACCGCGTGGCTCGGGAGGAGGTCTTCGGTCCCGTGCTGTCGGTCATCGAGGTCGAGGACCTCGATGAGGCGGTGGCGGTGGTCAATGGGGTCGACTACGGGCTGTCGGCGTCGATCTACACGCGCGACATCAACGCGGCGCTCTCCGGCGTCGCGGCGATCGACACAGGCATCACCTACGTCAACGCCCCCACGATCGGTGCGGAGATCCCCCTGCCGTTCGGCGGCACCAAGCACACGGGGAACGGCTTCCGAGAGGCGGGGGCCCGCGGCATCGAGCAGTTCAGTCAGGTCAAGACCGTCTACGTCGACTACTCGGGACGGCTCCAGCGGGCGCAGATCGACAACCGGAGTGACGCATGAGCGCGGTGGAGGTGCTCACCGCATCTGCATGGCTGCGTCGGTACGAGGAGGTGGTCGCGCCGGTGCTGCCCAGCTACTTCGACGTCGTCGCCGACCATGCCGATGGCTCCTGGGTGTGGGATGTCGACGGGCATCGGTACCTGGACTTCGGTTCTGGCATCGCCGTCACGAACACCGGACACCGCCACCCGCACGTGGTGGCCGCGATCCACGCGCAGGTCGATCGCCTGCTCCACACGTCCGTCGTGCTGAAGCACCAGCCCTACATCGAGGCCGCGGAAGCCGTCGCCCGCCTGACACCGTTCTTCGAGCACCCTCAGGTGTTCTTCTGCAACAGCGGCGCCGAGGCCGTCGACGGCGCGCTGAAGCTCGCTCGCCGCGCCACGGCCAAGTCGGGAATCGTCGCGTTCGAGCGCGCCTTCCACGGGCGCACCCTCGCCGCCACCTCGCTCACCACCGCGAAGCCGTCCTACCAGGAGGGCTATGCGCCGCTCCTGGCCGGCGTGCACATCGCGCCGTACTGCGTCGGCGGGGTGACGAGCGCGCAGTCGAGCGATGCTGCCGCGGTCTCGGCCGCACTCGACGCCCTCGACCGGCTTCTTGCGGACGTCGATGCCACGACCACCGTCGGCGCGATGGTGGTCGAGCCTGTGCTCGGCGAAGGCGGCTACGTCGTGCCGCCGATCGACTGGCTGCGCGGGCTGCGAGCGCGATGCGACGACCACGGCATCCTGCTGGTGCTCGACGAGGTGCAGTCAGGCTTCGGTCGCACCGGTCGCCCATTCGCGGCCGAGACCTTCGGCATCACCCCAGATGTGCTCCTGTGCGCGAAGGGCATCGCCTCGGGCCTGCCGCTCGGTGCGATCGTCGGCGAGGCCGCCCTGATGGCGCGCTGGCCCAACGGCGCCCACGGGTCGACGTTCGGGGGGAACCCCGTCGCGTGCGCGGCTGCGGTCGCCACGGTCGAGGTCATCGAGCGCGAGCACCTCTGCGCGCGCGCCGCGGACATCGGAGCGACGATGGTCGCCTCGCTGCGGTCCCACCGCCTGGACGACATCGTCGAGGTGCGGGGCATCGGTGCCATGGTCGGTGTCGAGCTCCGGGACAAGGCCACGGCCGAGGCCGTCCAGATGCGTTGCCTGAACGCTGGAGTCCTCGTCTTGACGTGCGGTCCGCTCGGCAACGTCCTGCGCCTCATCCCGCCGCTCACGATCACCAACAACGATCTCGAGCACGGGCTCGAGATCCTCGGCCGCGCCCTGACCGGCTCGTGATCAGCTGAGTCGGCGGCGAAGCGCTTCCTTCTGGACCTTGCCGGTCCCGCCGACCGGCATCTCGTCGAGGACGATGACCCGGCGGGGCACCTTGAACCCGGCCAGCTGCTCACGCACCCAGCCGAGGAGCTCGGCTTCGTCGGGGGCCGCGCCGCTCACAAGGGTGACGAAGGCCACGGGCACCTCGCCCCAACGCTCGTCCGCCATGGCCACGACCGCCGCCTCCCGGACGCCCGGATGAGCGGAGAGGGCGTGCTCGACTTCGACCGACGCGATGTTCTCACCGCCGGACACGATGAGGTCCTTGGCGCGGTCCACGATCGTGATGTACCCCTCCGCATCCACGACCGCCAGGTCGCCCGTGCGGAGCCAACCGTCGCGCAGCACGGCGTCGGTCGCGGCAGGGTGGTCGAGATACCCGAGCATGACGTGGTTGCTGCGGGCGCAGATCTCGCCCACGGTGCGAGCGTCCCACGGCACCTCGTGGTCGTGGTCGTCGAGCACGCGGACATCGACGCCCAGGATCGGGAGCCCCGTCGTGGCGCGCTGCGCCAGCGTGGAGGCCACCCCTGGCTTCGGGAGGCTCCGAGTGAGGGTGGGACCCGACTCGGTCATCCCGTACCCGCAGATGCACGGGCACCCGAACGCGGCCTCGAGCTCAGCCAGCAGCGCCTCGCTCGATGGCGCGCCGCCCACGGAGATCTGCACCACGCTCGACAGATCGCGATCGGTGCGCGAGGGATGATCGAGGACCAGGCGAGCCATCGCCGGCACGAGGAACAAGCGGGTCACGCGATGTCGTTCGACGAGCCGCAGGACCTCACCAGCCTCGAAGCGCGGCAGCATGACGTGCACCGCGCCGAGGCCGGTGACGTAGTGCGGCGTGCCCCAGCCGTTGACGTGGAACAGCGGGATCGT
>JBQTKH010000138.1:0-3587 GCA_052386335.1 Microthrixaceae bacterium
CAACCATCTCGTCGACCTCCGCGGGCGTTGCTTCGCGCTCCTGGGCCGCATCGCCCATGACGTAGCGACGCAGCGCGCAGTGCCCCACGTAGAAGGCGGCGTTGATGCCGATCTTGCCGCGCATCGAGGCGAGGAACTCGGGGAACGTCTCGAAGCCGTCGACGGGGATGCCCTCGAGCGCGGAGGCGTCCATGCCCTCGACGCGGGCGAAGAGCTGGATGAGCCAGGGCGCGTCGCCCGGCTTCAGGGGTGCGACCGAGAAGCCGCAGTTTCCGGTGACGACGGTGGTGACGCCGTGGTAGCAGCTCGAGGTGCCGTAGGGCTCGAAGGTGAGCTGCGGGTCGTAGTGGGTGTGCGGATCCACGATCCCCGGCGCCACGATCCGTCCCGCCGCGTCGATGTGGCGCGCCCCCTCGTCGGCGTCGATGAAGCCGATCGCCGCGATGCGGCCGTCCGTCACGCCGACGTCGGCCCGGCGGCGCGGCAGGCCGGTGCCGTCCACCACGATGCCGTTCGTGATCACGAGGTCGTAGGGACGATCACCGCGGGTCACAGCCATCGGTCGAGACTAGAACACGTTCTAGTGCCGTGTCAGCCTGTCGTCGTGCTCACGGCGCCTCGTGATCACGAGCGAGCGCGTTCTGCGCCGCGCGACGCCATCCCTCCGGCACCCGCGCATCGGCCGCCACCGCCGCGAGCTGATCTGGCGTGAGCTCACCGTTCGCGAGGACTCCAACGGAGACGAGCGGCGGCGACGCCCGCTCGACCCGAACGTGGTCACCGGCCTCGATCAACCCCGCCCGGATGATCCGCAGGTACGCACCACTCCGGCCCGCGGCAGCAAACGTGGCGGGAAAGGCGTCGTCGTCCATGCGGATGCCGAGCTTGAAGCAAGGCGTGCGCGGCTGGGACACCTCGAGCACCGCGGAGCCGACGTGCCACCGGTCGCCGATCATCGCCGCGGCCAGGTCGAGACCGGCCGTGGTGAGGTTCTCGCCGAACGTGCCGGGCCCGAGCGCTCCGATCTGGGTGCCCCACCAGGCGTAGTCCTCGGCTGCGTAGGCGTAGACCGCCTTGTCGGCGCCACCGTGGACCCGACGGTCCGCCTGGTCGTCTCCCTCGAGGTTGACCCCGTCGACCCGGATCGCCCCGACGACGGGCTCCTTCCAGATCGCCGTCGTCACCTGCCGGCCCCGCCACTCGACGCGGCGCGGCCGACCGACGTTGACCGAGCGGACCACCGCGCTGGGGACGTGCTCTGCCGCCATCGTCAGAAGACCAGGACGCCGTGGCTGCGGTGAGCGAGAGCCACCAGGCTCAGGCCCCCGCCCGGATCTGACAGCACCACCACGGCAGCCTTCATCGCAAGGACGCTCCTCACTGGTCGATGGGTGACGCGCCGCTGGGCGAGTCGCACACGTGGCGACCGTATCGGGGGGTTCACGATCGGCGAGGCCGCTCAGCCCGGCTCCGGATCGGCCGGCTGCCGCCGCGCACGCCAGAACCGCACCAGAGCGACGAGCCAGACCGCGACGACCGCGACGATGACGCCCGCGCCGTAGTCGCGGGGCAGGAGCGACGGATTGCTGGGCCGGCGGCCGTAGCCGCGTACGAATGGCCACGACACCAGCGCCACGATGCCGGTCGTGGCGATCGCCCAGCGCGCCACTGGCCACATGCGTTCCGGCACCAGCCGGCGGGCCACGACGGCCACCGACGCCACGATCGGGAGCAGCACCGCGTCGTGCACCAGGGCGCTGCCCACGAGCCAGCGGGCGAGCTCACCCGGGTGGGTGCGGTCGGATTCGAGCAGGATCCCGCGGACACCCCACGCGATGATCGGCGCTCCGAGCAGCAGCCCGATCCAGCGTCCCAGACCGGCGTGGTCCGCACCCGACGCGACCGTCGGTCGTGCGGCGGTCATCGCACCTCCAGCTCGTGGACCCACTTCGTCTGCGTGACGCCAGGCCGGTTCGGGCCGATCAACCGCACTGGGAAGCCATGGTCGAGGTGCAACGGCTCGCCGTCGAGCTCGAGCGCGAGGATCGTGTCGCGGTCCCGCGCGTGGAAGCGGTTCAGCTCGGAGGACCGGTACCTACCCGATCGCTGGAGCGAGCGCACGGTCACCTCCGCGTCCTCCGCGGCCCCCGCCATCTCCAGCAGGTCGCGCACGGGCACTCCACGCCACCGCGCCGACGCCGACCAACCCTCGACGCACGCGATCGGCAGCTCGGCGGAACGCAGGCGCATCCGGCGCAGGTCGTCGAGCGACAGCGACAGCGGCCGTGTGACAGCACCGGTGACCATGAGCCGCCACGACGGCGCCAGTGCGGCGACGGTCACCCCCGCTGCATCCGCGGTCTTGTTGACCGGCACGCCCTGCGGGCCGTCACCGGCTCGCCGCTGGGCCAGGAACGAGATCGGCGACAGCCAGGAGATCGTCGCGCCCCCTGTCGCCAGGGCGAGGAGCCCGCTCGTCGCGGCGACCCCGCCCAGGAACGCGCGGCGGTCCGCGCGTTGGGGTGTGGCCTGAGACTCCCGGACGAGCGCTCGCCGTGCCGTTGCCAACGTCGCTCCGACGTGGACGACGAGCGCGCCCACGAGGATCCATGCCGCCCACAGGTGTGCCTTCGGGAAGAAGAACTCCCACGGGTACCACCGGGCGACGTTGGCGATCCCGGAGACGAGCAAGAACAGTGCCGCCCCGACGAGCGGCAGCAGCGCGAGTCGCTCGAGCGCGTGGCCGACCGATCGGACCGGCGGCCACTCGACCAGCTTCGGCGCGACGACCCATAGCTTGGCGAGCAAGAGCGGCACCGTCGCAAAGCCCGTGACCACATGGACCCCCTGCGTCACGCGATACAGCCCGGCTGGTCGGGCCGGCACCGTGAGCCACGACGGCTCCTGCTGCAGCACGTGCGAGTAGGCACCGGTGAGCGCGCACGTCATGAACGCGACGCCCAGCGCGATGCCAAGCCACGCCGCGACGCGCTCGTCGTGCAGCGGGCTCGTGAATCGACCGTGCAACCATCGAACGGGCTGGCCGACATCGGGGGTCACGGCCGCACCGCCCGTCCGAACCAACGTTGCCCGGCCGTCTCGACGACGGTCGCCGCCAGGCCCGCGTCGGCGACCAGCGACGACCAGCCGTCGACGCCGACCACGGCCCACGCGAACCAGGGGCCGGACTGCGTGCCCGACTCCACGCGGACGGTCAGCGGCCGGCTCGGCGTGCCCGGTCTGGCAATCTCGGCGATGACGTGCCCGCCCGGTCGCACCAGCTCGCGGCAGCGTCGTAGCAGCGTCACCGGGTCGCCGCCGATGCCGACGTTGCCGTCGAGCAGCAGCACGGTGCCCCACCGACCCTCGCCGGGGAGGGGCGAGAACACCGATCGGCGTAGCACCGGCGCCCCTCGTCTGGCGGCCTCGTGGGCGGCGGCCCAGGCGGGATCGATGCCGAGCGCGATGCGCCCGGAGGCGGCCAGGGCGTGGGGCACGCGACCCGGGCCGCATCCCACGTCGAGCACCGGGTCGAGCACTTGGTCCAGCAGCGCGGACTCGTGGCGGTCTGGCGCGGACCGCCACCG
>JBQTKH010000139.1:0-2124 GCA_052386335.1 Microthrixaceae bacterium
TCCCCGGTCGAGGTGGCGACAACCCCGCGTCGTGGTGATCGGTGCCGTCGTGGTCGTGGCCGTGGGGGTCATCGCCGCGATCGGCCTGGCCGGTCTGTCCGAGCCTCGCGTCAACCTGGTCACCTCGACCGACGACGGCGACACGGCTCCACTATTCGCGCTGGGGTCGCTCGTGGATGAGAACTCGATCATCACCTTGGCCGATCATGCCGGCACTCCTGTGCTCGTGAACTTCTGGGCGTCGTGGTGTGTGCCATGCCGTCGCGAGATGCCCGCACTCGAGACCATCCACCGCGAGTTCGCCGGCCGAGTCGACTTCATCGGCATCAACCACCAAGACGACCGGGACGATGCGCTCGCCCTGGTCGCCGAGACCGGCATCACCTACCCGTCGGCCTACGACCCACGAGGCGCCACCGCGGTCGACTACAACCTGTTCGGGATGCCGACCACCGTGTTCATCACCGCCGACGGCCGGATCGCCGGCCGCCACACCGGCGAGTTGACCGAAGCCGACCTGCGCACCGCTCTCGAGGACCTTGTCGCCTCGTGACAACAGCGCCCACCCCCGGCACCGTGGCCCCGACACTCCGGCGGGTCGCCGCTTCGGTGGAGCGATGAGCACGCGAATTGCTCGACCTGGCGGCGAACCCGTGGCCTGGGTCTGGGCCGCCACTGATCGGCATCCAACGTGGATCTGGGTGGTCACCGCTGGTGGGCTGGGTGCGCTCGCGCTTGCACTGCTCGGACTACCGCCGATCGACATCCACGGGCCATTGCACTACGTCGGGATCATGGGGCCGCTCTGCGGCATGACGCGGGCGGTGCGCTCCATCACCCGCGGCGACGTGGCGACCGCGATGCGATTCAACCCTGCGGTCTGGCTGCTCCCCCTCGCGACGGGAGTCGTAATCGCCCGCACGCTGTGGGGGAGGCTGACGGGCCGCTGGCTCGAGGCCTCGATCCGATGGAAGCACCCCATGGTCGCCGTTCCTCTTATGGCCGCGATCCTGATCCTCACAATTCGACAACAAGCGCACGTGGATCTCCTCGGCCCCTGAATGAATTACTGCGAGGTCGCTCATGGGCTGTGGTCCGACGGTTCAGAGCATCGAACCGAGGTCTGATCCGACACTGGGATAGGTGGTGGTCATCGACTTGAGTTGGCGGGTTGTGAGTCCGAGTTTCATGGCGAGCCCGAGGAAGTTGATCAGCTCGCCGTAGTCGGGGCCGAGCAGGTGAGCGCCGATGATGGTGTCGTTGGTCTTGTCGATGAGGATCTTCGCCGCGGCGGTTGCTTCTCCGATGCGATAGTTCGAGTACCAGCCGCTGGTGTCGCTGTAGCGGACGTCCACGTCGAGGCCGTTCGATCTCGCTTCGTCTTCGAGAAGTCCGACGCGGGCCAGTTCAGGAATCGTGAAGACCGCCGTGGGCACACCGCCGTAATCGGGAGTCGTGGTCGTACCGTTGAGCATGTTCGACGCGGCGACCTTGCCCTCGAACACGGCCACCGGGGTCAGAGCCATGCCGGGGGTGTCGGCGGAGTCGCCCGCTGCGTACACGGCCGGGTTCGTTGTGCTCTGGAGGTGGCCGGCAACGGCGATGCCTCTCGTGCCGTGGGCGACGTTGGCGGCGTCTAGACCAAGTCTCGAGAGCTGCGGGACGCGCCCCGCGCCGTGGACCACGAGCTCGGTCTCGATCATGGCTTGGGTGCCAGAGGTCTCGACGGTCACTCGGTAGGCGGGTCCGGTTTGCTCGATCGACGTGATGGTCGTCTCCCGACGCATGTCGATGCCGACGTCGGCGCCTCGTGCGACCAGGAGGTCGACGAGGCCGGGGTCGAAACCCTTGAGCGGCCGAACACCACGGTCGATGATCACCGCGCGGGCACCAGCACGAGCAGCGATGTGCGCGAACTCGAAGGAGACGAACCCTCCCCCGACGAAGAGCACCCTGCGGGGCAGGTCCTCGAGGTTGAGGAAGTCGGTGCTGTCGACCAGGTGCTCGTCACCGGGGATGGCCATCGGCCCCGGGCGCGCACCTGTGGCGATCAGTAAGTTACTAGACTCACTCGCACGGCCGTCGATGACTATCCGGTTCTCGGTCTCGAAGGTTGCCGTGACA
>JBQTKH010000140.1:0-2515 GCA_052386335.1 Microthrixaceae bacterium
CGGTGGCCATGGCGGAGGGGTCACACCCGTTCCCATTCCGAACACGGAAGTTAAGCCCTCCAGCGCCGATGGTACTTGGGTCGAGAGGCCCTGGGAGAGTAGGACGCCGCCGAGTTCGCACGTGCGAAGGACCCCTGGAGACAGGGGTCCTTCGTCGTTTTCGCCCCCCGATAGGATCACGCGTCCATGCCCAAGCCCCCGCCCTCCAACCCTCGACGCGGTCGCCCCAAGCCGGCGAGCCCGCCGGAGGGCCCGGCCTGGAAGCGGCGGGCCGACGCCCGGGCCGGTGACGACAGCCGAGCCAAGCAGGCCGGGTGGGGCGGCGTGGCCCGCAAGGGCGCCGGCCGCCTGCGCGACGAGGGGCGCGGCACCGGCACCTCCGGGGCCTCCGACGCCTTCCGTGAGGCGTCGGGTCGTGAGGCCTGGGAGCCCGAGGTCTGGATCGACGAGGGCGTTGTGCGCGGCGAGGCCGCGGGCGCGGTCGGGCGCGGTCGATCGGCCCGACGCGTCGTCGCGGGGGCTGACGACGAGCACCTGGCGCCCGATTCCACGCTCAAGCGCGCCGTCGGCGCCGGCAAGGTGGAGCGGCTCGAGGAGCGGCTCAAGGACGCGAGCCGAGCGTTCCGTCGGGAGCGCTACGAGGAGGCCCGGCGCCTCCTGCGGCCGCTCGCCGACGCCGCGCCCACCGCGGAGTCGGTGCGCGAGCTCCTTGGCCTCACGTACTACCGCCTGGGCCGGTGGAAGCTGGCCGTCGCCGAGCTCGAGGCCTTCCGTGATCTTGCGGGCAGCACGGAGCAGCACCCGGTGCTCGCCGACTGCTATCGGGCCCTCGGCCGCCACGCCAAGGTCGTGGAGCTGTGGGACGAGCTGCGCCAGGCCTCGCCGAGCGCGGCCCTGGTCGCTGAGGGGCGCATCGTGTTCGCGGGCTCGCTCGCGGATCAGGGCAAGCTCACCGACGCCATCGCCGCGCTCGAGGCGTCGCGGCCGCCGGCTCGCAAGCCGCAGCTCCACCACCTCCGTGTCACCTACGCCCTCGCCGACCTCCACGAGCGCGCCGGCGACATCCCCAAGGCCCGGCAGCTCTTCGGGATCGTAGCGGCCGCCGATCCCGAGCTGGGCGACGTCGAGGCCAGGCTCCGCGGCTTGCGCTAGCACTGCTGTGTGACCCCCGACACGTCGAGGTGGTCAGGGCGTCTACCATCGGCACCCGTCCAGTGACACGCCACCCCACCCGATCTGGGCGGTTCGGGCGGTTTGGCGAGAGCCGCCGGTCCCGCTCGATCTAAAGGGTCCGTGTGCTGGGCGTCGAATACCTACAGGGCCACCGGGAATCCCCGCGCTGGCCGAATCCAACTTCCCGCCAGGGGGCCATGCAGTGCAACGATCTCTCGGACGTCGGTTCGTCCCGTTGGCGGCGTTCATCGCCGCACAGCTGCTCATCATCGCGTTGGCGCCGTCACGGCCGCCGGGTGCGGGCGAGCTGGCCTCGGGCGGCGTCAACCCCGACGGATCGAGCATCGACACGGACGGCGACGGCATCGCCGATGCGGTCGACGGTTCGGGCATCGACGGTGGCACCGACGGCACCGCGGGAACCACCGGCGGGTCGACCGGCGGTGCGGCAGGAGGTTCCGGCTCGGGATCTGGCTCCGGGTCCGGTGGGACGGGTGGCACGCCCTCGGGCAGCACCGCGCACTGCGTCGAGGGGCGCCAGTTCAACCCGGCCATCGACTTCTACGCCCCGCCATGCACGCCGAGGTCCGACGGCAAGAACCAGGGCGCCACCTACCGCGGTGTCACCGCCGACAAGATCACCGTGGTCCAGTACTACGGCAAGGGCAGCGACGCTGTGGACGCGATCCTGCGGGCCCAGGGCTCGTACGTGAGCATCGACCAGCACCGCACCTTCCAGGCCGCTGCGCAGAAGTTCGTCAACGCCAACTACGAGCTGTACGGCCGCAAGGTCGAGCTCAAGATCTTCCAAGGCAACTGCGACACGATCCCGCCCGCCGTCGACTGCCTCCGCGGCGAGATGAAGCAGATGGTCGACTCGCTCAAGCCCTTCGCGGTCTACTGGAACACCTCGTTGTGCTCCCAGTGCTTCGAGGAGCTGGCGAAGCTGGGCGTGGTGAACATCGGCGGCTGGCACTTCCGTGACAGCTACAACGCGGGCCTGAAGGGGCTCCACTGGGACGTGCAGATGTCGGGCACCGAGCTGGCCCAGAACGCGGCCCGATGGTGGTGCGCCAACTTGAAGGGCAAGCTGGCGAAGTACGCGGGATCGGCGAACTCGGCCCAGGACTTCCGTGACAACGTCCGCAAGCTCGGGGTCATCAGCACGAACGATCCAGAGAACCAGGACATGGTGGAGAAGGATCTCCAGCCGGAGCTGGCCAAGTGCGGCTCGGGCTACGGCGGCAGCGAGGGCAACGTCTACTTCTACGAGCAGGACATCCGCACCGCCGACCAGCAGCGTCGAGCTGCGGTGCTGAAGATGAACCCGGTCGGCTCCGGC
>JBQTKH010000141.1:0-18612 GCA_052386335.1 Microthrixaceae bacterium
GCAAGTTCGCTGGTCACCGAACGATTCCCTCCAAGTTTCGAGGGTTTCTTCGCGTCCTGGTGCGCCCTCGCTCGTACTACCTATCAGAGCGAATTCTGCGAGGCCGAACACTCCCTCGCGGACCGCCTGAAGTCGCTGTGCCGGTCGGCGCAGGCTTGTCCGCGCTCTTCGCATGAGGGCAGTCAGGAGTCACCCGTGGACAGATCGCTGGCCTTCGAAGCGCAGGAGCTCCCTGCACCGGTTGTGAACGGGAGGGGTGAGTGGAGCACTGCGCTCGACCTGCGCTCCCACAGCGAGCGACTAGAGAGCCTGGTGACCGCATCCGCCCGGCTGCTGGCGCCCTCGTCGTTGCGAAACGCGGCCGAGCTCGTCGCCGATGCCCTCACATCGGTGCTGGGCGCCGTCCACCTCTCGGTTCACCTGCTCGACGCGACGCAGCAGCACTTCGAGACCCTCGTGCAGCGGGGCACCAACCTGCCGATCGGCGGCGATGTGATGGACCTGTCCCCGAGCGCGGCGGCGTTTGTCACCCAGGCCTGGCACAGCGGCACGTGGCCACAGCCCGTCATCATCCCGGAGCCCGCGGCGGTTGCCCACCCCGCCATCGACCTACCTGCCGAGATGGGCTGTGTGCTGGTGTTGCCGCTGATCCGCAATTGCGAAGTCTTCGGCTTCGTGCTCGTGGACTTGGGTGACGTCGAACCGCCAGCGGAGTCCCTGCTGGGCGTCGCCTCAGCTCTGGCCGCCCACATCGCGGTTGCGGTCGACCGAGCCGAGCTCTCCGAGCAGGTGGCGGCCGGCGCGCAGCTGGCCCGGGCGTTGATGTCAGTGGAAGCCGCCGACGATCAGCATCCCCACGCTTGGCTTGAGGTGCTGCGCGCGCGGACGCCCGCTGCCATCGGCTTCGAGATCACGAACGTGCGCTTCTACGACCGCACAAGGGCCAGCTTGGCAACCGACCTCGAGCGTGAGTTGTGGCGAAAGTGGCGGACCCGCCGAACAAAGCCCGAGCCGGTGGAGGATGACGTGACCGTCTACGCGCCGGTATGGGGGAGCGATCACGTCATCGGCATGCTGAGCGCCAGGTTGCGCCACGGTCCACTTGAGCCTCGCGAGCACCGACACCTCGACTCAATCGCGGCTGCGTTGGGTGAGGTCGTCGACCGCCGTCGTCTGCGCGAGTCCGTCGCCCGCCTCGACCAGCAGCTCGCCATGTACGACGAGAGGGCACAGGTGGTGGAGGACCTCGGCAAGCAGGTGGACGAAGTCCTCGTGGCCATCCAGCGCCTTGCCGATGAGGTTCCCTCGACCACCGAGGGCAGCGCGGCGTGGGTACGCCGTCTGACCGCACTCACCCGCGAGGGTCGTGAGCGACTGCGCCACACGGCGAGGTCGATCGGTGCCCTTGAGTATGACGCGGCCGGCTTCGAGGCCAGCCTTGCCCTGTTGGTCAGCCGCTTCGGAGCTGTGCTCGAGGCTGCCGCGGACGTGGAGGTGCGGGGCGAAGCTCGTCCCCTCGACGGCGCTGTGGAACGCACGCTGCTGCGAGTGCTCCACGAGGCGCTCGCTTGGCTGCAGCCTGGCGCGCGCTCGTCCAACATCGCCGTTCGCCTCACCTACCTCCCCACATCAGTTGAGCTCGCCGTTCGCGATGACGGGAGCAGCATCGACATCCGCCAGCGGGGCCCGATCGCAAGCGGTCCCTACGTCGCGTTCCGCAGCATCCGAGACCGGTTGCGTCGCTTCGATGGCGAGCTGCGCATCACCTGGCCCGAGCCCCGAGGCTTGCTCATCCGTGCGCGGATCCCAACATGACGCGCCATTCCGGCAACCGCGATGCGGTAACGAGTGAGGACGACATCGTTCGAAGCACCCTTGACGACCACACCGTCGCTGTCCTTCGGGAAGCCGCCGCCGTGCGGGGCCTGCCGATCGATCAGCTGATCGCCGCGCTGCTGCGGGCAGCGACAGCACACCTCGACGAGCTGCTCGACTACGCGCCGGGGGTGGTCGTATCTGAGGTGACCAGCACCCACCGTCGCCCAAGCGCGATGTCGCCCGACGAAGGGGAGTTGTGATCGGCGACGACATCGTCATCTCCCCCACAGCCTTGACCGAGCTGGGATGCCGCGAGAGCTCGGCGCCCGCCACCGTTCCAGGAAGACCGCCATCTACTGGGACATATCCAGCGCGCTCGGAGGGACTCGAACCCCCAACCTCTTGATCCGTAGGCGATGCCGAAGGGTCTACGTGGTGTTGTCGAATCCCGTTGTACGTCCACCCGCTGGCAGGGGCTACCCGAACTGGATGTCATACGTGCTGGCACCGGTAAGGGGCCTTCACATCCGGCGCGACCGCGTTCATCGACGCCGAGTGCTAGTTCGACGCCGGCTCCTCTCGAGGCGTCCATCGAGGGTGGAGGCACGGAGCGTCCGGACGGCGCGCACACACTTTCGGTCGATAGCTGCGCCTACGCTCACGCTGAGGCAGCTGGGCGGCGATGGGTCGACACAGCTTCCGTGAGGGAAGCGTCAAGGGCGTGCTTGGAGCACGTAGTTGAACGGCGTCACGGTGGTCTGTTCGACTCGGGTGAAGCCGGCCTGTTCGAGCAGTGCTCGGATGCGAGCGGGTCCGGCTTGGCTCCCGAGGGCGGGGCCGTCCTGATCGAGGGAGCACGGCGTGCAGATGAAGGTCGACGCCGCGTACATCAGCCGGCCTACAGGGTTGAGGTTGTGTTCGAGCCGATCGCCAGCGATTGGCTCGATGACGAACACGGAGCCGTCCGGCGCGAGTGACTCGCGGGCGTGGCGGGCGGCGCCGAGCGGGTCGCCCATGTCGTGCAGGCTGTCGAAGAAGCAGATGAGGTCGAACCCGTCGGTCGGGTAGTCGACCGAGCTCGAGACTTCGAACCGGACGCGGTCATCGCAGCGATTGGCGAGAGCGGAGCGGGCGCGTTCGATCGAGTGAGCGTGCGCGTCGAAGCCGACGAACGTCGACGCGGGGAACGCGTCGGCCATGAGGAGCACAGCTGCTCCGTAGCCGCATCCGACATCGGCGACGGCCGCTCCTGCATGGAGCCGGTCGGCGACACCGTCGAGGGAGGAGAGCCACGTGTCGGTGAGATGGGCGGCGATCGAGGGTTGGGTGACGCGGGCGATGCCGTCGAAGAGCTCGTGGTGGTGGTCAGCCCAGCCGAGACCTTTGCCGGTTCGGACGGCTTCGACGACTCGATCGGCGCTGCGGAACCCGGCGACGAGCGTCTGTACGAACCCGGCGACCGACGCCGGGCTGTTATCGAACGCGAGGGCAGCGGCATGCGCCGCGGGGAGCGTGAAGGTGCCCGCGTCGGGGTCGTAGTCGACATAGCCAGCGGCCGCTTGGGCGCTCAGCCACTCGCGGATCATGCGTTCGTCGGTGCCCGTCGAAGCAGCCAGCTCCTCTGGAGTGACGCCCGTGATGCCGGCCATCGCACCGTAGAGGCCGAGCTGGTCGCCGACGTAGGTCAGCAGCGTCGACGCGGTGGCGCCGAGGTCGACGACGAGCTGGCCGAGGAACGCCTCGACCTTCGAGACGTCGATGGTGGTGGTCGGATCGGTCACGGTGCCTCCCGGCGGTAGCGGACGTGGTCAGCATCCGGCAGGGGGACAGCGAGAACGTCGCCCACGTGGGCGATATCCACGGCCGCGCACGGCCAGCGCAGCGATATCACCCAGGTGGACGATGTTGGCGACCGACGACCGGCGCACGTTGTGTTCCTATGCGGCACGATGGTGCCGCGGTGGGCACACCACCGCGGAGAGGTCGAACCATGGCAGGGCGAGCGACGGACCACGGCGGTCCCCTGCCCTCGGGCACGGTGACGCTCCTGCTCGGCGACGTCGAGAGCTCGGTCCGCCTGTGGGAGACCAATCGGGACGGCATGCACGCCGCGGTCGTCCGGCTGGACGAGCTCGTCTCGCAGATCGCGGCCGCGCACGACGGGCGCCGCCCAGTGGAGCAGGGCGAGGGTGACAGCTTCGTGCTGGCCTTTGCTCGAGCCGATGACGCGGTTGCCTGCGCGTTCGACCTGCAGATCACGATCGGCGCCGAAACATGGCCGGCAGACCTCGACCTGCGGATCCGGATGGGTCTGCACACCGGCGATGTCGACCTCCGAAACGCGGGCAACTACGCGGGTCCAACCGTCAATCGCTGCGCCCGGCTCCGGTCGCTCGGCCACGGCGGCCAAGTTCTGCTCTCGAAGACAACCGCGGATGTCGTCCAGGACCGCCTTCCGGCGCGCGCCTCGCTACGGCCGCTCGGGTCGTTCTCCCTGCGCGGCCTCGCTCGGCCGGAAGACGTGGCCCAGCTGTGTCATCCCGACCTGGCCGATGCCTTTCCCGCGTTGGCGCCATCCGAGGCCCGGCCAAACAACCTGCCATCGCATCTCACGACGGTCATCGGTCGTGAAGCCGAGATCGCCGACGCCCTCACCCTGCTCCGCCAACACCGCTGCCTGACACTGACCGGCGCCGGCGGCTGCGGCAAGACCCGCCTGGCCATCGAGATCGCGGCCGAGCTGATCGACGACCACACCGAGGGCGTCTGGTGGATTGACCTCGCGTCGACGACCGACCCGGACCAGGTGGCAGCGACCGTGGCCCAGACCCTCGGCGTCCAAGAGTCGCACGGCGATCGCGCCGACGCGCTGGTCGCGGCGCTCGGCGGTCGGGACCTCGTCATTGTGCTCGACAACTGCGAGCACCTCGTCTCAGCATGCGCGAGCGTCGTCGCCACGCTGATCTCGCGGTTGCCGTCGTTGGTGGTGCTGGCAACATCTCGTGAGGCGCTCGGCATCGACGGCGAAGTCAGCCTGCGCGTGCGATCGCTGACCGTTCCGTCGGCGGACGCACCGCACGCCGAGATCGCCCGGTGTGCGTCGGTGCAGCTGTTCGTCGAGCGCGCGCGCCGAGTCCGATCGGAGTTCACCATCGACGGCGAAGAAGCCGCCATCGCAGAGATCTGCCGTCGGCTCGACGGCATCCCCCTCGCCATCGAGCTCGCCGCCGGCCGCTGCCGCATGCTTTCGCCGACCAGGATCGCTGCCGCCCTGTCGGACCGCTTCCGGCTGCTCACCGGCGGCGCACGCACCGCGTTGCCGCGTCAGCGCACCCTCGAAGCGTCGGTGGACTGGAGCTACGCCCTGCTCGCCGACAGCGAGCGTGCAGTGCTGACCCGGTTGTCGGTGTTCGTTGGTGGCTTCGACCTCGACGCCGCGGAAGCGGTGTGTGCTGGCGATGGCGTCGACGGAATCCTGGTGCTCGACCTCGTCGCCGGGCTCGTCGATCGCTCGCTCGTCCAAGCCGACGTCGTTCGGGGAGACACGCGGTACCGACTCCTGGAGACCATCCGTGCCTACGCCCGCCAGCGGCTCGTCGACCGCGAGTCACCGTCCGGCGCCCGGGACCGCCATCTCGACTACTACGTCGACCTCGCAGGGCAGCTCGGGTTCGGGTCCGCCGGCGAGGGCGTGCTGACAGCGTTCCCGCTCATCGACGCCGACCTCGGCAACCTCCGAGTGGCCATGGACTGGGCCATGGAAACGGCACGACCCGCGCTAGCGCTGCACATCGCTGGCCCGCTGGCGCAGTTCTGGATCGCTCGCGGCCTCTTCGTCGAGATCCGCCAGCGCATCGAAGCCGCGCTGGCCCGCTCCGACGACGAGTCCGTCACCCGAGCCCGCGCTCTGCTCACCGTCTCGAGGGCGGCGCTCATGGGCGCGGACTACCGCGCCGGCCTCGTCTACGCCCAGCAGGCCACGGCGCTCGCTCGAACCCTCGACCACGGCTCCCTTCTCGCTGACGCCTCCCAGTGGCTGGCGTGGTCCGAGGAGCTGAACGGCTGCGATCTCGACGACACCCGCGACCACGCCGTCGAGGCCGAGCAGCGAGCTCGCGAGGCGGGCTCGCCGGCAGCGCTCGTACGGGCACTCAACACGCGCGGGCTCATCGAATGCGAGCATGCCGGCCCCCTCGCCTCCGTCCAACACTTCGAAGCCGCCGTCGACGTCGGTCGTCAACACGGCGTCGTCGTCGACACGCTGTATGCCGAGCTGTTCTACGCGTCCGCGCTCCTGCTGGCCGGCGCGCACGACGGAGCGCGCCAACACGCAGAGGCATGCCTGACCCAGGCCGAACGGATCGGCATCCCCCCGTTCGTGTCTTTCGCCCAGTCCACCATGGGACTCATCGAGCTTCGCGTCGGCGCGTACGACATCGCACGCGACCGGATCGCACGCTCGGACGCCGTGGCATGCAACCACGGACTCGCCCAGTTCGAGATCGCCGCCCAGCTCCGCACGGGTGAGCTCCACTACGCGCTTGGCGAGCTACCGATCGCCCTCGCCGTCCTCGAAACCACCCTCGATCGCATCACCGCGATGGGATCGATCCAGGGCATCGTCGAGACCTCGGCGCTGCTCGCGCTCACGAACCTCGCGCTGGGACAACACGATCGTGCACGGGCGGCGGTGGCTCACGCCCGAGCGACCGACAACGAGCACCCGCGGTTCCCGCACAGCTTCAGCCGATCCGTTCTCGCGGAAGCCAGGATCGACCTCGACCAAGACGCGCTCGAGTCCGCCGAAGCCCACGCGCACGAAGCCCTCGACGTGGCGACCCGAGCCGGCGTCGTGCCCGTCGTCGCTGACGCCCTCGACGTCCTCGCCGCCATCGCCACCGCGGCCGGCAGTGCAGAGGAAGCCTGCCGACTCATCGGTGCCGCCCACCGGCTCCACACCGAGATCGGCTCCGTCCGCTACCCCGTCGAGCAGGCCGCCCACAACCACACCAATGCCAGTGTCCGTGACGCCCTCGGCGACACGTTCGACCGGCGATGGACCGAAGGCGTCGCCCTCACACTCGAGGCCGCCGTCGCCTACGCCCAGCGCGGCCGAGGCGAACGCAAACGACCGAGCGTCGGCTGGTCATCCCTCACCCCCACCGAGCTGGCGGTCATCGAGCTCGTCGCGCAGGGTTGCACCAACCCCGAGATCGCAGAGCAACTGTTCGTCACCCGCAACACCGTCAAGACCCACCTCTCCCACGTGTTCACCAAGCTCGGCGTCACGACCCGCTCCGAGCTCGCCGTCGTCGTCACCCGCCGCACCGCGAACAGCGAACCCCTCGACCGCATACCGTCCCGAAAGGTCCAACGATGACCACACCTTCTCTGCGCCTGGTTGCGATCTGCAGCGCCGCCATCGTCGTAGCCAGCATCATCACCGCCACCGCCTGGTCCGACTACCCCTCATGGATGTGGTATCTGCTCGCGCCGGTCGGGATCTTCCTCGCCGGCGCCACCGCCGTCCTGTCGACCGGCGAGCTCGCCCGCCGTCGGTTCTTCTCATCGGGCAGATAGCGCCGTGGAGCGCGACGCACCGAGAGCATGACGACGCTTCGGGTTCTCACCTGGAACGTCTCCTACGAGCACATCGAGCTCGCCAACGTTCCGCCCTGGCCCGAACGATTTCACGCCGTCGGCTCTGTGCTCGCGCACGCCGACATCGTCGCCTTGCAAGAAGTCACCCAGCGACAGATCGACGACAGGCGGGCCAGCTCGCTCTCGGCCTCTCGTTTCGTTCCGCGCACCGTCCGCTCGACGTAGCGCTTGCGGCCGTCGCTGGATCGGCCGACGTAGACCTTGATCCGCGAGGCGTCGCCGCCTCGCTGCTGCAGGTGTCCTCGCATGGTGTTGACCTCCGCTGGCACTAGGCCGCTGGATTGCCAACGGATTGCCAAGCGAGGTTCTCTGCGAGGTGTCGCTCAGGTCCTGAGGCTCTGACCTGGGACTTCAGCGCGCTCGGAGGGACTCGAACCCCCAACCTTCTGATCCGTAGGCGACGCCAGCGGGTGCGTCTGATGTTGTCGAAACCCGTTGTACCAGGTCAGGCGGGTTGAGCGTTCCGCCGATTCACTCCGAATCCGTCCCCATTTCACGTGGTGGAGTGCCAAGTGGAGTGCCAACTCGAGCCGGCCGTCGGCCGCCCACAAGCTGCTGCACTCGCTGGTGCGAGAGCCCGAGGAGTGCCGCCGAATCGCGCCGGCTGACTCCGAGCTCGGCCAGCTCCCGCGCCGCGTTCGCCACCTCGCGCTGCGCCCGGGTCAGCGCCCGGTCAACCTCCCGCCGTGCACGCTTCGCCCGCTTCGTGACCGAAACGATCCGCGGCGGCAGCCGATCCTCGACGAGCAGCGTCGACGGATCGACGTGGAGCTGCCACCTGAGCACCGAGCGGATCTGGTCCTGTGCCAAGGCGAGCGTCCTCGCGTGGGTCACGCAGCCCTCCAGGCCCTCGATCCGAACACTCCAACCGCGTTCGACAGGATCACGTTCGTACGTTGCGATGTAGGTCTTTGGCATGCCCACCTAAGCCCTTCGAGGCCGCGCGTCTACTCAGGTGGACAGCCAGTGCAACCGTCTGTCCCATCTGCGGTTTGGGGTTTCGGAGGAACTCGTGGGGCTCGGCTCGGTCGAGTGCTCGTAGGTTCGAGGACCGTGAGGAGCTGGTGGCGACGGAGAGCTGAGAGGGGGACGGAGCAGGGGTCAGCTGCTGCATCGACCCGCGCCGCTGCGCCTCCTCCGGCGCCTGTGACGCCGCCGGCGCCCCGCATCGCCCCCCGAGATGCGGCCCACCTCCGTGACTGGTTCGACCTCCTCGTGGACGACCCATCCAACAAGGAGGCCCGGTCCGTCGTTATCGACCTGATGTCCACCGCCCCAACTCGGTGGCTCCGTCGGGTCGACCGCCACATGCGCGAGCGCTCGATCTACTACCGAGGGGCTACCGGCCAAGCACTCGAGGTCGGTGCGGTCGAAGAGTTGGCGGGGACCGGACCTGACCAGTGGGATCTCCTCGGAGCCATGTCGATGGTCCGTAGTGGCCACGTCCGCGAAGCGGCCGTCGAGCGCCTGGCCGACGGGCCAACGGAGCGCACGCTTCGCTACCTGCTGCTTCGAGCAGACGACTGGGTCGAGCCCGTCCAGCGGCGGGCGATGGCGGCCGTGCTCGTCGCCTTGACGGACGCGCCGCCAGCGGCCGTTCTGGAGGCGCTCCCGGCAGTCTGGGAGCGGCTGACTCCGGGACGTCAGCGTGGCCGAGCCGCTGACTTCGCCAGCGCGATCGAAACGTGGCTCACGGACCCAGCCCAGCGCGAGACGGTTCTCATGGCCGCGAGCTCAGGCGACCGGTGGATCCGCCGTCTGGCCGTGAGAACCCTGTTCGAGGTCGAGGAGCCGCTCGCCGTGTTGACCAACGCGCGCCTCGATGACGACGTGATGGTTGCGTCGCAAGCAGCCGACGCCTATCTGGGATCACCGTCCCCTGACCGATCGGTTGTGCGCAGCCTGCTGAACAGCCCGTTCGCGTCCATCCGCGAGTCGGCCGCCTACTGGCTCCTGCACAAGGACCCCGGCGGACCCAATGAGGACCTCGTGCAGCGCGTCATGACCGACCGGAGCCGCTCCGTTCGCTTCCAGGCACAAGTGTTGCTTCGTAGCTCCGGCGTCGACGCGGCCGACTGGTACCGGTCTCGGGACCCGCTCCTCGACCCGACGGTGCTCCGCGGACTCGCCGATGTAGGGACTGATGCAGATGAGGACCTGGCGCTCGCAGCGATCGCGTCCCAGGTCGCCGCAGTCCGCTCAGCCGGCGTCCGACTCCTAGCCTTGAGTGGGACCCCCACCGCGACCAACGCGCTGGTGGCCGCCGTCGGAAGCGCAGCACCTGGACTCGGCGGGCCGGCAGCAATCGCACTCCGCAAGCGCGGACTGTCACCCCAGCAGGTACGCCACCTCACGGACCAAGCCGAGGCTGGAGATCCGATTGTGGGCCGCAATGTCCGACGAGCCCTGATGGGCCTTCCACGCTGGCCCCGATTCGTCGCCGCTCTACGCATGGCAGTGCTCGAGAGCGACGCCGGCTACGAGGGCAAGCGACTTCTCGACGTCGTAATCCGACAATGGGAGCGCGCCGCAACGAACCCGACGGCCGCAGAGCTCGCTGAGGCGAACGCCCTGCTGGACGCCAGCAAGAAGCCTGCTGATGCCACCTGGCGATCGGCAGCTGGCATCGTCGACCGAGCCGGTCCTACCGCCTGAGTCGAGGGCAACCCGGCGCGCAGCGCCGGGGCGGCAGGCGGTACGCCGGCCGCCCCCTTGCGAGCGTGGCTCGCACGTGGCGCGGTTACGGCAGCTTGTTCAGGATGTCGCCGAGAACCTTTGCCACTGAGTCCACCGACTTGCGTAGGGCATCCATCGGGGCATCGACGTGGCGCTGACTTTGAAGTCGTGAATGCCACCCGGACAGGTCATCGAATCGAACATCAACCAGGTGGTCTCGACCGGCAACGTCCTTCAGCGTGCCTTCGATAGTCACGGCCGAGAACAGCCCCACCACAGAGGCGATCTGCAGTTGCACCTGCCCAGATGCGTCCTTTGCCATGAACTGTGCAGCATCACCCGGAGAAAGCGAAGCTGCGCGCCAATGGACCACGTGCGAGTGGCCCCCCTGAGCCGCGGCGTGGAACGTGATGCAGAGGTCGAGGTTCATGGCCGTCCCTCGTCCAACGCTGACGACCGCGAAGACGACGTGGCCGGCCGAGAGTGGATCGATCCGCAACGCCAGTGCGGGTCGGATGGCATCGAGCCGCGTCTCGCGCGTCTCGGCGACCATCTCATTCGTGAGAAGTACGTACGCCGCAGTGACCACAGCGAGCACAATGCTCGCGAGTAGACCGGCTGCCGCCGCCATGGCCTGCAATCGGGCAGCGTCTTCCGACGGCGCCGTTGCGTTCACCCGCAGAGACGCAATCAAAAGACCGACGGCCATCGCGAGCAGGACGCCAAGAGCGACCGCAAGAGCGCCTTTGGTCCTCCTGCTCATCCGCCTGCCTCTGCCAGGTGCACCGGCACACGGTACAGACAGGACCCAGGTAGTCCAGCGTGGGCCCATCCGGACGCCGCCGGCCGTCGGCGCCGTGGCGATGGGCTCGCAGAAGCAGGAGGCACTCCCATCGCGACATGCAAGGTCGGCGTGGAAGAATCGCTGGGTGGCACCTGAGAAGATTTGGTCGGTCGCCGGCACGGGCTGGACGCTTCTATTCGCCGACGGCACCCAGGGCACGGCTGACGTGTTCATTTTGCAGACCGGTGCCGTCGGTGCGATCTTCACACGCTCGCAGCTGCCCGAGGACCTGGGCGACGCCGGTATGTACGTCAATGCGCCGGGCAACCCTGACGCTATGTACTCGGTCGAGGTATTGAACTCGCAGGCGGGGGCGGACGGTCATCTGCTGCAGGTTCGGGTGCCGCCGAAGCAGGACTAGGCGACCGTCGTTCGAATCGGCTCGGCGGGGGGCGGCGACCGACAAGTCTTGGGCAAGGGGGCGGGCCCAGAGTGCAGGCTGAGCGACTCAGTCAGGAGTCACGGTGTCAGAGGATCCATTCGCCGCCGATCAGCTGCGTGCCCTTATCGCTGGGGCGGACGTGCCAGGCGGGAACGCATTCCTGGCTGTGCCTCGTCAAGGCACCTTGTACGCCGCAGGCACGATGCTGCCCGTCCTCCGACCCGACCTCGGTGTTCCTGCGGGCGGATCTCCCCTTCGGACCTCGGGTTCTGACGCGGCCGATCTGGACTACATCGGGACCTACGTCGTCCTGGCCGAATACGCAGACATCCCGGCGGATGCCGCGCCCGATGACGTCCTCCACGAGCTCGCGGACCTCCTGGCACGAGAGGCGCTCCTAACTGGCCTCGCGCAAGTGAACGCATCGCTGCATCGGCAGGACCTGCTCGAGTCGCTCACCGCGTTCTACCGGGAGGTCCTGGCACCTGAATATGTCGACCGCTTTGACGCTGCGATGCGAGTCCCATCCGGCGGCCTTGGACGGATGCTCGTCGCCCCCCAGCCGATTCTCACTGCGATGCGATGGCTCCTGGGTCGGCCTCCACGCAGGGCGCCCGTGGAGGAGTTCACGGGGCCGGCGACGATCGCCCAGGCCGTGCTCTTCAGCCACGCGATCGGGTCCCTGTTCCACAACGAGCTGGGCGATCGTGACGATCTAACGGCGGATGAACAGAAGCGACTCATGGTCGTGATGATGAACCTTGGTTCTTTGGGTGAGACGCCAGACCTCTATTCATCTCTGGATCGGGTGGCGCGACTCTGGCGAGACCATGGAGACATGGCGACACCACGTCTTGGCAGGTCAGCCGAGAGCCTCCTGCTAGACGCCACAGGTCTCGAGTTGGGGGACATCCTTGCCCTGTCGTTCGCACTTCTTGCGCACGTCATGGCGTGGACCCCAGATGTTCCGTTCGCTCTCACAGACGCAATCGTCGACACGGTCGAACCCGCGATCGTCGAGATCTACCGGGATCTGATGTCACAGCGCTTGGACGATTCCGCGAGCGTCGGTGATCCGCTCAACGAGTTCGATCTACTCGCAATCGAGTCGAGGCCAGTGCTGTCAACACACGCCGGCCTGGTGGTCCTCGACGAGCACCTGCTCTGGCGTCGCTGCACTTCCGGCCTCTACTGGATCGTGCATGACTGGCTGAAGCAGACCGAGGGCGAACGAGCACGGGGTCAATGGAGCATCTGCTATGGCGAGATGATCGAAGCGCTGGTTGAGGAGTCCCTCCGCTCGGTTGCCCCGCCAGTGCTCACCGGCCGGTCGTACTTCACCGAGGACGACTTCGAGTCGGCGTACGGAGCGATCGCAAGGTGCGATGTCGGAATCGACTTTGGAGCATCGTTGCTCCTCGTCGAGATCGTCAGCGGGCAGTTGACCGTGCCGAGCCGAGTACACGCAGACCTTGATCAGCTCGACAAGGACTTCGACAAGCTTGTCGTGGAGAAGTGTCGTCAGCTCGACAGCACGGCGACCCAGATCCTCAATGACGAGGCTCCTCTTACCGGGGTTCCGCGCGGGGTCCGGTTCCCTGTCGTCGTGCCAGCGGTGGTGGTGGGTGGGGAGTTCCCGCTCAACTCATTGAGCTATCGCTACCTGCGGACGAGGCTGAGGTCGGAGGGGCTCCTAGATCACCCGCGCATCGAGCCGCTCGCGATCCTCGACCTGGAGGACGTCGAAGCGCTCGAGGGGCTAGCGGCGCTCGGGCACGATCCGACCACAGTGCTTGCCGAGTGGCAGCACTCCGAGCTCCAAGACGTTCCCCTGAACAACTTCCTGCTCCGCCAGGGCATCGGCGGACGCACCAGCCGACCGGATCGGATGAAGCAACGCGTCGACGAGCTCTTCGAGGAACTCTCGACACGCCTCGGATTCAGGGGGGCGAACGAGAGATCGCCGTCGGGTACCGGCTAGTACCGGCGCCCCCGAGACTCGACAACGGAATCGGGACGCCAGGCCAGCGTTCACCAATAGATGGCGACGATCTCGGTGTCCAGAAAGCGAGTCTGCGCCATAGCCGAGGGAGGGACCTCACTGGCCCTCCGCGGCGCAAGCGAACCTCCGAGACCGAGCCCGGCCTCACTCGTGGCGATCACTCTGCACGTCTCCGCCACCTCCGGCGGGGTCTCGACGGCAAGCTCTGAGTCCAGTTGATCGAGTAGCGCTCCGTAAAAGGCGCGACGGTCGTCTGTGGTCGCTAGCGATCCTCCGCTATCGGCCGCCTCCACTCCCAAGGCTCGCAGCCGAGCCGGCTCAAGGGTCCGACCGTGATGGTCGGAAACAGCCGCCAGGAACGAACCTGCGGCAAGTTCGAGGTAATCGCGTTCCACCTCGTCGGAGCTCGACCCTCGAGCAATCGCGTCGCCCATCGCACTGAGGGCGGACTCGCCCAAAGCGCCGAGAATCTGGGCTTCGAACTCCGGGGCGATCTCTTTCAGTACTTCGGTCAGCTTGACTGGCGCCCAGCGGTCGCGAAGGCCTGACTGGGACACGCGACAGAACATCCGGAATCGCGAGTTCGAGAAGAGCACTCGTCGAATGTCCTTCCAGAACAAGCGCTGCTCGGCCACGCCAACCACCAACAGCGGTTCGACCGCCGGACGGCTCGACTCGGGCAATCGGTCGAGAACCTCACGATGGACAACCAGGTCCCGCCCATTCACTGACGTCCGGACAAAGTCGACAGCTCGGCCGCGCAGAGGCACGAGACCTGTGAGCAGTTTGTCCAACACACGGCTCATCGCACGAGCCTCTGCGATACCGACGGGACCGGTAATCCCAAAGACCTCGAGGTCCTCTTGAACGATCTCGAGAAAGGCCGAGACGACCGCGTTGACTCGAAAGACTGCCTCTGTCTCCAACTCGACTTCGAGTTCAATCAGGCCACCCCGCTCGAACTTTGCCGGGTCGATCACCCACTCGCCTTGGTCTGCGAGTCGCGTTAGATCCGCAGAAGCGAGTTGATCGGGAAGCTGGGCTGAGGGGCCGCCGATAAGCAGACGATCGGCCTCCAATTCGTATAGGTCCTTGAATGCCGTCTGAATGATCGACTTCCGCACCACTTGGCTCGATTGCTCTCGCGACGCAGACGACTTGGCTCGAACCCCACCCTTCGCGAAGCCCCCGAAGCCTTCGATGGAGCTCTCCACCTCTCCCCCGAGCGTGTTGGTCTCCGTGTCCGTGAACTCGGTCGCGATCGCACCCAAGCGGGACGCGGTCAGGCTGTAAACCGACACATCGTCTAGGTAGACGAACTCACGGAGAGGAGTGCCTGCCGACTCTTCCGCGGCCTTCTTGCGACGCCGACGACGACGCCACCCTCGAACCTTCGACCGAATGCTCATGCGGGCGTCCTGCGCTGATTGATCACAAGCTTCACCTCGCGTTGGCGCTGTACGCGTTCAAAGCCGCCGACGTAGTCCTCGACAGCAACGGAACGTCGCCCGTCCGCAACGCTGAGCAGAGCCGCCTCCGTCCAAATCCCGGCGAGATCTGCAGCCGACCAGCCGTCCGTGTTCGCGGCAATCGCTCCATGGGGAAGCGGCCCAGCCGTGGTGACCGATCGCGCTGATGCCCGGAGCATGGCTTCACGGTCCTCCAGATCGGGCATTGGAAAGTGGATCTCCCAATCGAAGCGGCCAGGCCGGCGGAGCGCTGGGTCAATGTCCTCAGGTCGATTGGTGGTGGCAATGACGACAACGTTGGCGTCCGCCTTGAACCCATCCATCAGCGTGAGCAACTGGGCAACGACTCGCTTCGTCTCCTCGTGCGAACTATCGCCTCGCCTCGCAGCCAGGCTGTCGATCTCGTCGAAGAAGACAATCGCGCTCTCGTGCGAGGCCGCCTTCTCGAAGATGGCTCGAAGCATCTCGCCGGACTGCCCATACCACTTGCTGAAGATCTCCGGTCCGCTGATCTCATAGAAGGCGGCCTCTGCCTCACTAGCGATGATCCGAGCGAGCATCGTCTTGCCAGTTCCGGGTAGCCCAGTAAACAGGATGCCCTTGATGGGTCGGGCGCCAATGTCCCTCAATTCGGCGCGCATCTTCAGCGGCAACGCGATCAGCTCGCGAGCCCGCGCCACCACCTGAGATAGCCCTCCAAAATCATCGAACGACGGCGTCGAGTCGTCATCGGTGACACGGAACCGATCGACCGCGACGTCGTCGATCGCCGGGAGATCGATGTAGCGAACCGGGCTGTCGTGCAGCACACGTAGCACTCCAGAGAACTCACCGACCTCCACGGTGTTCCCTTCGGAGTACTCCACCGAGGTCGTTGGTACTCGGCGCAGCCTGCCTCCGGACTCGATAACAGAAACGTCCGCAAGCTTGAGTCGGACCACTCCAACCCAGGGCTCGTCGCCCCACAGATCAGGTGGGGCGGCTTCGAACCTCTGGTGGCCATCGTCGTCCTCGATCAGCAGCACCACGTCGCCGACCTCATGCGGCCAAGGCTCGGCAGAGTCGGCCGAACCCATGGATCCGTTTCGGAACTCGATGTAAACGCGGCGACCGCCGTCAGTACGCGATCTGATTCGCACAAGGGTGCCGACGGGGTTCAACACCTCACCACCGTACGCAACGGCTGTGACACCTCCGCCGGAAGATCGGCTCGCCTTGGCCTCGAGCCGAGCACTCGCGGCGCCGCCCAGTCGCGTGGCGGGCTCGCAGTCAGAAGGGCCGATCGTCTCGAAGCGAGGACCAGATCTCAACCATGGAGACGCCGAGCCACTCGGCAACGCGGGATGTTGGGACGGCCAGCCGGCGGCGTAGGCGGAGGCATTCGAGCTGGCCGGTGTTGACGAGTTCGTACGCGGTGGAGCGACTGATGCCGAGGAGCTGAGCGGTCTGCTCGACGGTCAAGGTCAGCGGGCGGTTGGTCGTCACGGCCTCCTAGGCCGCGGACGGCGCTGAAGTTCCTCAGACTCGGCGGACCACGCCGGAACCGGGAGCCAGGAGCGAACCGAGGTACGCCGCTGCCAGCTGGTCGGTGGCCGGGAGGGCGTGGGTGTAGATGTTCAGCGTCGTGGCAGTGTCCCGATGTCCGAGCCGGGAGCTGATCGTGGCGATCGGAACACCGCCGTCGCCGAGCACAGTGGCAACGAAGTGCCGGAGGTCGTGGAGGCGCACCGCGTCGAGGCCGAGGCTCTGGCGGAGCCGGCCGAAGCGGTTGGTGCAGACGTCCGGGCGCCACGGTCGGCCCTCGAGGTCGCTGAAGATGTGGGCATCCGGAGCGAGCGCCACACCCAGCGCGAGCGATCGCTCTCGCATCCGGCGACGCTGGGTCCGGAGCTCGTCGACCGTGGCGGGATCCAGAGCGAGCCGGCGGGACTGGTGGGTCTTGGTGGACTTCTCGTAGACGCCGCCGTCGACGTGCGCGATGGATCGACGGATGCGCAGCTGGCCTCTGTCGAGGTCGACGTCGGTCCAGCGGAGCGCGCAGGCCTCACCTCGTCGGCAGCCGGTCGCCGCCAGGACCCACAGGTAGGTGGCGAACTCGGGGTCCTCCTCACGAGCGGCGTCGACGAGGGCTCGGACCTGCTCGACGGTCGGAGGCGTCACCTCCTTCCGGACCTGGCGCGGTGGAGTGGCATCGACGGCGGGGCTGCGGGCGATCAGGCCCCAGCGCCGCGCTTGCTCCAGGGACTGACGAATCACCGTGTGGCAGATACGGACGGTCCGAGGGGAGAGGCCTCGAGCCGACAGGTCCGCGTACAGGTCGTCGAGCTCGATCGGTCGCAGCGCGGCGACCTTCCGATCCCCCAGCGCTGGTCGGAGGTAGGTACGTGCGACCCAATCGTAGGAGCTCAACGTGGTCGGCTCGACGGCTTGGCGCTTCACGGTCAGCCAGCGGTCGAGCAGGTCACCGAAGGTCATCGGTGCGGAGGCGGAGTGGCGTCCTTCGTCGACCTCGACAAGCAGTCGGCTGAGGTCCCGTTCGGCGTCCCGACGGGTCCCGCGGACCGTCTTGGTCACGTACCGCTTAGTCCCGCTCGCGTCACGGCCGAGGTACGCACGGATGCGCCAGCTCCCCGTCCCGCGCTTCTGGATCAGTCCTCGCATGGCGTCGTCTCCTCGGCTTCATAAGCCGCTGGAGTGCCAATGGAGTGCCAAGAAGGTCGTGAGCTACTTCCTGGAGAAATCCGCAGGTCTCTGACCTGGGACTTCAGCGCGCTCGGAGGGACTCGAACCCCCAACCTTCTGATCCGTAGTCAGATGCTCTATCCAATTGAGCTACGAGCGCTGGGTTGGACGGACGACTCTACAAGCGCCGTGGTGCCTCGGTCGATCCGGAAGGATCCTCAGTCGCCGTCCGCGAGGTTGACGTGTCCTTCCTCGGTCTTGATCTCATTGCCGTTCTTCTCGAGTGCGACCACCAGCCCGTCACCAAGGAGCTTCTTGTCGACGATCGCGCCGCGCTCGCCCTTGAAGTCGCCCTCGGTGATGATGACCTTGTCCCCGACCTTGAAGCGCGCCATGGGGTCATCCTGCCAGAGGCACGGCTCAAATCGCTCGCATGCGGTTGTTGCGCGGGTTGTGCTCCACCTCGGCCAGCCCGAGCACCTCGAGCACGGGCGGCACGTAGTTGCCGAAGCGGCCGCGGTAGCCCTTGCGCAGGCCGTACCAGCCACCGACCGGGTTGTCGGCGGAACGACCCCACGCCTCCACGGTGCCCTCCGCCGCGGGCTTCTGCTCGTCGTTGCTCCCCAACGGCACCCAGTCGCCCGCGGCGACGAGCATCGCACGGAGGTCATCGATGCAGCGCAGGTGATAGCGCAGCTGCGTCGTGCCCACCTGCACCACCAAGGCCGGAGGGTCTGCCGCCTCGTCGCGCCAGGCCTCGAACGAAGACGTGCCCGGTGGGGTGGTGAGCACCCACGGGTCTGCAGTGGTGCCCGAGCCGGTGCCCGCCGCGCTCATGACGCGTCCAGCGGCGGCATGCCGACCATGGCGCGGAAGTCGTCGGTGGTGTTGGTGACGGGGAACGGACCATCCGGCACGGGGAGGTCGAGCCGCGCGCAGATCGGCTCCCATCCGTCGGCGGGGGTCCACTCGAGGAGGCGATCGGCGGGGACGGCGGCGCGCACGGCATCGTTGTGCGCCTCGAAGGCCGCCATCATCGCGTCGGCGTTGTCGAGCTGATCCGAGAAGCGCGACCCGA
>JBQTKH010000142.1:0-11542 GCA_052386335.1 Microthrixaceae bacterium
GCGGCAGATCCCCCCCTCATTGGGACGGCGGAGATGGCTGCCGTCGCCAAGGCGCGAGCGCCGAGTTGCTACCTAGCGCAGCCGACTCGTCCCCAGCCGCGACACTCGAGACCGCTCCGCGGCCTAACTCCACATGCGACAGACGAGTGCACCGGCCCTCGCCAGCCCTGTCTGTGTGCATATATGCTTACGCCCATGGATGTCGCAGAGGTCATCTCCCGGGCGAGGGGGTCATCTGAGGTCTCTGTCCGCGCACTGGCGGCGTCTGCTGGTGTCGCCGGTTCGACGATCACTCGGATCCAGGGCGGGGTCGTCGACCCCACGCTGCACACCGTCGAGCGGATCCTCGAGGCCGCGGGCTTCGAGCTGCGCCTGAGCGTTGTCCGCCTCGGCGGGAAGCGCTCCCCACGGCTGGGTGATCTCAGCGATGCCTGGTCGATCCGGCGGGGCCGCACTCGCCCCGACTGGACCCGCTGGCGGGCCCTCCTCGACCACCTGGCACTCCACCCCGAGCTCGTCGTCGAGGCGATCTACGTCCCGCCCCTCCCGTCGGGGTCACGGATGATCGACGCGCTCCTCGCCGGCGTCGCGGACAAGATCGCTGACGACGCTGGCCTGCCTCGCCCATCGTGGACCTCCCGGGTTCCCGCCCTCGACGAGCCCTACGAACCGCCGGCTCGTCCCGGAGCACAGCTCGAGGTTCCTCAGCAGCTGGCCGAGCGTGGGCTGATGATCGACACGGAGAGCCTCTGGCGAGACCGGCGGACCGTCGGTGTCTGATCGGCCGCTCGACGCCGGCGACATCACGGCGCTCCTAGGCGAGGTTGCGGACGAGCTGGCCGACGATCCCGGCCGGCGCATCGTGGTCGTCGGCGGCGCGCTGCTGGCGCTGCACGGGCTTCGTGAAGCCACTAGGGACGTCGACAGCACCTCCGCAGTCGACGAGGACCTCCGGGACGCCGTGGCCCGGGTGGCAGCGCGTCACGGCCTCGCTCCTGCGTGGCTGAACGATCGGGCCAAGCCCTTCCTCCCCGTGACGTTCGACGAGGCGGCGTGTGAGGTGCTCCTCGACCGGGCCGGGCTCACGGTCCTGGGCGCTCCGCTGGACCAGGTCTTCCTCATGAAGCTGTTCGCATCACGAGCCGCCGACGTCGACGACCTCGAAGTCCTCTGGGAGCACTGCACCTTCGAGACGCCCGAAGCGGCCGCTGCGGCGTTCCACCTCGGCTACCCCCACCTCGAGCACGACGAGCACCTCGCCGACCACATCCGGCGCCTCATCTGACGAAGGTTCCATCCCGCGAGGATCCCGCGCGATTCTCCAAACCGCCCTGAACCATAGGTGTCCGCCAGTGACCAGAAATGGCCTCTGACCTGGATTTATTCGATCTAAGGCTCGTCGCCGGAGGCGCTCGGATCGTCTTCGGGACGCAGAGGTCGGGAGTTCAAATCTCCCCCACCCGACCAAGGTTTCCGCATCGAAGCCCATGTCACAGACCTGGGCCTTCGTGTGGAAGACACTGAAAGTCGCAATCTGGTCACAGATTGGTCACAACTCGGCGCCGTATCAGCTCCGCTTCGCCTCGAACGGGCCCGATCGGACGGAGAGCTCGCCTGCCCCTGGGCAGGGCTTCGCGCCTGGCATGACGACCCATCATCGGTGGCTGGTTCTGGACACCCTCTACGGGCAGCTTCTGCGGCGGATGATCGACCCCGGGAGCTCGCTATGTCGTCGCGCCCGACAAGCTCGTCCCCGCCGCCCTGCGGGTGCCGGCAGAGGTTCGGGTGCTCCTCAGCATCGACCTGTACTGCGTTGGGATGGACGACACGGTCACGAAGCTTTGAGCACGTCTCCGATCGGACCCGACGGCGCCGACTGAGGTCACTCGCCACGCACGCGCTGCCGCCGTAGGGTCAACGGCGTGAGTGATGGCGGCCCTTCGGATCGGACGCCGGCGCCCGAGGACGAGACGGGAGGCGGGCGGGAGAACGTCTTCCTTCGCGCCGTCTTCCGCGGCGAGCGTTTCAACGGCGGCCGGCTGCCGCTTGACCTCATGTCGGACCTCACCGCGCTGAACGAGTTGCTCAAGGTTCTGGCCCGAAGCGAGCTCGCGGCGCACACCGATCGCAAGCGCCTGCCGAAGGGCTACGTCGAGACCACGACCCTCTGGATCACGTCGATCAGCGAAGGCAGCGCCGTCCTAGAGCTCGAGCGCCAGCTCGCGACTCTCCCGGACGACATCACGAGGGACCCACTGGAAAGTGCTCGAGACCTTTTCGTGGAGACCGTGCAAGCGGCCGCCAACCAGCAAGCACTCCCCGATGCCTTCCCTACCAAGCTGCGGAGCCGCTTCAACGCCATCGGCCGCCACCTAGACAAGGGCGAGTCGCTCGAACTCGGGGCGCCCGGGAGCACCAACCTGGCCCACTACACCAGGGACGTACGGGAGCGCCTCGTCGAGAAGACGGCTGGGGTTGAGGATGACTACTTCGCCGTCGGCCTGGTCCACGAGTTCAACCCCGCCAAGCGATCGTTCCAGATCCTCACCTCGGACGGACTGGTCGACGGCACCTATCCCGACGAGCTCGACCCGGACCTGCGGCAGGGCATCTATGACGCAGAGCTCTCCGCCACCTATCTGAACGGCTCCATGCCCTACCGCGTTGACGGAACCGGCACATTCATCGGTGACGTCGTCAAGGTGTTCGCGGCGGAGAGCGTCACCCCCGTCGACTTCTCGGTCGGCGACGTTCGGTTCCACGATGCCGTCCTCCGCGTGAAGGAGTGCGTGGCCCTGCCCACCGGCTGGATGGACGACGAGGGTGAAGAGATCAGCCCCGCCACTGGTGAGGGCTTCCTCCAGGTGCTCGCCAGCCTCGCCGACATGGAGCAGCCCGCCCCTGCGATCTTTCCAACGCTCGAGGGATGCCTCCGAGCCGAATGGGAGGTCGGCGACTTCGAGCTCGTCTGGGAGCGAGAGACGGACGGCTCTCATTTCGTCCAAAGCCGACGGCTCGGAAGCGATGAGCACCGAGCTCACGAGATTCGTCCAGGTTTGAGTGCCGCGGACGTGGCCGAACTCCTCAGCCTCATCATGCTCGAACTCCAGCTGCGAGGAACGGCCGACTATGGGTCAGAGTGAAGGCCTCACCGACGGAGCCGAGCTTCTGATGCGGCAACTCCACCCGAGTTGGGTCAACAACGGCCGCATCACCAGCATGCTGTTCAAGCCGGGGAGAAACGACGAGGGGCTCCTGTCGACCGATCGAGCGTCCAAGACCACGCCGGCGGAGGCACACGATGCTCACGTCGGCCATGGCCTCGCCTCTGATGGCGTCTACGGCGTAAGCGTGAGCGAAGCCGCCGACCTGGATCTCAGTAGCTACGACGATCCTCTGCCTCCGGAGAAGCCAGCTCATGCCGTCATCGACATGACGGGACTCTCGAAGCGGGCCACTGACGCCAAGGCCGGCGGTCTTCGTGATCGGGCGACGACCCGAGGGCGCCTCCACCCGTAGGCCCAGCAACGCAACTTGTCGTTCATGTGCGGGTGATGCGCTGTCGCGGGTTCCCTGCGGTCAAGAGTTGCGGTGGCAGGCGGTCGAGCCGCCCGGGCAGTTGGCTGAGCGCGTGTGCGTCGTCGGGATGGCAGGCGACCTCGGCCTGAGCGGCTCGTAGAACGATGGCGTTGATCGCGTCGACCATCTTGCGAGTTCGAATGACCGTGTGAGGGAGGCGCTTCAACGTGAAGCAGACCGCGGTGCGTCGGGTGAGGGGGCCCGTGATGAGGTCGGCGGCGCCTAGTGCGAGGCGGTCGCGGAAGCCGTATCTGTCTTGGCGCGTGTCGGCGTGGACGATGGGCGTGTCTCCGAGGACGAACCCGGGGAGATCGTTATCGAGCTCGACGGTCTGCATGTGGAAGCTGTTGAGCTTCTCGGCCATCTGGTCGTGCTGGCGGACCATGGCCTGCACGAGTGAGAGGGGGCTGGACGCCATCTCGTCGTACTGCGCAGCCGTGAGCGCGAGGAGCTCCCCATCCCTTGGCGGTCGCCCGCGGTCCGTCTCAAATCGGGCGGGAAGGCTGGGGTCGGTCGCGATGTTGGCGATGCCTGTCTGCCGAAACTCGTCCGATATCTGCGCGTGGAACGCCTTGAAAGAGGGGCTCCGGACCAGGTGGATCGCGAAGAGGTTCGCGACCGCTGCCTTCTGCTTGGGACCGCGACGCGAGGCGCTCACCGCTCGGATCTCGTTGAGGACCGAACGCTCGACCGCCGCGAAGGCCCGCTCGAGCAGATCGTTCGGCACCCCGGCATCGAGGAACGTAGTGAAGCCCACCTCCCGGAAGTTGCTCTTGATCGCCTTCCTCGCGTCGACGATGCGCCCGCCGCGCACGTCGAGGATGGCGACGCGCTTCTCGGCGTCGGCGAAGTTCGCCTGGTAGCCGCGCGACACCCAGTGATCAGCCGTCAGCGGCGGATGGTCCGTGGACATACCGCTCACGGTAGGACGGCCCGTCTGTCGCCGGCGATCGACAAACCCTCGGCTACGGGGCGAGGAGCCGAGAGACCGCCGCCTCGATCGCGATGCCGGCCGGCGACGCGAGGAGGGCGGTGCGAACATTGCGGCGCTGCGACTCGAGCGACTTCCCCGGCACGATGTCCACCGACGCCGTGACTGCTTCGGCCTCGACCGCCAAAACAACGAGCTCGCCGTGGAGGTCGATCGACTGGTCGAACAGTGGGATCGGCAGCTGCCAGACGTACTTGTCGAAGTCGCGGGGGTTGTGCTCGCCGCGGCTCTGCAGGGGTCGGACCGCTTCGGTGATGGCAGTGCTGTTGAGCACGGCCGTTACGTAGCGGGCTTCGTCGAGGGTGGCGGCCGCGGCCCAGTAGAGCTTGTGCTCGATCACCGCGGTCGGGTCGCTGACCACGGCGGAGGCGAGGTACTGGCCCGACGCCGAGTAGACGATCCGGTGCTGAGCAGCGGGTGCCTGCTGGGTGAGCTTGCGGCGGTAGTCCAGCTGGCCTGCCAGGGTGAGGCGCTCGCTTGAGCGGTTGGCGAGCCACACCCGCTCGGCCTCGTGCCACCAGGCGGCGAGGCCGGGGTACCGGTCTAGGCGGTCGTCGGTGCCGGAGAGCAGTTGAGTCCCATCCTGGGGGAGCACGGCAACGTGTGGCTCGATCGTCCGATGCGGGAACACGGTGTCCCCGAGGTGGACCGGACGAAGGAACTCGACCTCCACCGAGCCCGAGAGCGACGGGAGGTCCTTCCAGGGGCGCTTCTCCTTCGCGGTCCGCTTGGAGCGGACCTCCACCCGGCCGGCACCAGCACCGAGGGGCGACGCCGCCACCGAGGTGGTCTCGACGAAGAACAGGAACTTCGGGACGATCGTGGCGCCCTGGGAGAACCGGCTCGCGTAGGCCGACCCCGCACCCCTTGCGGCCGCCTCCCCCGGCTGGGTGCGTTCGATGAGAGCGGCGGCCTCAGCGCGGGCCATGTTGGCCCGGGGCAGCCGGCCTGCCCATTTCTCGGCGCCCTCGGGCAGGGCTGTGGAGGTGCCCTTAGTGCGGGTGCCGAACACGACTGACCCGGGCACCGGGAAGAACGACGGCTTCACCTGGTGGAGGTCCCAGGGCTGACCGAGCTCGGTGGTGACTTGTGTCGCCGTCGACCCCCAGGCCCCGGTGCGGAATCCGGCGAACTGCCGGCGCGAGAGCGCTGCGAGCGGCATGACGAACCCGAACCGTCCACCTAGGCGAAGGTACAACTCGACGCAGCGGGCAATGAACAGCCCTGAGAGATCCTGGTTGGTGGCGACCGTGGCTCCGGCCCACAGGGATCGCTCCTGGGACAGCTGGCGGAAGTCGGCCTTCATCGACTCAGTCATGTAGCGGTAGGCCAGCCAGGGTGGGTTGCCCACGAGCACGTCGACGCGGTTCTCGGCCTGGGACAGCCAGGTGGGGCGTGCGAGGTTACGGACGTAGTAGCCCCAGATGTGGTCGCGGCCCTGGTCGTAGAGGTCGCACATCAGCGTGAAGGTGCGCGTGATGGTCTCTTGGTCGTCGGCGTGGACGGCGAACCGGCGGAACGTTGCACTCAGCGAGGGCGGAGCGGTGCCGATCTGGCGCTTGGTGGCTTTGTCGGCGAGTTCGGCGACGAGCTGATCGAAGCGTCCGGCGTCGGCCACGAGCCGGTTCGGGAACCGCAGCTCGGACGAGAACAGCTGCAACCCGTCATCGGTCGGGATCGCGAGGACGTCATCGCCGAGCAGGCTCCGCTCCTGGCCCCACTGAACAGAGTCACCGAGGTACACGGGCACAGCGAAGGCCGGCCGGTCGTCGGCCTGCAGGCGATCCCGGCCGATGGCGAGCAGGTAGGTGACGCGGGCGAAGGTCACGGCGACGGGATGGACGTCGATGCCGAGGACGTGCTGAGTGACCCCGACGATCGACGTTGCGTTGTCGTGTCCGGCGGCCTCGGCTGCGGCGAGGTAGCGGCGGATGGCGTGGAACACGAACGTCCCGGACCCGCACGCGGGGTCGAGCACCCGGTTCTCGAGTGGCTTGTCGCTGGTGGTGTGGACGATCTCGTCGGCGAGCCAGTCAGGCGTGTAGTACTCGCCGAGGCGATGCCGCTGGTCGGCGTCGATCACGGACTCGTAGAGGACCTTCATCACGTCGTGTTCGACGGTGGTCCAGTCGAACCGTGAGAGTCGTCGAGCGATGTCGCGGACCCAGCGGTCCCCGCCCGGCACCTCGATCACCCAGTCGAAGAAGTCCTCCTCGATCACGCCACCGATCTGGGCCCGGGTGAATAGGCCGCCCGAGAGCAGGGTGGCCGGGGAGATCGTTGGGTCGGTGATGTCGAAGCCGACGACAGCGTGGCCGATGGCCTCGGCGGTGATGACCAGGAGGGTGTGCTCGACGAACAGTCGGTCCTCGTCGACGAAGTTGGTTCCGAGCGCTGTGGTTAGGAGCTTGGCCCACAGCTCGCGCTTGAGCTTCACGGACGGGAGGTCGCGGTGGTCGTCGTAGAGGTTGGCGAGGTCGGCGTAGTCGAGGGCGTGCCCGGGTGAGAGCGCGCCGAGGCGGCGGGTGATCTCCCGGGGGGTCGGGACGATCTGCTCGGTTGTCGCCAGAACGCCTTCGAGCCAGACGCAGAGGCTCTCGACGTCGGGGGCCAGGGGGCTCACCTCGTGGACGCTCACGAGCTCGAGGGCCCCGTCGGCGAGGTGGTACAGCCGCCACTCGGCGCCGTCGGTGAGGACGCCGACGTACCGCTGCTGCATCGAGTCGCTGCGGGACTGGACGTATCCGGCCAACTGGACCTCGGCTTCGGCACGGATGTTGCCGACGGTCAGGTCGCGCTTGACCTCGAACACCGTGAAGCCGATCTCAACGTCGATGCGCCGACCGCCGCCGGCCTGCTGTTCGAGGACGATCTCCTCAAGGTGGTGATCCTCGAGATCGAACGGGGCGACGGTGAGAAGCGTGTGCAGGTCGGACTGCACGTTGGCTTCAGTGCGGGTCTTGTCGCGCTTCGACATGCGGACGACGAGCTGCTTGAGGTCGACGGACGGCACGCCGGGGAGCGTAGGAGGTTGACGTAGAACGATGTGCGACGGGCCTGGTCGTGGCCGCGCATCCTCACAATCTGGTGCGCCCTGAGCTACTGCCTCAGACAACCCGGAGGTGAGTGGCGGACGGCACCAGGAAGGGGTTGTCCGTGCGGTCGGCGGCGTACCCAGTGAGCGTTGCGATCTCCTCAGGTGTCATCCCCTGCCCGGTCATGGCCTGACCGATCCGCCCGGACAGCTGGGGGATCTCGGGAAGCAGCTGGTCGCTAAGCGGCTCTGAGGTCCGCCAGCCGGCTGCGCTGAACCGCTTGTAGAGCGAGGTTCTCTGCGACGGAGCGATCAGATTGAGGCCGTAGGCGCGCTCGATGATCGACTGCATCGACACCTGCCACTCGCGCTTCAGATCGTGGAGCTTACCGAGCGTGAGGTTCCGGAGTTGCGGTCGGATGGTCTCGGTGGGCATCAGGAACTCCGCAGCGAACGTGTTGGCGTCGGCTTCGATGTCGTCGGCGATGTCGATGGAGTGAAGGCACAAGTGGCCGAGCTCGTGTGCGAGCGTGAGCCGCTTCCGATCGGTCGGGCTCTTGACGTTGACCAGGACGATCGGATGCCCGTCGATCCACTGCGAGAGCGCGTCGACACGGGTTGTCCCGAAGTCCTCCTCGATGATGAGGCACCCCGCCCCTTCCATCCACTGCACCAGGTTCCGGACCGGGCCGACGGGCATCCGCCACTGCATCCGCAGGAGGCGGGCTGCGTCGCCTGGTCGAACCTCGAAGGGGTCGAACTGGGGCAGGGTCTGCTCGGTGTGGAGGTCGACTTCCTCGAAGATCTTGTGAGCGTGGAGGCGCAGCATGTTGAGCCGCGCCTCGAGCCGCTTCCAGACCGTGGCCTTGGCTGTCGCCCGGCGCCGCATGTGGGCGTCGACGGCCATGGCACCGCGTACGCGATCGGCACGGCGAAGCAGCTCGGCGGTGACCCCGAGCTCATGCGCGATCAAGTCCAGGACCGCCTCATCGGGCGATCGAAGGTTGTGCTCGTACCGCGAGAGCGCGGCCTGGGTGATCCCCACGCTCTGTGCCAGGTCAGCCTGGCTGAGGCCACTCGCTCGGCGAGCGGTGGCAAGTACCTCGCCGATGTTGCTCACTCGTGGTCAGCAGCCTCGGCATCGGCCGCTGCCGCGCCGGGGAGCGTGATGACCGGCGCGGTCGGGCCGTCCTCGGCCGGGTGGATGGGATCGACCTGTGCGTCGATGGCAGGCTCCTCGGGGAGCTCGATGATCCAGACGATGTTGTCCTTGCCGTCGCGCATCGACATCACAGCGGCCCCGACGTCGTGGGACTCGTCGAGCCAGTAGTAGCCGGCGATCAGGTGGACTTCCTCGAAGCCCTCCAGGACGAGCTGCTGCTCGTCCTGGTCGAAGAACTGCAGGGCCGAGCTGGTCGGGTACGCCTGGACGCTGCCGTCCTCGTGGTGGCGCTTGAACCTGAACCTGTACTTGACGTTCACGATGGCCTCGCAGGTCGGACCCTTCTCGACCAGGGCCACCCGGTCCATGCCGTCGAGGAGCACCACCAGGTGGTGCCACAGGCGATCGTGGAGGAGGTTCGCCAGCCCACGTGCGCTCGACTGCGTCACGAACTCGGGCAGCACCCGTCGCATCGTGGCGAGGTCGTCGCGGGCGAGCCCCACTGCCTTCGCCACGGCGCCGGTGAACTTGTCGCCTACGTCGTCGAGGACCTGGCTGGCGGTGGGGAGCGATTCCATACCAGCTTTTATACCACCCGTCGTGGGCCCGATTCCACCATCCCAGGTCCGGCCAGGCGCACCCTGCCCATCATGTGCGTCTGCTGTCGCCCACGCGCACGCGTCGGAGCCCTCACAGAACAAATGGCCCGCTCGTGGAAGACCAGCAACGCGCACGAAACCTCGGCGGTCGTCTCGCACGCGGGAGTCACGTCGCGAGGTCCCCGAAGATGGCGTTGGCTACCCGCTGGGCGGCGTCAGTCCGAAGGCCTTTGCGAACATGCTGGTAGGTGCCCCAGGTGACCACAGGGGAGGCGTGGCCGAGCTGTTTGGAGACCACGGCGATGTCGACGCCGGCCTCAAGGGCGAGCGTGGCCCAAGTGTGGCGAAGGTCGTGCACCCGAATACGAGGCAGGTCGGCGAAGGCCTTTCGTACGAGTCGGCGGTCGAAGGTCTGCGAGAAGTGCTTCGGGTCCATTGGTCGGCCGTCGGGACGCGCGAACACGAGATCCTGGTCGCCGTAGTCGGCGCCGAGTTGGAGCCGCTCGACAGCCTGCTGCTTGCGCCATGCCCTGAGCACCGTCACGGTGCGACGGTCGAGCTCGATCACGCGCGCGTCGCCTGACTTCGTGCCCGGCACGATCCGAACCTCGCGACCGACACCGCTCGGCTTCGGGACCAGGACGGCCTGCTGGCGGATCGAGGCCGATCCGGCCTTGAGCTGGAGGTCGTGCCACCGAAGTCCGAGGGCTTCGCCCCGCCGGCACCCGGTGGTGGCGAGGAACATCCATGCGTGCCCGTACCGGTCGCCCTTGGTGCGCTCGAGGAACGAGGCGAGTTCGGGTCCGGTCCATGTCGTCATCTCCGGGGCTTTGGCGGCCCTGGCCGATGGGGGAGTGGCCTGGTCGGCGGCGTTGGCCTGGACCCGGTTCCACTTGACCGCGTCCCGAAGCGCTACGTGCAGGATGGTGTGGATGTACCGCACGGTGCGGGGCGACAGCGCCTTGCCGGTGCGCTTGTGTCCGGTGGTCTCAAGCTTGCGGTAGAAGCGATCGAGGGCGCCACCGTTGAGGGCCTGCAGTTGAATGCCGCCGATTGCAGGGATGACGTGGCTCTTGATGTTGCGTTCGTAGGAGTCGAACGTGCCTTCAGTGAGTCGCCGGCGCACGGCTGGGAGCCACTCGGTCTCGAGGTACTCGCGGACGGTCTGGCGGGTCGGGGGGACGAATGTGCCCTCCCGTGCCGCGACCTTGAGGTCGTCCATCTCCCGTTGGGCGGCCTTGCGTGTGGGGAAGCCGCGTCGCCGCGCCTGCCGCCGCTCCCGCCATTTGCCGTCGGCGTCGACGCCAGGGCCGAGATCGACGATGAACGACCAGGTGCCGTTCGGCTCCTGGGTCGGGGCTGTGCTGCGCTGCCTGGTCATCGCATGGGCCTCGTGCACCACGGCTCAGAGGGGGTTCGTCGATTGGCGAGATGACCGCGCATCAGCCCTCAGCTTCCCGAATCACACAGCCGGGGTAGGCCCCGGTCTGTTGGTGTGGTTCGGGGGACGGTGCGAGGCCGCGTCCCCGACGGCCGGAGCCCGACGGTAGCGAGCCCGAGGGCGGGCGAACTGTTGCACTCGCCCCGCCGGCGGCCTGGCGCCGCTCGTCAGGTTGGGCGAGCGCGGTCATGGAGGAGCTCGTCGATGGCGTTCGTCGGAACGACGAGCCGACGCCCGAGGCGGATGGCGGGGATCTCGCCGCGCCGGACAAGGTCGTAGGCGAGACCCCGGGAGATTCCGAGGAGCTGGCCGGCGCGCTCGACGGTGATCGTCAACGGTCTGGGCTGCTCTTGGGTGTCCACGACCCATGACCCACCCGCCCGCCGGACCGCCGTTACCGACGGGGGTCCGGCGCGCTGACCGTTGCCGTGGCCGACCCTGCGGGTCGGGTGCCGTGGCCCGCCTCCGGCGGGGTGCCGTGGTGGTCCGCCGCCCGTCCGGCGTCAAGCCCCTCGCGAGCTCGGGGCCAAGCCCTTCGGGTTGACCCCGGCCGTAGTGGCGGCGGACCTCGGGCCCCGTAGGGGCAAGGCCCGGCCGACCGGTCGGGTCACCCGCTCGGTGGGGCCGGTCGCTGGGGGAAGTCGACCGGTCTCCCCGTCGAACGACGAGGAGCCCGACCATGACCACCGCAACGACCCCGTCCCAACAGCCCGCTACCGCCGAGGACCTGACTCCG
>JBQTKH010000143.1:0-14359 GCA_052386335.1 Microthrixaceae bacterium
CTTCCAGGCGCGCGAGGCATGTAACCCCTTCCACCTGGCCACGCCCGCCATCGTCCAGGAAGCGATGGATGAGCTAGCCGAGCGGACGGGCCGTCGCTACGGGCTGGTCGACTACCACGGCGCGCCCGACGCCGAGCGCGTCATCGTGCTGATGGGCTCCGCGGCCGGCGCGGCTGAGGAGACCGTCGATGGGCTCGTTCGCGCGGGGAAGAGGGTCGGCGTGCTGACGGTCCGCCTCTTCCAGCCCTTCCCGGCACAGGCGCTCGTCGCAGCGCTGCCGCCCACCGTGCGGTCGATCGCGGTGCTCGATCGCACGAAGGAGCCGGGCGCGGTCGGGGAACCGCTCTACCTGGCCGTGCTCGCCGCGCTGGCGGAGGAGATGGACACCGACGACCCGCCCTTCCCGCAGGCCCCGCGGGTGATCGGCGGTCGATACGGCCTGTCGTCGAAGGAGGTGACGCCCTCGATGCTCAAGCCGGTGTTCGACGAGCTTGCCCTCCCGCGGCCGAGGCGCCACGTCACGATCGGGATCTACGACGACGTCACCCACCTCAGCCTGCCGATCGAGTCGACGTTCCGTCACCCCCGAGCCCATGGCGAGGTGCAGGCGCTGTTCGTCGGACTGGGTGCCGATGGCACCGTGGGTGCCAACAAGGGCTCGATCAAGATCATCGGCGAGTCGACCCGCCTGTTCGCGCAGGGCTACTTCGTGTACGACTCGAAGAAGGCGGGCTCGGTCACGGTGTCCCACCTTCGCTTTGGGCCCGAGCCGATCCGCTCGACGTACCTCATCGACGACGCCGACTTCGTGGCCTGCCATCAGTTTGGGCTGCTCGAGCGGGTGCGGATCCTCGATCGCGCTCGACCCGGTGCCACCTTGCTGCTCAACAGTCCGTTCGGACCCGACGAGGTGTGGGACGAGCTTCCCCGTGAGGTGCAGCAGGAGATCATCGACAAGCGCATCGACCTGTGGGTGATCGATGCCGACCGGGTGGCCGCTGCGGCGGGCCTGGACAACCGGATCAACACGGTGATGCAGCCCTGCTTCTTCCAGCTGTCCGGCGTCCTGCCGGCCGACGAGGCCATCGCCCGGATCAAGGCATCGGTTGATGCGACCTACGGCCGACGCGGTCGGGTGGTGGTCGAGCGCAACTTCGCCGCCATCGACGCGGCGCTCGGCGAGCTGCACCACGTGACGACCCCTCTCGAAGCTCGGGGCGCGCGGGTCATGGCCCTCGGCCTCCCCGACGACTCACCTGACTTCGTTCGACGGGTCACGGCGCGGTTGCTGGCCGGTGAGGGCGACCTGCTCCCCGTGAGCGCACTTCCCGTCGACGGCACGTTCCCGTCCGGTACCGCCGCGTTCGAGAAGCGCGCCATCGCCCGAGAGATCCCGATCTGGGACCCCGATATCTGCATCGACTGCGGCAAGTGCGCCATCGTCTGCCCGCACGCGACGATCCGCATGAAGGTCTTCCCGCCCGAGGCGCTTGCCGACGTTCCCGTCGGGTTCCTCAGCAAGGACTTCCGCTCCAAGGACCTGACGGGGCACCGACTCACGATCCAGGTCGCCCCCGACGACTGCACCGGCTGCGGCGTGTGCGTCGACGTGTGTCCGGCGAAGGACAAGACGGCGCTCGGCCGCAAGGCGATCAACATGGCACCGGCGCTCACGCACCGTGACGTGGAGCGCCAGCGCTGGGAAGCGTTCCTGGCCATCCCGCCGCTCGACCGTTCGCTCCTCCCGCATGACTCGGTGAAGGGCTCTCAGGTGCTCGAACCCCTCTTCGAGTTCTCCGGTGCCTGTGCCGGTTGCGGAGAGACGCCCTACATCAAGCTCGCCACGCAGCTCTTCGGCGACCGGATGCTGGTGGCCAACGCCACCGGGTGCTCCTCGATCTACGGCGCCAACCTGCCAACGACGCCGTGGTCCACCAACGCCGAGGCTCGAGGACCGGCTTGGAGCAACTCCCTGTTCGAGGACAACGCGGAGTTCGGCCTCGGCATGCGGCTGGGGATCGACGCACAGAGGCGCCACGCGCGCTCGCTCCTCACCCGATTGGCACCACGGCTCGACGAAGCTCTCGTGGCGACGCTGCTCGACAACCCGCAGGACACTGAGCAGGAGGTGGGCGAGCAGCGGGCGGACGTGGAGCGCCTTCGTGCGGCGCTGGTGGCGCTGGGGACGGACGGCGGCGGCGATGTCGATCGTCTCATCGCCGTGGCGGGGAACCTCGTGCGCCAGAGCGTGTGGCTCATTGGCGGCGACGGCTGGGCGTACGACATCGGCTTCGGCGGCCTCGACCACGTGCTGTCGTCGGGTCGGAACGTCAATGTCCTGGTGCTCGACACCGAGGTGTACTCCAACACCGGTGGGCAAGCGTCGAAGGCGACCCCACGCGGTGCCGTGGCAAAGTTCGCAGCCGCCGGGAAGGGCACCGGGAAAAAGGACCTCGGTGCGATCGCTCGCGCCTACGGGAACGTGTTCGTCGCCAAGATCGCGATCGGGGCCAACGACCTGCAGGCCACCAAGGCGCTCCTCGAGGCCGATGCCTGGCCTGGACCGTCACTGGTCATCGCCTACAGCACCTGCATCGCGCACGGGATCGACATGTCGACGTCGATGTCGCACCAGAAGGATGCCGTGAGGAGCGGCTACTGGCCGCTGTACCGGTTCCATCCCAGCGAGATCGACGAGGGTCAGCCCTTCAAGCTCGACTCGCACCCGCCAACGATGCCTGTGGGGGACTTCGTGGCCACTGAGGCACGCTTTGCCATCCTCCAGCGCACCGACCCGCAGCGAGCGGCCGAGCTCGCCGAGCTCCTACAGGGCGACGCCGATGAACGCTGGCGCTACTACGAGCAGCTGGCGGACATGCATCGCACCGTTCCGAGCATCCACGTGCGGGAGCCGGTGCTCCGCCACCGGCTAGAGGAGGAGCGATGATCGACCTGCGCACCCGCTACCTCGGCCTCGACTTGGCCTCGCCGATCGTGGCGTCCGCGTCGCCCGTCACCGGTGTCCCGTCCACGGCCCGGCTCGCCGAGGAGTCGGGCGCGTCGGCCGTCGTGCTGCCATCGCTGTTCGAGGAGGAGGTCCTCCACGAGGAGCTGGCGCTCGCCGGTGCCTTGGAGTCCGGCGTCGGCCACCTAGCTGAGGCCCACGACTACTTCCCGGCAGTCGAGGGGTTTGCCGGGGTGGGTGATCGCTACCTCGCCCGCCTCGAGACGATCAAGGAGCAGGTGTCGGTCCCCGTGATCGCCAGTCTCAACGCGTCGAGCCCTGGGAGCTGGTCGAGGTACGCCACGCTCCTGGAATCGGCGGGGGCTGACGCGTTGGAGCTGAACCTCTACCGGGTGGCCGCCGATCCCCGGCGCACCAGCACGGACGTGGAGGACACCGATCTCGAGATCGTGCGCGCCGTTCGGTCGTCGCTCGGCATCCCTCTCGCCGTGAAGCTCAGCCCCTACTACTCGTCGATGGCGGCGTTCGCGCACCGGGCGATCGAGGCCGGTGCCGACGGGCTCGTGCTCTTCAACCGCTTCTACCAACCCGACATCGATCTCGATGGCCTCGGCGTCGTCAACCGCATCGAGCTGAGTCGACCGTGGGAGCTGCGCCTCCCACTTCGATGGATCGCCATCCTGCGACCTCAGCTCGCGTCGACGGTGTCGTTGGCGGCCACCTCGGGGGTACACGGCGGGACCGATGTCGTGAAGGCCCTCATGGTTGGCGCCGACGTGGCCATGCTCACGTCCGCCCTTCTGCAGCACGGCGTGGGTCACCTCCGCACCGTGCAGGCAGAGCTGGAGTCGTGGATGGAGGCGCACGACTACACGTCGGTGACCCAGCTGCGGGGCAGTGCCACGCAGGTGACCTCGGGCGACGCGGCCGGGTTCGAGCGGGCCAACTACATGGCCGCCCTCCAGTCCTGGGGCGCGCCGGTACAACGACCTCGGTCGTCTGCGGGGTCGTGAGCGGTCAGGGCTCGCGGACCTCGAGCACCCCGACCATGCCAGCCTCACTGTGGCCGGGGATGGAGCAGAAGAGCTCGTAGGTGCCGGGCTCGAGGAAGACGCTTGCCTCGTCGCGCTCACCCGATGCTGCCTCGGCGATGAAGGGCACCTCACCGATGCGCAGGTCGTGGTACACCTGCCCCTCGTTCGTGAAGATCACCTCCACGTTCCCCGCCAGCACCGCGACGGTGTCAGGCGTGAAGGCCATCTCCGTCCCGACGATCTCGATCCGGGGCGAGGTGGCAACGTCGAGGGGCTTCCCGCCGCCGGTATCCCCGCACCCAGCCGCGAGTGCTGCGATCACCAGCGCGGCGGACACGATGTGGTTGGACTGACGCCGCCGGTGATCCGCAAGCGCTCCCGTCATCTCGCCCATCGTGTCACTCGTGGGCGAGCGACGTTTAGAGCAGGGCTCGCGGTGAAAGGTTCAACCGATGAACCCGTCGGGCGAGCCCACAGTGGTGCAGGACAATGCGGAAGAATGGCCCCAGGTGTCCGACTCCGACCGAGACAGGACTGCCGAGGAGCGAGACCGCACGTCTGAGGGTCATGACGAGGCATCTGCCGCGCGTGACGAGCGAGCGGAGGCTCGTGACGAGCGGGCCGACGCTCGAGACCGCGCCGACCACAGGTTCGACCCAGAGGCGATCGCGGACCGAGCCGCCGCCAAACGAGATCGCCAGGCAGGCGCCAGCGCGCGTGTGCACGCCGGAGACGACCGCGAGGCGGCGTCCGCAGACCGGGCCGTGTCGGCCCGCGAGCGGGACCTCGTTCTCTTCGACGAGCTCACCGGCGCCCATCGACGAGAGCCAGGCCTCGTCGAGCTGGACCGGGAGATCTCCAGGGCCAAGAGGACCCAGGAGCCCTTCGTGCTCGCGTTCGTCGACGTCGATGGGCTCAAGGCGACGAACGACTCGCTCGGACACACCGCGGGTGACCAGCTCCTGCGTCAGGTCGTTGAGACGATCCGGGGCCATGTCCGCTCCTACGACCTGGTCGTACGGTACGGAGGCGACGAGTTCTTGTGCGGCCTGCTCGACGTCGGGGCGGCGGAGGCGACGAAGCGGTTCGCGTCGGTCAACGCCGACCTCGGGGCCACCCGGGGTGCATCCGTCACGGCCGGGATCGCGCAGCTCGATGCTGATGACCGTCTCGAGGATCTCATCCAGCGTGCCGACGGCGCGATGTATGGACAACGCGATGGGTGCCGAACCGGTAGCGCCAACCACCAGGACGGAACGGTCGTGGATCTGCGACCGGTCGCCGACCTCGACACATCGCGCGCGACGCCGTCGTCGACGGGACCACCGGCTGGCCGGCCGGGATGAGAAGCAGCGCTTCTTGACACGGCGTCGGGGCGGCTCAGGCGGCGGTAGGGGCCAGGGAGGCGAAGGCCCGGGCTCGGTCGAGGGCAGCCAGTCGCTCGTCCCGGTCGGGAACACCGACCAGCACATAGTCGGCGGCGTGGTCGGCGAGGAGCTCTTGCTGCAGCGGGAACTCGTGCGGGTGGTGCTCGGGCGCGGTGAGGAACACGTCGGCGAAGGCGCAAAGGCGAGTGACCGCCGCGTGCTGTCGGCCGCGGGTGTCGGCTGGTTCGCCCAGCGCCCCGTCCCACCGAGCGAGGTTGGCCTCCCCGACCCCGCGCAGCCTGGAGACCCGTGTCGTCGATGCACGCATCGAGGTTGGAGGTGTCACGAGATCGTCGGGCCGCAGCGCCATCGTCGTGACAGGCTCGGCGAGCTGGCTACGTAGTGGCGACGGTCGAGGGACGGGGCGGTCCTGGGGCCATACAGGCAGCCATCACGGGAAGAAGCTTCTCGAATCGGGGTTGACGACGAACGTCAGTTCGCTATACTTGGGGCTTCCCCTTCGGTACCGAGGTGATGGTCCCCGCAACCGTGAGCGACTGCGCTACCCCTCGTGGTGGCGGCCCGACCCGGAGGAGGACTGCGATGGCTACTGATGTTGCCGACGTGCTCGCCCGGGCTGGCGCGCTGCTCGCGGAGCTGCGCGCTGTCGATCTCGACGGCCTCGGCGACGACTCGCTCTCCGATGCGGTGCTCACCCTGCAACGGTTGCGCGGGGGCCTGGATGCTGCCGAAGCCCGGGTGCTGTCGCGTTGGGACGCGCAGGGTGCCTGGCGAGCGTCGGGCGCCAAGACCGGTGCTGCCTGGTTGGCCTGGCGCCAGCACCTCCCGATCGGTGTGGCCCGCCAGCGGCTGCGTCACGCAACGGCGATGCGCACCCTGCCCGCGGTCGAAGCGGCCTGGGCCGACGGTGCGATCGACCGGGCCCATGTCACCACCCTGCTCGGTGCTCGCACCGCGCGCACCGCCGAGGTGTTCGACCGCGAGCACAAGACCCTCCTCGACATCGCACGCGACAGCTGGTTCGGGCACTTCAAGCGGGCCTGTGACCTCTTCGAGATGGTCGTCGATCCCGATGGTGCCGAACAGGGTGCCGACGACGACCGCAACGCCCGGGAGCTGCACCTCTCGCAGAGCTTCGGTGGCATGTGGTTCGGACGCATGACGCTCGACCCGATCTCCGGTGAGATCGTCGACTCGACGCTGCGCCTCATCGAACGCGAGCTCTTCGAGGCCGACTGGGCTGCCGCCAAGGAGCGCCTCGGCCGCGCCCCGCTCATCCTGGAGCTCGACCGCACCGGGGCCCAACGCCGCGCCGACGCGCTCGTCGAGATGGCCACCCGTGCCCGCACCGCCCCGGTTGGCGGTCGCCGCCCGGCACCCCTGTTCACCGTGGTCGTCGGTCTCGACACGCTCACCGGGCCCGTCCTCGAGCTCTTCAATCGCAACCCGATCACGCCGGGCACTGCGGCCCGGCACCTCACCGACGCTGAGCTCGAGCGCATCGTGTTCGACGGACCCTCCCGCGTGATCGATGTCGGGGTGCGTCGCCGGTTCTTCACCGGCGCCCTGCGCCGGGCGATCGAAGTGCGCGACCGCACCTGCTTCCACCCCAGCTGCAACGACGTCCCCGAACGCCTCCAGATCGACCACATCCACGACGCCTCCAAGGGTGGCGAGACCACCCAGGACAACGGCCAAGGCGGCTGCGGCTACCATAACCGCTGGAAGTACAACCACCCCCACAGCAGCGACGACGATCCCGACGACATACCGGGAAGCTCGTAGAGGAGGCCGACACCAATGCTTGGGGTGCGACGCCCAGACCGGTGGCATCGTTGACCCAGGTGCCGCCGGTGCCCGGGAAGACCGCGCGAAGACCCTGTCTGCGCGCCAGTCCGACGGCCCCACGACGGCCCAACGAGCCTTATGACCCCTGTTCCCCCAAATCAGGGCGCCTGCTCGTCAGATGTCGTAGTACAGGGTGAACTCGTAGGGGTGGGGGCGGAGGCGGAGGGCGTCGACCTCGTTGGATCGCTTGTAGTGGATCCACGTGTCGATGAGGTCCTCGGTGAAGACGTCGCCGACGCGGAGGAAGTCGTTGTCGGCCTCGAGCGCGTCGAGGGCCTGCTCGAGCGAGCCGGGCACTTGGGGCACCTGGGCGAGCTCCTCGGGTGGGAGGTCGTAGAGGTCCTTGTCCATCGGGGTGGGCGGCTCGATGCGGTTGGCGATCCCGTCGAGGCCGGCGAGCATCATCGCCGAGAAGGCGAGGTACGGGTTCGACGTGGAGTCGGGGCAGCGGAACTCCACCCGCTTCGCCTTGGGGCTGCGCTGGCCCAGCGGGATGCGACACGCCGCTGACCGGTTGCGCTGGCTGTAGACGAGGTTCACCGGCGCCTCGTAGCCCGGCACGAGCCGCTTGAAGCTGTTCGTGGTGGGGTTCGTGAACGCGATGACGGCGTGGGCGTGGTGGAGCAGCCCGCCGATGTACCAGCGGGCCAGATCCGACAGGCCCGCGTAGCCGGCCTCGTCGTAGAAGAGCGGCTCGCCGCCCTTCCAGAGCGACTGGTGGGTGTGCATGCCCGAGCCGTTGTCCTCGAAGATCGGCTTCGGCATGAACGTGAGGCTCTTGCCCGCTTGCCACGCCACGTTCTTCAAGACGTACTTGAAGGTCATCAGCTTGTCGGCCATCGCGAGCAGCGTGTCGAACCGGATGCCGATCTCGCCCTGACCTCCCGAAGCCACCTCGTGGTGGTGGAGCTCGGTGGCGATGCCCACCTCGTGCAGCGCGGACGCCATGTCGGACCGCAGGTCCTGGTAGTGGTCCATCGGCGGGGTGGGGAAGTACCCCTCCTTGGTGCGTGGCTTGTACGCGAGGTTGGGCCCTTCGTCGGTGCCGGTGTTCCACTGCCCCTCGACGGAGTCCACCCGGTAGAAGCTGCTGTTGGGCTTCGTCTCGAAGCGCACGTCGTCGAAGATGAAGAACTCCGGCTCCGGCCCGAAGTACGCGGTGTCGGCCACGCCCGTGGAGAAGAGGTGCTCCTGCGCCTTCTGGGCGACGTAGCGAGGGTCGCGGCTGTAGCGCTCGCCGGTGACCGGGTCGGCCACATAGCAGTGCATCACGAGCGTCTTCCGGGTGCGGAACGGATCCAGGTAGGCCGTGCTGGGATCGGCGATCAGGACCATGTCCGATTCCTGGATCTCCTTGAACCCCCGCACCGACGAGCCGTCGAAGGCATGGCCGTCCTCGAACTGGCCCTCGTCGAGCACGTTGGCCGGGATCGACACGTGCTGCATCACCCCGGGCAGATCGCAGAACCGCAGGTCGACGAACTCGACCCCCTCCGACGCGACCAGCTCCAGCACCTCGTTCGGCGTGCGATCTTCCACGAACCCTCCCCGGATCGACCGGGGGAGACGCTAGTGGCCTAGGTCACGGGGGTGACGTTCGGGTTGCGGCGCTGCCAGTCGGCGCCGAATGCCATCCGCTCCGCGATCTCCGGGTGGCTTGCCTCGATGCGCTTCCACCAGGCCGTCTCGAGCTCCGCCTTGTTCTTCGGGGCCATGCGCCGCCACACGTCGATGAACGCAGGCGCGTCACCGAGGAGCTCGAGCGCCTCCAAGTCGGCCTGGCGCTCCTTGGCGCGGGAGTACCACGACATGATCCAACCCGTGGCCTTGAACCCGAGGCCGAGGCCGAAGAGGAGCAGCACGACACCCCGAGGGTCGCCGATCGAGGCCACACCAGCCTGTTCGAGGGCCCAGTCCCACGTGGTGAACCACTGGAGGAAAACGAATACGCCGAGCATCACCACGGCGATGAACACGATCGACTTCGGGATGTGCTTCAAGCGGTAGTGGCCGATCTCGTGGGCGACGACTTGCTCGATGAGCTCGGGCGGGTGCTCGAGCATCGTGTCGAAGATCACGACGCGCTTGGTGGGACCGAACCCGGCGACGAACGCGTTGTCGCGTCGAGTGCGCTTGCTGGCGTCCATGGTGAACACGCCGGAGATCTGCTCGCCGGCTCGCTCCGCGACCGCCTCGATCCGGGTGCGCAGGTCACCGTCGGGGAGCGGGACGAACTTGTTGAAGCGCGGCATGATCACCACCGGATAGAGCAGCGCGGCGGCGACCTGGAAGCCCATGAAGGCGGCCCATGCCCACAGCCACCAGTCCTCGACGGCGTGGATGATCGCCACGACGGGGATCAGGAGGAGGCTCAGCAGGATCATGCCGATGACCGTGCCCTTGAGCTGATCGCCGACGAAGCCCGGCACGGTCTGGGTGCTCAGGCCGTGGCGCTTGTCGTAGACAAGCGCCACGTAGGCGCTGATCCAGGGCTCGAACACCAGGCTGACGAGGAAGTACACGGCCAGCACCGCGACCAGCTGGAGGGCCCAGCCCGCGTCCTCGATTCCAAGCGCGTCGACCACCCGCGCCCCGAGGTCGAGGACAATGAACCCGACCGTGACGGCCACGGTGATCAGCGAGGCGGCGAAGCGGAGCCGGTTGAGGGGCCGGGCGTAGGCCCGCGCCTCGGTGAGCGCACCGGCGTCGAACCAGTCATGCACGTCGTAGGGCGTGCGCCGCCAGAGCGACGAGTGCTCTGACCGGCGCGCCGCGGCAGCCAGACCGCCGTCGTTGTTCCCCATGGGCCGACGGTACTGCCCCTGCGCGATGGAGGCGCCCTCGCCGGGGCGCCTCCATCACCAGACCACCGCGATCGACTACGCCAGGGCGCTGCAGATCGTGTCGATGATGATCATCGTGACCTCGTACGGATCACAGTTGGCGTTCGGGCGACGATCCTCGATGTAGCCCTTCTGCTCCACCTCGACCTGCCACGGGATGCGGACCGACGCACCGCGGTTCGAGACGCCATAGCTGTACTCGTTGTACGGCGCCGTCTCGTGCTGGCCGGTGAGGCGATCCTCGATGCCGTGGCCGTAGAGCTCGATGTGCTCCTCGACGCGCTTTCCGAGCGACTCGCATGCCGTGATGATTGGCTCATAGCCCTCACGCATCGCCTTGGTGGAGAAGTTGGTGTGCGCACCAGCGCCGTTCCAGTCGCCCTTCACGGGCTTCGGGTCGAGCGTCGCCGACACGCCGAAGTCCTCCGCGATGCGGTAGAGCAGCCAGCGGGCGACCCAGAGCTCGTCGGCCACCTGCGGAGCACCGACAGGTCCGATCTGGAACTCCCACTGGCCGGGCATCACCTCGGCGTTGATGCCCGAGAGGTGCAGCCCTGCCGACAGGCAGGCATCCATGTGGGCCTCGACGACGTCACGGCCGTAGACCTCGTCGTCGCCGACGCCGCAGTAGTAGCCGCCTTGGGGGGCCGGGAAGCCGCCGAACGGGAAGCCGTACGGACGACCGTCCTTGAAGAACGTGTACTCCTGCTCGATGCCGAAGATGCTCTCCTGGTCGGCGTACTTGGCGGCCACCGCGGCGCACTTGGCGCGGGTGTTCGTCTTGTGCGGGGTCATGTCGATGTAGAGCACCTCGCACATGACGAGCACGTTGTTGCCGCCCCGGATCGGGTCGGGACAGGTGAACACCGGCTTCAGCACGCAGTCCGACTTGTCGCCGGGCGCTTGGTTCGTGGAGGAGCCGTCGAAGCCCCAGATGGGCAGCTCGGTGGTTCCGTCCGCAACGATCTTCGTCTTCGAGCGCAGCTTGGCCGTCGGCGTGGTGCCGTCGACCCAGATGTACTCAGCCTTGTACGCCATCGGGGGATCCTTTCTCCGCACGCGGAGGGGTGGGTGGGACGGTGGCCTCCCGAACGAACTCCGGGAACCTGAGGTGACACGCTTGCAGCGGGCAGTTACCCGACGTTTTCCCGAGTGTGAACGCTATGTGAACCAGGGAGCAAGCCAGGTGTGCTCGGTGGGGGGAGCCTGCCATCATTGGGCCCACCATGGAACGTCAGCGTGACTACGTGCTGCGCACCGTCGAAGAGCGAGGGGTCCGGTTGATCCGGCTCTGGTTCACCGACGTGCTCGGTCAGCTCAAGTCGTTTGCCATCTCCCCGGTCGAGCTGGAGGGCGCCTTCGACGAGGGCATGCGCTTCGACGGCTCGGCGATCGACGGCTTCAGTCGGGTGCAGGAGAGCGACGTCCTGGCCCGACCGGATCCGAACAGCTTCGAGCTGCTGCCGTGGGCCGACACCTACGGCACGTCGGCTCGCATGTTCTGCGACATCAAGAGCCTCGATGGCACGCCGTTCGAGGGTGATCCTCGCCAGGTGCTGCGCCGCAACCTCGACAAGGCCCGCGAGCGCGGCTTCAGCTTCTACGCCGCGCCTGAGATGGAGTTCTTCTACTTCGCGGACGGTGACCCGTCGAAGCCCCCGCGGCCGCTCGACCAGGCGTCGTACTTCGACCTGACCACCGCGGATGTGGCTTCCGACCTCCGGCAGCGCACCATCCACACCCTCGAGTCCATGGGCATCCCCGTGGAGTACAGCCATCACGAGGACGCCCCCAGCCAGCACGAGATCGACCTGCGCTACACCGATGCGCTCACCATGGCCGACAACGTCATGACGTTCCGGCTCGTGGTGCGCGAGGTGGCGCTCGAGGCGGGGGTGCACGCAACCTTCATGCCCAAGCCCCTCGCCGCGGTGCAGGGGTCGGGGATGCACACGCACTTCTCGCTCTTCGAAGGCGACACCAACGCCTTCTACGACCCGGGTGACGAGCGCAACCTGTCGAAGGTGGCCCGCGGGTTCATCGCCGGGGTGCTCCACCACTCCCGCGAGATCGCGGCGGTCACGAACCAGTGGGTCAACTCGTACAAGCGGCTCGTCGTCGGCTTCGAGGCGCCGGTCTACGTGTCGTGGGCGCGCAACAACCGCTCGGTCGTAGTGAACGTGCCGCCCATCAAGTCGGGCAAGGCCGACTCGGCGCGCATCGAGTTCCGCGCCCCCGACCCCTCCTGCAACCCGTACCTGGCCTTCTCGGTCGTCCTCGCCGCCGGCCTGAAGGGCGTGGAGGAGGGTTACGAGCTCCCGCCGGAGACCTCCGCCAACCTCTATCAGCTCACCGAGGAGGAGCGGCTCGCAGAGGGGATCGGCGTGCTGCCCGGCTCCCTTGCCGAGGCGCTCGACGAGATGGAGCGCTCCGAGCTGGTCGCTGAAGCACTTGGCGAGCACGTCTTCGAGTGGTTCATCCGCAACAAGCGCGCCGAGTGGCAGGAGTACAAGACCCACGTCACGCAGTTCGAGCTCGATCGGTACCTGCCGAGGCTGTGATCCTCGCCACCACCATGGAACCTCTGCTCGTCTACCCCGATCCCGTGCCGCCGGAGCTCGCGCAGTCGCTCGACCTCGCGGGCTACCCGTGGAAGGGCGTGTCCAGCGAATCCGTCGTCGACAGCGCCGAACCCGAAGACGGGTGGTCAGGCGCGGTCGTCGTGGCGGCGGTCGACCCGGAAGGCGCGTTCGCTCTCTGCCGCGCCCTGCGCAAGCGTGACGTCCCCCTCGAGCCGCTCCTCCTGCTGGTCTCGGGCGGGCAGCTCGCCGACCTCGAGCTGCGCGACGACCTCTTCGACGACTTCTGCCTCTACCCGTTCCAACCCCGCGAGCTCGAGGCGCGCATGAAGCACCTCTTCTGGCGCACCGGCACAGGCACTCGTCCGGAGCTTGTGGAATACGGCTCGCTGGTCCTCAACCTCGAGACCTACCAGGCCGCCATCTCCGGCAAGCCGCTCGACCTCACCTACATGGAGTACGAGCTGCTCAAGTTCCTCGCCTCGCATCCGGGCAAGGTGTTCACCCGCGAGACGTTGCTGTCGCGTGTGTGGGGCTACGAGTACTACGGCGGGGCCCGCACGGTCGACGTCCACATCCGACGGCTCCGGGCGAAGCTCGGCGAGGAGCAGGCGAACCTCATCCAGACCGTGCGCAGCGTCGGCTACCGCTTCGGGCAGTCGCGCTGGGGTGTCTGATCGGCACCACCGCCGGCCCTGACCTGCGCGGTCCACCACTGAGCGAGCGGTTCGGCTGACCAGGCTCGTCAGCTCAGGTCGATGAGCTCGCTGCCCTCGTGGGTCTGCTCGCCGTTGTCCTTGAGGCTCCAGCCGAGGATGCCGGCGACCACGGCGCCGCTCATCGCGACCGATACGGGGATCACGACGAGCAGGATCACAAGGAAGATCAGAGTGCCGACCATCGGCTCATCCTGCCCCGACGTGTGCCCAGGCTTCCAGCTCCACGAGCGCGCCGAGCGGCAGCTCGGCCACCCCGATGGCTGAGCGGGCCGGGCGGTGGTCGCCGAAGAGCTCCATGTACACCTCGTTCATCCGGGCGTAGTCGGCACCCAGGTGCCGGAGGAACACGGTGGTCTTCGTGACCGTCGCCAGGGATGCCCCCGCGCCCTCGAGGAGGCCCGCCAGGTTGGCCACCGCCTGCCGCAGCTCCGCTTCGAGGCCACCACCGACGAGCTTGCCGTCGAGGATCCCGACCTGACCGGACACGACGAGCCACTCCCCGGCGCGCACGATGGGGGTGTAAGGGCCGACGGGCTTGGACATGGCGATGAGTCTCGCGTGCGGCGCGGGAGTCCGCGGCTCAACGCCACCGCGTGCCCGTGGGCCAGTCCGGCGGGCAGCCGGCATGGAGCCAGGCCGCGGCGGCCACCGCGGCGAACACGGCGTCGCTCCCGCGGATCGCCGGCCCGCCGCCGGGGCTGAGCTCCACCTCGATCGGCGGGGTGTCGACCGCTCGAAGGATGCCGAAGGACCGGATCGTGAGGTCGTGCACGGTGCCCCGTTCGTCCACAGCCACGCCCTCAGAGCTCATCCTCGACAGCGCCATGTGAGCGGCCCCGATGCAGTAGGAGCGGAGCACGACCTCGTCGAGCACCTCGCCGGCCTGCACGCGCACCCGCACGGTGCCGTCGACGATCTCGACCTCGGCCACCGCGCCCGTCCGCGGGTCGGTCACGGGGATGAGCGCGCCGCGTGCGCCTGCC
>JBQTKH010000144.1:0-2725 GCA_052386335.1 Microthrixaceae bacterium
CATCGCCGTGCTGGAACCAGAACACGTAGGCCGCCAGAGAGTCCGCGAGCCCCACCGGGAAGTTCGTGAAGAAGGACGAGAACAGCAGGATGTAGATCACCAGGAACACCACGGCCGCACCGGCGACCTGTTCGCCAGGGATGGAGAGCGTGGCCCCGGATCGGTTGCTTCTGCTTGCCTCGGATCTGGCGGGTCGGTACTCGACCCCATTGATCCAGACCGATTCGGCCCGAGACGCCGCCCTGGCCGTGGGGCGACGACGGTCCGCTGCCTCGGTTCGCCCGAACCCCTGCCCGGACCGGAGGCGCAGGTACATGTTTGCGGCACCCACGGCGATGAGGAGCACGCCCACCGTGATCACGGCCGTCTCCTTCGTGGTGAAGAGGAGGGCGGCGGCCACGGACGCGGCAAGGAGGTACTTCGACTCGCGCCGGTCCAGGTAGAGGACCACGGAGGTCACCAGGGCGATCGTGAAGGCCACCACGAGCGTCTCGTGGATGAAGTACCGCGAGACGTAGACGGCTCCCGGCGACACGGCCAGCAACGCGCCGGCGACCAGGACCGCGATCGAGCCCAGGTAGCGGCGGAGCGGGAAGACCAGCCCCACCAGGACGATCCCGAAGACGGCCGGCACCAGCCGCATCGCCTCGGTCGTGAGCCCGAGCAGGATCTCCGAAACGAGCGCGAAGTAGTACAGGCTGGGGCCGTGGTAGTTCGCCGGGTCGTAGCGGTAGATCCCGTCGCGCACCAGGTTCGTGGTGAAGAAGCCGTTCACACCCTCGTCGTGGTGGAACGGGTTGAGCGCGAGCTCGGGCAACCGCAGCGCGGCGGCGACGAAGAGGATCCCGAGCGCAACGGGTACGAACCACCGATCGAACAGGTCCGGCTCGGGCGTCCGGGGTTCGCCCGGTTGCGCCGAGGGTTGACGAGGCTCGGCCTTCGGTGACGTGCCGCCTGCAGCCGGTGACGTGCCACCGGCCACGGTCTGCGCGCTCGGAGCCTGGGCGTCCGACCCGACCCTCGTGGCGTCGGAGCGGGGCCTCGGTCGTCTACCTCTGCGTGACTTCAAGGAGCCGGTACTCGCCTACTTCGATGACGACGGGGAAGCGCGCCAGGAAGGCATCGTTCGGTGCCACGTCGCGTCGTTCCTGGGGGCCGAGCACGATGTACGAGATGCCCGAGCGCGCCAGGAGATCCTCGGCGCTCGCTTCGCCTGCGTAGATGGCTCGAAGGTCCTGTTCGCGTTCCACGTACGGCAGGCCGTTGGCCCACAGGAACCCGGCGTATCCCATGAACACCCGCCGGCCGGTCAGGAACACCGGCGTATTGTAGGTGGGCGTGGTGAGGATGACGGCCGTCGGTGGCGTCTGCTCGCGGATCAGCTCGGCAAAGGCGACCCCGTCACGATCGAATTCCTGGTACGCGGTGCCCACCGAGGCGCGCAGGATATCGAGGCCGCCCGCGGCCATCAGGACGATCGCGAGGACGACGGCGCCCACCTTGGCGACGGGCCGGCTCGCCCACAGCCTCGCCAGGACGAGCGCGACGATCGGCACCGAACCCAGCCACCAGTAGGTCAGGACCTTGATGTTGTCCCACAACCAGGGCGCGAGGCGGAAGAAGTTCGGCGCGACGAACCAGACCAGGAACGGCATCGAGTAGAGGAGCAGCTTGCGGGGCAACGGCCGGCGACCCTGCCACGCGTACGCGACCACGACGAGCGGGATGAAGACGCCCGTGTTGGTCAACCAGAACCAGAGCGGATCGTGGTCGCCGTGGTCCCAGCCGAGCTCGAGACCGAAGAACGCCGAGAAGCTGGCCTGGCTCCCACGGGCCGTCCAGACCAGGAGGGGGAGCGCCAGCGCCAACGTCGCGACCACGTAGACCGCCCAGGCGCGCCATCGGCCGTTCCGCCACTGGGTGAAGACGAGGCCGAGGAAGAAGGCGGTGCCAAGGACGACGGCAAACGTGTGTGCGTGGACCATCGGCAGGATGCCGGTGAGCACGCCGGCAACGAGCATGCGCGGACCGCCGAGCAGCGGCCGCCAGCGTGGCCCGTCGTCGGGCACGCGTTCGTCGAGCTGACGCCAGAGGAGCGCGAACACGATCACCGCGAGGCCCATCCCGAGGAGCAGCCCCCGCTGCGGGATCAGGAGCGTGGTCACGGCGTTGCCGAACCGGTACAGCCCGTCCTCGATCGTGTAGCGGGTGTCGGTCGCGATGAACGCCTCGATCAGGCCCTGCTCGCGAAGGCGGGCCTCGACGAGCAGCTTCAGCCAGCCCAGCCCGCCACTGAGCGCGAGCAGGAGGGGCGCCAACCGAGCCGCGACGGCGTTGCCGGTCAACTCGCGGGCCCAGCGATGGATCAGGACGAGCAGGCTCGTGCCCAGGGCCAGGTTGACGATGAGCATCGCCTCGATGAGCGTCGCACCGGAGGCCACGAACGCGGCCGCCAGGAAGTCGGCGATGTAGTGGTACGAGAACCCGCTCCCCGCGAAGACCGGGTTCTCCGGCGGGAAGTTCTGGCCGTACGCGAAGCTCGCGCTGATCTGGACGTGGTAGGGCAGGTCGCCAAGGTTGTTGACGTTGCCGATGGACATCCCGTCGGCCGTGGCGAAGAAGGTCCGATCGGCGATGAACCAGATCCCGAGCGCGATCGAGCCGCCGTAGATCAGCGTCACCAGGGTCGCCCAGGTCGGCCGGCGAAGCCCACCCACGACGCGGT
>JBQTKH010000145.1:0-14716 GCA_052386335.1 Microthrixaceae bacterium
GCGATCCCGCGGTGGTCGCCGAGCTGCTCCAGCACCGAGCCGCGGAGGAGGGACAGCGCGTCGGGCTCGTCCACGCGGAGGCGTTCCGCCGGCTCCGTTTGAGCTGAGCCCGCCGTGGGTCAGTCGACCTGCTCTCCGCCGGCGTGCCACAGCAGCCAACCCCACCACATCTGCGTGCCACCGAGTGCGAGCGTCGAGAGCACGCCCAGCACCGGGACGAAGGCTCCCTCGAGGACGATGAAGGCGATGGCGCTCGCCGCGAGCGCGATGCCAGGTCCCCGGTAGAGACGGGCGCGGGCGACCGCAACACCCAGCATCGTGAGGCCGATCGGAAACCCGGTTGCGGGGGCCGCCAGCACCGCGAGCAGTGGTGAGCCGAGCAGCGGGCCCGGCAGGTCCAGCAGCGCCGGCGCGTCGCGCGCGACCGGCGGGAACGCGGCCTCGGCAAACATCACGCACGCCACGGTGGCGCTGCCGACCACGGTTGCCGCCAGAGCGAGCTGGCCGAGTCGGTGCAGGCGCCCACCGTGGAGGGCGACGATTCCCACGGCACCGAAGATCCAGAGGATCGCCGCGAAGGCGGCCGCGGCATGGATCAGCCCCCAGGCGGATGTGTCACGCACGATCGCCGCAATCTCACGATCACCGAGGATGCTGGGGTGGAACGGAACCGTCGTCACCCCGAGCAGGCCCGACAGGGCAAGGGCGGCGCCCGCCGGCCGTAGGGGGACGTGCAGGACACCCGACCGCGGTCGTGCCGTGGTGGTCCCATGGCGCCCGTCGAGGAGTTCCGCGGTGGTGATGGTCACGCTCGCATCGTCCCCCCGGGCCCGGGTGGGCAGAAAGGGTGCGAGCCGCACCAGCCCGGTGGTGCTGGCACCCGGGTGCCCCAATGGCGTCGTTCGGTGTGACGACGTCGACGTCGTCGACGGCGAGGCGACCTTTGCGCGTCAGGTGGTCATCACGACCGGGCGCGCAGCACGAGCATGAACTGGCCGCCGCCGGGCTCGACCTCGGCGGTGACGACCAGGCCAGGCTGCAGCCGCGAGATCCGGTCGACCAGCCACCGGGCGGCCTGATCGGCATCTTGCTGGGTCGGGCACCGGGCCATCACCTCGCGTCCGCCCTTGCGCTCGAGGCGCTCCACGCTGGCGAGGATGGCGGTGGGGTCGACCACAAAGAGGTGATCAGGCCACGGAACGATCGGTGCCGTGGCCCCCTTGCCGGTGTTGCACGCCCGGTGCGCGAGGCGCTCTTGCGCGACCACGCCGTTCCTGGCCTTGACCTTCGCCTTGGCCTTGGTCGTGCATGAGTCGATGCTCGGTCCCCGCGCGTCGTTCACGGACATCGCACGATCGACCGGCTCGTCGCACAGCCAGCAGCGCCAGCCGTCGACATCCCCCACGTCGTCGAGTCGGCTCACTGGGGTCGTCGGTCGTCGTCGCGGTGCTGGATCGTGCGCCACTCGCCCATGGCTCGCAGGGCGAGCACGGCGACGATCCCCACGCCCACGGCACCGATGATCGCTCCGACGATCCCGACGATGCCCGCGCTGGTGGCGCAACCACCGTCGCACTGGAGGTCGGTGAACCCGTAGCCGATGAGGCCCCCGAACAGCCCTCCGAGGAGGATCGCGGAGAAGGCGAGGATGCGAGCACCGAGCGAGGGGAGGGAGGTGGGGGCGTAGTCCTGGTTCGGCGGTTCGTCCATGGCGCGACCAGCGTAGGGAGACGAGCCAGGTTGGGGCGACCCGCAGGCCCTGCATAGCGTGACCGCCCGTGACCGACGAGGCGTGGCCCGGCTACCGCACCTTTGATCGCGACGAGTGGGCCAGGCTGCGGGACAACACCCCGTTGTCGCTCGCGGCGCAGGACCTCGCGGCGTTGCGCGGCCTCAACGAGCGCCTCGACCTCGACGAGGTCACTGACGTCTACCTGCCGCTGTCTCGGCTCTTGAACCTTCGGATCTCGGCCACGCAGGAGCTCGTGCGCAGCACGGACACGTTCCTCGGCCGGCCTCTCCGGCGCGTGCCGTTCATCATCGGGCTCGGCGGCAGCGTGGCGGTGGGCAAGAGCACCACGGCCCGTGTCTTGCAGGCCCTGCTCGCCCGCTGGCCCGACCACCCCCGCGTCGACCTCGTGACCACCGACGGCTTCCTGAGACCCAACCGGGTGCTCGAGCAGCGCGGGCTCATGGAGCGCAAGGGCTTCCCCGAGAGCTACGACGTGCGGCGGCTCATCCGCTTCCTCGAGGAGATCAAGCGCGGTGAGCCCGAGGTGCGCGCCCCTGTGTACTCCCACGTCGTGTACGACATCGTCGACGGCGACGAGCAGGTGCTGCGCCAACCCGACATCGTGATCCTGGAGGGCCTCAACGTGCTCCAGACGGGCGTGTCGGCCGGGGACGAGGCACGGTTCGTGTCTGACTGGTTCGACTTCTCGATCTACGTGGATGCTGCCGAGGCGGACATCGAGCGCTGGTACGTCGAGCGCTTCTTCGCGCTCCGGGAGACGGCCTTCAACGACGAGACCTCGTTCTTCCGTCACTTCGCGAGCTTCTCCGATGCCGAGCTCGAAGCCACGGCTCGCAGCATCTGGGCCGCGATCAACCGCCCGAACCTCCAGTCCAACATCCTGCCGAGCCGCTCCCGCGCGGACCTGATCCTCGGCAAGGGCCCTGATCACGAGGTCCGCCAGGTCCGGCTCCGCCTGCGCTGAGCCCACCCGGCCGGCCCGCGCGAGGATTGCGACATGCGTGATTGGGTCGTGGGAGGAGCGCTCATCCTGAGCGACGACGGCGTGCTCCTCGTCCAGAACCGGCGACGCAACGGCAGTCACGACTGGACGCCACCCGGTGGGGTGATCGACGACGGCGAGTCGCTCCTCGAGGGCCTCACCAGGGAGGTCGAAGAGGAGACCGGGCTCCGCGTCACCGAGTGGGTCGGACCGATCTACGAGGTGCGGTGTGAAGCACCAGATCTCGGCTGGCGCCTGCGGGTGGAGGCCCACCTCGCGCTCACCTACGAGGGGGACCTGCACGTCGACGACCCGGACGGGATCGTGGTGGACGCCCGCTTCGTCGATGTCGACACGTGTGGTGGGCTCGTCGACGGAGGGCACCCCTGGGTGTGCGAGCCGCTCGGCGAGTGGCTCGCCGAGCGATGGGACCATCAGGATCCTCGTCCCTACGGCTTCCACGTCGCGGGCTCCGACCCCGGCCATCTGGTGATCACCCGAGCGAGCCCATGACCGAGCGGGCCACCCGCACGATCCTCCACGTCGACATGGACGCGTTCTACGCGTCGGTCGAGCAACGACGGAACCCAGACCTGCGAGGCAAGCCGGTGATCGTCGGCGCCCCGGGGGCCCGCGGGGTGGTGGCGGCCGCCAGCTACGAAGCTCGCGTGTTCGGCATCCACTCAGCGATGTCGTCCGTGCAGGCACAGCGCCTTTGTCCGCACGCGATCTTCGTCAGCGGCGACCACGATCACTACGCCGAGGTGAGCAAGGCGATCATGACGATCTTCGGCTCGTTCACTCCGCTCGTGGAGGCGCTCTCCCTCGACGAGGCCTTCCTCGACGTCTCGGGGAGTCGCCGTCTCCATGGCGACGGCCCGACTATCGCCGCCGCGATCCGGGCGACGATCCTCGAGCAGGAGCAGCTGACGTGCTCTGTCGGCGTGGCGCCGTCGAAGTTCGTCGCCAAGCTGGCATCGGAGGCGGCCAAGCCTCGTGTCGGACGCCGAGGCCCGGAACCCGGGCTGGGCGTGAAGGTGGTCGCCCCAGACAAGATCCTGGCCTTCCTGCACCCCCTTCCGGTGCAGGCCCTCTGGGGCGTGGGCCCCAAGACGCTCGAGAAGCTCCAGCGCATCGGGGTGTTCACCGTTGGCGACCTCGCCTCCCTCGACGAGCGGGGTGCGGCAGCCGCGCTCGGTGTCGCGAGTGGCGCCCACCTCCTGCGCCTCGCGCACGGGCTGGACGAGCGGGAGGTGATCCCGCATCAGCGGGCCAAGTCGATCGGCCATGAGGAGACCTTCGCTCGCGATCATCACACCCTCGACACCCTGCACCAGGAGCTGGTGCGGCTCGGTGACTCGGTGGCCGCTCGCCTGCGTGGCGCCGGGATGGCAGGTCGGACGGTGTCGATCAAGGTGCGCTTCCACGACTTCCGGACGATCACCCGCTCGATCACGCTCCCCTCGGCGGTCGACACCGGTCCCGACGTCGTGCGCGCCGCCTCGGAGCTGCTCCATCGCATCGATCCATCCGCTGGGGTCCGGTTGCTCGGCGTCCATGTGAGCCAGCTCATCGACGGGGCCACCCGACAGCTGACCCTCGACGATGTCGAGGCGCCGTCCTGGGACCACGCCACCGACGCGATCGACGCGATCCGCGCCCGGTTCGGTGCAGGTGCCATCGTGCCGGGGACCCTCGCCGGTCCCGGGGGGATCCGGGTGAAGCGACGGGGCGACCAGCAGTGGGGGCCCACCGATCTCGGCACCTCGGGCCCGGACTGAGGGGCCGGCGCGTTGTCGCGAGCCGCCCCCTGTGGGAAGATGAGCACCATCCAGCGCACGCGGGAGGGCATCGGTGCCGCTTTCCGAAGATGAAGAACGGATCCTCGGCGAGATCGCACAGCAGTTCTACGCGGACGATCCCGAGTTCGCCCGGGAGGTCGGCGAGACCACCCTCTTCACGCACACCGTTCGACGCATGAAGTGGTCGGGCCTCGGCTTCGTGCTCGGCGTCGCCTTCCTGGTGGCCTCGCTGTCGACCAGCTACCTGCTGGCCTTCGGCGGGTTCCTGTTCATGCTCGCCTGCGCCCTCTACTTCGAGCGCAACCTTCGCAAGCTGGGCAAAGCCGGCCTCGACCAGATCACGAGCTCGATGCGCACCAGCGGCTTACGAGACGCCCTCGGTGGCGCCAAGGGCAAGATGCGAGATCGCTTCAAGCGCTCCGACTAGCCCCGCTCCCCGCTGCCGACGAGCTCGTGCTCGTCGCGGAGGTCGCCGCGCACGGTCGTGGTGATGTGCGAACCCTGTCGGAGCCCCCCGAGCGCAACGCGCACCCACGGACGTGGATCGAGCCAGCGCCCGATGCGCGCGGTGAGCGGGGCGAGGGCCAGCACGGCGCTGACGATCGCCGCACTGGCCTCCTCGGCCAGCCCGGCGTCGAGGTCGTCGGCGCCGGCCTCGGAGTAGTAGGCCAGCTCGATGCGACGCGCGATCTGGCGCGCGTGGGCGGGAGCGTCCCCCTCCGGGAGCAGGCCGCTGAGGTGCTCGGCCCGCTCGGCGTAGGTCGCGCTGCTCACCTCGCGGTAGCCGATGAGCGCTGCTGCTTCTGCTGCCTCGGTCCACGCGAGCGAGATGCGCGCCGGCCCGGTGGTGGCGCGACGGCGACGCAGCGCTCGTCGGACGGCGAGTCCAAGGGGGATCACGACGACGTAGAGGGCGACCCCGACGCCCAGGATCCGCGCTGCCGCGCGCACGGGCCCGTCGATCGCGCGCGAGAGGAGCGACTGGCCCGAGTCGTCACGCGTCTGGCCCTGACCAGCACCGGTGTTGAGCTCCTCGTCCCCCGGGCGCGGGTTGGTGGAGGCGTCGGGGATCGTCGCCCCAGGATCGGCAGCCGTGGTCGGCGGCGCCGTCGTGGCGGTGCCGGGCGCCCCCGCGCTGGCTTGAGCGACGGGCACGTCGGTGTAGCTCTCCGCGAACGGCTGTCCCCGCCCCGGTGTGGGCTCGAAGCTCACCCAGCCTGCACCGCTGAGGTACACCTCTGGCCATGCGTGCGCGTGCTCACCCCTCACCACGAAGCGGGTGGGGTCGGCGGGGTCCTGGATGCCCTGCGTGAACCCCACCGCCACCCGCGCCGGGAGCCCCACCGACCGGGCCATCGCCGCGAAGGCGCCAGCAAACTGCTCGCAATAGCCCCGTTTGGTCTCGAAGAGGAACTGCTCGAGCACGGCGTCGCTGTGCCCGGCGGCCACCTCGAGGTCGTAGGTGAAGCCGCGGAGGAACCGCTGGAGGGCGAGCGCTTGGTCATAGGGAGCGATCGCCTGCTGCGTGATCTCCCGAGCCAGCTGCGCGACCCTCGGGCTGAAGTCATCGGGGAGGGCGAGGAAGCGCTCGCGCACGTCGTCGGGCGGTTCGTCCCGGAGCCCTGCGAGATCAGCGCGCGTGAGCCGCGGTGACGAGGACGTGACCCCGTAGGTCAGGCCGTTGCTGGTCTCGATCTCCCGGTCGACGATCAGGGTCGCCGAGGACTCGTCGTAGAGCACGTCGAAGCCGTCCGACTCGACCGAACGAGGTTCGTACGCGCTCGGGAGCCAGATCGCGGTGAGCCCACCGATGGTGAACGTCTGGTCGAGGACCGAGACCGGGAGGTCGGTCTCCTGGGCGCGGGGCAAGGAGCCGCGGGCCGTGCCGTAGGTGCCGCTGGAGGACCAGATGCGCCCGTCGAACCGATCGAGCGAGGTGAGCCGCCAGTACGCCGGTTCCGGTGAGCGCACCTCGAAGGCCACGACGTCGCTCTGCTGGACGAGCCGCGAGAGAATGTCGACGAGTGGGCTGATCGTGATCCGCGAGCCCTCGGCTGGCCCGAGGCCGCGAGGGTCGATCACCCCCGCCGCATCGGCGCCAGGGAGCATCGGTCCGAGCACCGAGCCCGCAACGACCGCCGCGGCGCCGAGCGCCAACCCTGCCGCCAGCAACCAGCGGTGGCCCCGCCGAGCGCCGTCGCCCACCCAGTGGCTCAACCGGTCCTGGCGCGACATCCGGTGGAGCAGGAAGAAGGACAGGCACGCTCCCGCGAAGATGCCCACGGCCCAGCCGCGCCCACCCTCCGCGCCGAGGAGTGCCGTGAAGAGGAACAGCGTGCCGGCGGGCAGCGTTGCCTCGAAGGGGACCCACAAGCGGAAGGCGGCCCAGTCGGCCATGTAGGCGATGCACCAGATCGCGATGGCGCTCGCGAGCACGAACCCGGTCTCCACCGGGGCGGGGGCCACGACGTCCTGGTAGAGCGACCACGCCTCGCTCAGGTCGGCTCGCATCGCAGTGAACGTGTCGCCCGTCGGCATGCCGAAGGCCGTCGTCGGCCCGTACAGGGTCCAGGTGGTCACGAGCCACGCACCCACCGCCATGAACGGCGCCGTCGCCGCGAGCGACAGGCGACGTTGTCGGGCCGCGACGGCCACCACGTGCGCGGCGACGGCGTTGGCCATCAGTGGGGCGAACCACTCCTTGCCGTCGAACAGCCTGCTCATGCCGAGCACCGCCGCCAGCGTGACAGCAGCCAGCCCGACCTCCGCCGCGGGCCTGAGGGTGCGGTCCTGCATCACGGCGCGCTCGCGGCAGGGGCGCGAACGCGGAGCCGCTGGCGACGGACGTGACGGTTCCACACGACCGGGAAGGGGTCGTCGCGGGTCACCGTCACCACGCCAGGGCCTCGCGCCGGAGCGACGGGTGCTCGGGGATCCCAGGCGGACCGGTCGATCTGGACGATCGTCAGTGACCCGAACCGCCCCCGCAGGCTCGCCGCCGCGCGCATGTCCTCGCTCGGTACCTCCGCGACGATGACCACCAGTGAACCTCCCGTGGACCTCCTCCCGAGCATCTCCACGGCCCGGCGCAGGCTGCCCGCGCCCGTCGCGGGAAGGACGGCGAGGTGCTGGAGGATCGCTTGGACATGGTCGGATCCAGGCGCGAAGTCGGAGTCGGTGCCGTCGGTGGTGACGAGCCGGATGAGGTCGCGGCGACGGGCAGTCGCGGTGACGATGCTGGCGGCCGCCGACACGGCCACCTCGAGCGAGTCGCCAGCGTGCGCGGCCGAGCGCACGTCGAGCAAGACCGTGGTGCGTCCCTGCCACGGCAGCTCGCTCTGGCGCACCAGGAGCTCGTCGTGACGAGCAGACGACGGCCAGTGGATGCGACGGAGGTCGTCGCCGACGGCGTAGGGGCGCAACGCGTAGAAGTCCTCGCCACTGCGGCCGAGCGAGTTCGGCTGACGAGCCCCGGCGAGCGGATCATGGCCCGTCGTGTAGGGCAGGGGCTCGATCGCGTCGACGTGCGGATAGACGGTGACCTCGGTCATCGGTGCGGCGACGGTACCCAAGCTGATCAGCCCGAACGGGTCGCCGATGACCACCTCGAGGGGCCCGACGCGCACGAGCCCACGTCGTTCGGTGGGAAGCCGGTAGGCCGCCACGTTTCGCTCGCCGCGCCCCAGCGGCGAGATCAGGAGGTCGGCGCCGCGCGTGCCGGACACGGGATCGCGCAACCCGAGCACGGGCGTGCGCGTGGCCCGCCGGTTTCGCACGGCCAGCTCGACGCGCGTGGTGGTCCCGACGTGCACGCGCGCTGGGTGGACGGATCGTCCGACCTGCAGATCGAGGCGGGCGGTGGCGACGAGCAACGCCGAGCCGAGCAACAGGAGGGCGGCGATGACGCCGAGCGCGAAGAGCTCCGCGAGCCCGAGGAAGCGACCACCCGCGATCAAGACCGCGACACCGATCCCCACGAGCCACCCCTGGCGCGTGAGCATCAGGGTCGTCTACCTCGACTTGCCCGCAGGGACCGGGACGGCGGCGAGCACCTCGGACAGCGCGTCGGCGGCGGTGGTGCCCTGGAGCTGGGCTTCGGGCGTGATGAGCAGACGGTGCGCCAGAACGGGCTCCGCCAGCGACTTCAGGTCGTCGGGCACCACATAGGCGCGGCCGCTGATCGCGGCCCGAGAGCGCGCGACACGTTGGAGGGCGAGCGTGGCCCGCGGGGACATGCCCAGCGCCAAGCTCGGGTGGCGGCGTGACGCGTTGGCCAGGTCGACGAGGTAGCGACGCAATGCCGGCGCCACATGGACGGCGCGCGCGGCGTCGGTGAGCTCCTCGATCTGCGCTGCCGTCACGACGGCCCCGATGTCGTCGAGGGCGTCGTGATCGCCATGGGCCTCGAGGATCTCGAGCTCCGACTCGGGGGAGGGATAGCCAACCGACACGCGCATCAGGAACCGGTCGAGCTGCGACTCCGGCAGGGGATAGGTGCCCTCGTGCTCGATCGGGTTCTGTGTGGCGATCACCATGAAGGGCCGATCGAGCTGGTAGGTCGTGCCGTCGACGGTCACCTGCGCCTCGGCCATCGCCTCCAGGAGCGCGGACTGCGTCTTGGGCGACGCTCGGTTGATCTCGTCGGCCAACACGATGTTGTTGAAGATCGGACCGGGCCGGAAGGAGAACTCGTTGGCGTTTCGGTTCCACACCGTGAGGCCCACCACGTCCGACGGGAGGAGATCCGGGGTGAACTGAAGGCGGCCGAAGGAGCTGTCGATCGACGCGGCGAGCGCCTTGGCCAGGCTCGTCTTGCCGACGCCCGGGACGTCTTCGATCAGCAGGTGGCCCTCGGAGATGAGGCAGAGCAGCACGAGCTCGATCACCTCCGGCTTGCCCTGGATCACCCGCTGCACGTTGGCGGCGACGTCCTCATGGGCGTCGGCGGAGGACACCGCTCGGGCCGTGCTCTGCTGCCTCGGGGCCACCATCACTCCTCACCGATCGATGCGCGGTCCGGCAAGGGTACGCCGCATCGCATGCTCGGGCATCGCGCGGCCCGGGTAGGTTCACCCGGCAGTGGAAACCGTTCTGGCCGTGGACATCGGCGGCACCAAGGTTGCAGCGGGATTGGTCAGCCCTGACGGTCAGCTCCGGGCGCGGGCCTCGGCGCCCACGCCACTGGACGCTGACGCTGCGACGCTCCTCGCTGCGGTGCTCGCCGTCATCGCGGACGTGCGCGTCGGTGCCGAGGTGGCCTGCGGCGTCGGGTGTGGCGGGCCCATGACGCGGGGGGGCGAACGGGTGTCGCCCCTCAACATCCCTGGCTGGCGCGGGTTCGCGCTGCGCTCGGAGCTCGCGGCGGCACTGTCGCTGCCAACCCACATCGACAACGATGCCAAGGCCCTCGCATTGGGCGAAGGGTGGGTGGGCGCGGCGCGAGGCGAGCGTGACTTCATCGCGATGGTCGTGTCGACCGGCGTCGGTGGCGGCATCGTGCTCGACGGTCGCTTGCTCGACGGGCGCGACGGCAACGCCGGTCACATCGGTCATGTCATCGTGGAGCCCGACGGGCGGGTGTGCGCGTGTGGCGCGCACGGGTGCCTCGAGGCCGAGGCGTCTGGTCTCGCCATCGCAGCTCGGACGGGCGGCCCCGCGTCCGAGGCGCCCCTGGAGGAGCGACAGCGCGCCGGGATGCTGGTGGGGCGCGCGGTCGCGTCGGTCGCCAACCTGCTCGATCTGCGGCTGGCGGTGGTCGCGGGCTCCGTTGCGCTCGGGTTCGGCAGCGCGCTCTTCGACGCAGCGCAAGCCGAGCTCGACCGCTCGGCCCGCCTCGACTTCTCGACCGGCGTGCGGATCGTGCCGGCCGGACTCGGCGACTCCGGCCCCCTGGTGGGCGCGGGAGCCGTCGCATGGCGAGCCCTGGGCCATGACGTCGGCATCCGCTGAACAGATGCGTGCTGCGGGCGTCGCTGCGCTCCTGCCTCCGCACGTGCCTCCCGGCGACCGGCGAAGCCGGCTCGCCTTCGGCTGAGACCGGCGACCGGCGGCTACCGTCGGCTCCGATGGATCCCACCTATCCCCCCGAAGCCGATGTGTACCGGGAGAAGGTGCAGGCCTTCTTGGCGGAGCACCTGCCCGCGGGCTGGAAGGGGATCGGCGCACTCGACCGCGAGCACGTCGAGGTGTTCACGCGGAACTGGCGCGAGACCCTGCGCGACCACGGCTACCTCGCCTCCTCGTGGCCCAAGGAGTACGGAGGCCCAGGCCTCACCGCCCTCGAGCAGGTGATCCTGGCCGAGGAGTTCCAGCGCGCGGGTGTTCCGCTCGGAGGCACGAACGACGTGTTCTCGATCCAGATGGTCGGCAACACGATCCTGCAGTGGGGCACCGACGAGCAGAAGCGTCACCTCATCCCGCGGATCCTCTCGGGCGAGGACATCTGGTGTCAGGGCTACTCCGAGCCGAACGCGGGCTCCGACCTCGGGAACCTCGGGTGCCGGGCCGTGCTCGACGGTGACGAGTGGGTGATCAACGGGCAGAAGATCTGGACGTCCGCCGGTCACCTGGCCAACTGGATCTTCGTGCTCACCCGGACCGACCCCGATGCGGCCAAGCACCGCGGCATCACCTTCATGCTGTGCCCCATGGATCAGCCCGGCGTCGACGTGCGGCCGATCAAGATGATCTCCGGGGAGTCGGAGTTCAACGAGATCTTCTTCACGGACGCGAGGTGCCCCAAGGAGAACGTGATCGGCGAGGTGAACGGCGGATGGGCGGTGGCCATGACGCTGCTCGGCTACGAGCGAGGCGAGGCCGCTGCGACCTTCCCGCTGATGTTCCGAACCGAGCTCGATCGGCTCATGGCGCTGGCCAAGGAGCGTGGGGCCACCGCCGACCCGCGGCTTCGCGACCGGCTGGCGCGGTGCCACACGAGGGTCGAGATCATGCGCTACCTCGGCCTCCGGTCGCTCACGCAGTTCCTCAACGGGCATCAGCCGGGACCGGAGTCGGGAACCTTCAAGCTGTACTGGAGCGAGTACCACCGAGAGGTCTCCGAGCTGGCGGTCGACATCCTCGGGCCCGACGCGATGACGCCGAGCGGTCGGTGGCCGGCGTCGTCCTTCCAGACCGACGACCCGGGTGCTCCGAACGACAGCGCCAGCTGGGTGGGCACGTTCTTCAATGCCCGGGCCGGCACGATCTACGCCGGCTCCAGCGAGATCCAGCGCAACATCGTCGGCGAGATGGTGCTCGGTCTGCCCAAGGAGCCGCGCGGTGAGCCGTCCACCTGGCGCGAGCAGCAGGCGGCGCGGTCCTGAGGCTGCGATGGTCGGTTGTGGCGCTGGCGATCGTCCTTCGCCATCCCTCGCTCTGGTGGGTCGGTCTGCGTCAGGTCCGTCGGCTCGCCCCGAAGGGTTGGTGGCGACGCCCGCCCTTCCTTCCGCTTCCCGACGCGGCGTACCTCCGGTTTCGGCTGGAGACGGCCTACGGCGGCGCCGGCGACCAGCTTCCCGAGCCCGCAGATCTCACGACCTACCTCCGCTGGTGCCGCGACCTGCCCACCTGAGCCGGGGAACCGGGCGCCCACGCGGCGGGCGGCAGCGGTAGCGTTCCGTCGATGTCGGGCGCTCTCGTGCTCAACGCGACCTATGAGCCGCTGTGTGTCGTGCCCAATCGACGCGCGGCGGTGCTCGTGCTCGCCGAGCGGGCGGACATCCTCCATGCCACCGGCGACGCCCTGCACTCCGAGCACCTCACGGTGCCGATCCCGTCGGTGATCCGGCTGCGCACCTTCGTCAAGGTGCCGTTCCGCCGTCGGGCCCCGCTCAACCGCCGCGGGATCTTCGCCCGGGACGGCCACCGCTGCCAGTACTGCGGTGCCAACGCCGAGAGCATCGACCACGTCATCCCGCGCAGCAAGGGCGGCGAGCACGTGTGGGAGAACGTCGTCGCCGCTTGCCGCCCGTGCAACGTCCGCAAGGGCGACCGGCTGCTCCCCGCCACCTCGATGGAGCTGCGCCGCGCGCCGCGGGTGCCGCGGGAGCTCACGTGGGTGGTCGTGGCGGTGGGATCCGTGCCCGAGCACTGGGAGCCCTACCTGCACCCGGCCACGCTGTCCGCGTGAGCTCATGACGTGGACGGTCCACTGGCGACGCGAGGCTCCAGCCACCTTCCACGCTCGATCGCTGCCTGATCCGCTGACGCGCCAAGTCTGGGTCTGCGAGCCCACCGGGCCCGCGCTCGTGCTCGGGAGCGCACAGCGCGGTGCTGCCGATGCCGCCGCGTGCGCGGCCGCCGGGGTCGATGTCGTGCGGCGTCGGAGTGGGGGAGGGGCCGTGCTCGTCGTGCCCGGCAACCCGCTGTGGGTCGATGTGCTGCTCCCCGTCGACGATCCGCTCTGGCAGCACGATGTGGGGCGGTCGTTCCTGTGGCTCGGCGAGGCGTGGGCGCTCGCCCTCGACGACGTCGGGGTCGAGACCTCGGTGCACCGGGGCCCGCTCGTGCGCACCCCGTGGTCTGACCTCGTCTGCTTCGCGGGTCTCGGCACCGGCGAGCTGACCGACCCCTCGGGGCGCAAGGTCCTCGGGATGTCGCAGCGGCGCACCAGACTCGGGGCGCGGTTCCAGTGCGCGGTGCTGTCCAGCTGGGATCCGAGCGCGATCGTGGCGCTCCTCGATCTCCCACCCCCGGTGCGAGCGGCGGCCGCGGCGGAGCTCGCCGCAGCGGCCGTTGGCGTGGGCGCGCGCCTCGCCGGGCTGTGCGACGCCCTCTTCGCCCGCCTCCCCTGATCCCCCCGGCCTGAGGGCCGGCGCCCGCGGCGAGGCATCCCGCCTGACGAGCGGGTGAACGGGGCGCGTCCGGCATCTGGCGCCACCGTCACCCACCGTGAGGCACCTAGTGGCATTCAGTGGTTGACCATGGAGTCTGAAAGGCATACGGTGGCAGCCAGCGGCACGCAGGAGGGGGAATCTGGTGCGCCGTTCCACACGACACGAGGCAGCGACATGGCAGACCAGCGGGCCCACTTCATCGGGACCCACGAACACGGCCTCGACGACAAGGGCCGCATGGTGCTGCCCGCCAAGATCCGCGCCCACCTCGGGGAGAGCGGCGTGATCGCCAAGCTCGACGGCTGCCTCGGCCTGTGGACCCACGAAGGGTTCCTCGAGGTCGCCACCGTGTTCGAAGACGCCGTGGAAGACGCCGAGACCGACGACGACCGCGAGGAGGCGCTCAACGCCATGCGGCAGTTCGTGGGCGACGCGGTCGAGATCACCCCTGACCAGCAGGGGCGCATCGTCATCAACGCCACGCTGCGGGAGTACGCGGGCCTCGGGTCAGACGTGGTCATCAAGGGACTCATTCGCCGTGCAGAGATCTGGGATCGGGACACCTGGCTCGCCAAGGAGCCCACGGGCAACGCCGCCGTGAACCGGAAGGTCCGCCAGCTCGGCCTGACCGGACGTCGCAGCGCCCGGTGATCGCAGCTCCAACACACCACCAGGACGAGAGGAGAGAGACGACAACCGAGATGCGAGGAGCGACATCGCTCCCCTGCAGCCCCCCGGGAAGCACGATGGAAGGCCCCTTCTCCGCCCGCTTCCCATCGAGTCCGTTCCGGGGAGACATCCCGGCGGGCACCAGCTCTCCGGGGGGCTGCAGGTGAGCGACGTCAGCGGCGAGGCGGCAGGGGGGTTCCGGCATCAGCCGGTCCTCCTCGAACGCATCGTCGAGCTCTTCACCCCGGTGCCGCCCGGATGGGTGGTGGACGCCACCGTCGGTGGTGGGGGGCACGCAGCCGCGATCCTCGATCGTCACGAGCACCTCAGGGTGCTGGGCATCGACCAGGACGCAGATGCGCTCGCAGCCGCCGCCGAGCGGCTCGGACCCTACGGGGATCGGGCCGTCGTGCATCGGGCTCGGTTCGACGCCTTGCAAGACATCGTGCAACAGCGAGCGACGACACCAGTGAGCGGCGTGCTCTTCGATCTCGGGGTCAGCTCCCCGCAGCTCGATCGAGCCGAGCGCGGCTTCAGCTACCGACACGACGCGCCCCTCGACATGCGCATGGATCGCGCGCAGGTGCGCACGGCGGCCGACGTCGTCATCGGGACCGACGAGCACGAGCTCGCCCAGATCCTCAAGACCTATGGCGACGAGCGCTTCGCCCGTCGC
>JBQTKH010000146.1:0-2790 GCA_052386335.1 Microthrixaceae bacterium
GTCGTCAACGAGGAGCGTGTCGTGCTTGGCAGGCTCCGCGGTGACGCACTCGCGCAGAACCCCGAGGCAATCGTCGAGGAGATCATGGAAGAGGGACCGACCACGACCCGTGCCGACGACGACCTCGAGCGCCTCACCGCCCGCATGCGCGGGAGATCGGTGGGGTCAATCCTCGTGACCGATCCCGACGGTCGACTCATCGGGGTCCTGTACCGAGAGGACGCTGAAGCCGCGCTGAGTTCCGTCGCGGACCAGGAGGACTGACCGCCGCGGCTCGGGCATGAGCCGATGCGGCGACCGGTACAGCTTCAATGTGGGCGGTAGAGGATTTGAACCTCTGACCCCTTCCGTGTCGAGGAAGCCAGCGTTAGCGCGCGACCTGCGGCGTCGCGTCGAGATGGATTCTGACCTGCGGAAACACTTCTCGCTGGTTCCCGTCATTTCCGGTCGTGTTCCGACCTCTCGCGGCCCAACCGCGGCCCAAGCCGGGCAAGCTGTGCGGGTGGCGGATTGGTCGGATTGGGACGAGGCGACGTTCACTCGGCTGGAGGACAGCCATCCAGAACTGGGAGAGACGCTTCGGGCTCGCGTTGTCGACGGTTTCCTGCTCCAAGCTCGCCTCAGCACGACCCACCGCGAAGAAGCGCTCGCTCAAACCAGGATCGATCTAGGCGTGACACCGAAGGGCGTTCAGATCATCCGCGTGACGTTCCCGATCGGTGCGGGCGAGAAGTCAACCGAATGGCACGGTTCAGCGGTCGACGCCGAAGCGATTGTCGACGCCATGACGGAGCGCGCTGCGGAGGACGTCGTTTGGGACCAGGACAACTTCGGTCCGACCGGTTGGGAGCCCGAGTTCGACGGGCCACCAGGTCGAACGACTACCCAGGCCGGAGAGGACTGATCGACAACGATCAGCTCACGCGCCGAGGTTCGATATCGGAGGTTTCAGACTCAACCGCGAAGAGCCACCATCCTTCGTCCACGACAGGCACTCGGTGTCGCTCGGTACCAAACTCGACGATTACCTCGGTTTCGCCGGGCGCTGCTCCATAGGCGTAGGCGATCCCGGCCTGCTCAACGTCGGGGCGCGAATTCCAGCCGTACCCACAAAGTCCGGCCTCATCGCCCCCGACCGATTGCCACCCCGCTTCCTCCGACCAGTAGAGGACCTCGAGATACTCATTCGGGCTGTGACCACGGAGTTTCGTTTCGACCAGCGCGATAGCGACGCGTCCCTGAACACGGCGCGCGACGACCCGGGTGAATCGGGGATTCCAACCGCCGGCCCGCAGCAGCGTCTCGTCGGGCAGTTCGGCCGGTATCTCCACGCACGAGACACTACGCAGCGCTCAGCCTCGCCACTTTCAACAAGTCGACTGCCTCGGCCGAACCGTCGACGCGTCGACACTCGCGACTGCGTCTCATTCCAACGTTCCGACGCACAATCTCGAACAGACACAGTTGATCCCATGAAGGAGCGGGGCCTCCGCTCCCCGTGAGTGTCCCGGGCGTCAAGCTCGGGTTGCTCATTCACTCCGAGAAGGGAGGCCCGCTGTGGGACGAGAGTACGTGGGAATCGATCTGCATCGTCGTCGTTCGGTGATCGTGCGCATGGACGAGGCCGGTGAGACGCGCTCGACGGTCGCGATCGATAACGACCCGGTCGCGCTCGCGCTGGAGGTGGCGAAGGCGGGCCCAGATGCCGAAGCGGTCGTGGAGGCGACCTATGGCTGGTATTGGGCGGCCGACGTCCTCGAAGCGAGCGGTGTTCGCGTGCGCCTCGCTCATCCCCTTGGCGTGGCGATGTTCCGGCACCAGCGGGTCAAGAACGACCGCCGCGACGCGACCAACCTGGCGGACCTGTTGCGGATGGGGCGGCTGCCGGAGTCGTGGCTGGCGCCGCCGGCGACCCGGGAGCTGCGCGAGCTGGTGCGCTATCGGGCCAAGCTCGTCGCGCTGCGCACCGGCCTCAAGGCCCAGGTGCACGCAGTGCTCGCCAAAGAAGGCGTGCGGGTCCCGGTCAGTGACCTCTTCGGGGTGGGCGGCAACCGCCTCCTCGACGACCTCGAGCTCGCACCGGCGTACGCGGCGCGGGTGCGCTCACTACGCCAGCTCATCGCTGCGGTCGACGCCGAGATCCCGATCTTCGAGCGCGAGCTCCACGGTCTGTTGGCCAGCCATCGCGGCTATCAGGCGGTCCAGGCCATTCACGGCGTCGGGCGCATCCTGGCGGGGCTCTTCGTCGCCGAGATCGGCGACGTGAACCGTTTCGCCGGACCCCGCCAGCTCGTGTCCTGGGCGGGCCTGACCCCCAAGCACCGCGAGTCCGACGCCACCGTGCGCCGCGGCCGGATCACCAAGCAAGGCTCCAAGCTGGTGCGCTGGGCCGCGGTCGAGGCGGTCGCCCGCCAGCGCGGTCCCACCAAGATCCAGCGCGACCTGCGCCGTATCGCCGACCGGCGCGGCAAGCCCATCGGCCGGGTCGCCGCCGCTCGTAAGCTCCTGACGCTGGTCTATTACGGACTCCGAGACGGCGAGATCCGCTGCCTCGCCGCATGAGATCCCCACGCTCGCGGTGCGCGCGCTCGACGGACCTGCTGACCCCCACCCTGGCGCGGTCGAACATTTGATTGAGCCCGCCCGCTCCTCGCCGAATGGCTCCATGCCGCTACGCCGCGGCGAAGGGATGCACGGCACCACCCCGGCTGCCCAGCCCCCACTCACCATGGAGCACACACCGAACACGGACGATCGACCGACCACCCAACGCGCACACTGAGCGCGCCA
>JBQTKH010000147.1:0-12750 GCA_052386335.1 Microthrixaceae bacterium
GGCTAGCCCAACGCACTCCCGTCGATCGGGGGTGTCGTGCAGGTGCACGGCACCCCCGATGGACACGTCGGCACCGAAGAGCGGAGTCATGGACGCACTCACAACCCCATTCCTCACCGGCACCGCGACCGGCGCCATCCTGCTGCTCGCCGCGCTTGGCCTGACGCTCACGTTCGGGCAGATGGGCGTGATCAACATGGCGAACGGTGAGTTCCTCATGGCCGGGGCCTACGCCGCGTACGTCACCCAGCAGGTGATCAGCAGCACGGGGCTGTCGATCCTGGTCGCCATCCCGGTGGGCTTCGTCGTCGCCGGCCTCCTCGGGCTGCTGCTCGAGGTCTCCATCATCCAGTGGATGTACAAGCGGCCGCTCGACACGCTGTTGGCGACTGTCGGCGTGGCCCTGGTCCTGCAGCAGGGTGCGCGGGACATCTTCGGCGCCCAAGGAGACCCCGTGAAGCCGCCGAGCTGGCTGAGCGGCGGCATCCCGGTGTTCGGCTACGACTGGCCATACCGCCAGCTCTTCACCATCGTCTTGGCCCTGGCGTCGTTCGTAGTGCTCAACGCGGTGCTCAAGTACAGCCGCTTTGGTCGGCAGATCCGCGCCACCGTCCAGAACCGTGAGCTGGCTGAGACCGTAGGCGTCTCGACCCGACGTGTGGATCGCATCACGTTCTTCCTCGGCTCCGGCATGGCAGGAGTCGGCGGTGTCGCCATCGCCCTCATCTCGGGCACGAACCCAACGCTGGGCACGACCTACATCATCCCGGCGTTCCTCGTGGTCGTCGCCGGTGGCGTCGGGCAGCTCAAGGGCACCCTGATGGCGGCGTGGGTGGTCGGCGTGGTCACGGCCTATCTCACTGATTCGCTCAGTGGCAGCATGGCGCAGGTCATCAGCTTCGCGCTTGTGGTGGTGTTCCTCCAGATCCGACCGCAAGGCCTCTTCACGGTCCGCACGAGGTCGCTGGCATGACGGCCACCATCGCCGAGGGATCCGAGGCAGGTGTCTCCGTGGACGTGGCTGCGTCCTCCGTCGCCGTTCCGAGCCGGTTCGCCCCAGGCTCCCTCTTCAAGACCTACGGCGGTCTGGTCGGCATCGGCCTCCTCGCGTTGGTGCTGCTGGTCTGGGCGCCCAGCTCGCTCACGACCTTCCGTCTCGGCAACCTCGCCAAGTACTGCACCTGGGCGATCGCAGCCGTTGGCATCGGCCTCGCCTGGGGTCGAGGGGGCATGCTCGTCCTGGGCCAGGGCGTGTTCTTCGGGCTCGGCGGCTACGTGATGGCGATGCACATGAAGCTCGAGGCTGCCGGTCCGGGCAACGTGCCCGTCTTCATGGTCCTGTACGGCGACGCCACCATGCGCGGCTGGTGGGAACCGTTCCGCAGCGGACCGTTCACGTTGTTCGCCATCATCGCTTTGCCCGCCGCGGTCTCGTTCATCCTCGGCTACGCCGTCCTGAAGCGCCGGGTGAAGGGCGCGTACTTCGCCATCCTCACGCAAGCGATGGCGGTCGCCTTCTCGACGCTGCTGATCGCGACGATCAAGCAGACGGGCGGGTTCAACGGGCTCAACACCTTCACCACCGCCTTCGGTCACAACCTGTACGACCCTACGGTCAAGAAGAACCTGTACCTGGTGGCGGCGGGGCTGCTGGTCCTTTGCATGCTGATCGCCTGGCAGCTCTATCGAAGCCGCTACGGCGAGCTCTTGGTCGCCACCCGCGACGCCGAGGAGCGCATTCGCTTCCTCGGCTACGACCCCGCGAACATCAAGCTGGTGGCGTTCGTGGCGGCGGCCGTCATGGCCAGCGTGGGCGGGGCGTTGTTCGCCCCGATCGCCGGCATCATCTCGCCGTCCAACGTGGATGCCTCGGCATCGATCCTGTTGCTCGCCGGAGTCGCCCTAGGCGGCCGCGCCTCGTTGTTCGGCGCCGCACTGGGGGCGGTCGCAGTCGGCTACGGGCAATCCACGCTCTCGGAGCAGTTCCCGACCCAGTGGACCTACTTCCAGGGTGGGCTGTTCATCGTGGTCATGCTGTTGCTCCCGGGTGGCATCACCGGGCTGTGGCCGAAGCTGACGACAGCGTTGCTCCGACGAAAGGTAGCGGCGTGACCCTCTCGTTCCTCGGCGAGGACTACCTGGAGATCCGCGATCTGACCGTCGACTTCGACGGGTTCAAGGCGATCGACAGCGTGAACCTCAACCTCCTTCAGGGAAGGCTGCACTTCCTGATCGGCCCGAACGGCGCCGGCAAGACAACTCTGGTCGACGTCCTCACCGGGCTGGTGCACGGCTCGGGTCACGCGGGGTTCCGAAACCAGAACCTGCTGACCATGAAGTCCCACGAGATCGTACGCCTCGGGATCGGCCGGACCTTCCAGACCGCGACAGTGTTCGAGCGGCTCAGCGTCCTCCAGAACCTGGACATCGCGGCCGGACTGCACCGCAAGGCGGGAACGTTGCTCCGCACCCGGAGGAAGGTGCCCGAGCGCGTCGAGCAGGCGTTGGAGACGATCGGGCTGACGACTCTCGCCAACCGTCCGGCCGGGATCCTCGCCCACGGCCAGAAGCAGTGGTTGGAGGTCGGCATGCTGCTGGTGCAGGACGCAAAGGTGATGTTCCTCGATGAGACGGTGGCCGGCATGAGTGCCGAGGAGCGTCAGGAGACCGGCGAGCTGCTCCAGCGGATCGTCGGCGACCGGACCATCGTCGTCATCGAGCACGACATGGAGTTCATGCGCACGTACGCCGACTTCGTCACGGTCATGCACGGCGGCAAGGTGCTCGCCGAGGGGACGGTCGCCGAGATGCAGGCAGACCCACAGGTCCAGGAGGTCTACTTGGGGACCGTGACGGCGGTGGCCCTGGATGGCTGAACCAATGCTCGAGATCGTCGGTGTCACCGCAGGGTATGGGCGCACGATGGTCCTGTTCGATGTCGAGATGTCGATCCCTGTTGGCACCGGGGTCGCCGTCATGGGCCACAACGGCGCCGGCAAGTCCACGTTGTTGCGGGTCGCGGTCGGGCTGATCCCGGCCACGTCCGGCAAGGTGCTCCTCGACGGCGAGGACGTGACCAAGCTCTCCCCCAACCAGCGAATCAAGCGTGGCCTGGGGTACGTGCCACAGGGCCAGCTCTGCTTCCCGCAGATGACCACGCTGGAGAACCTCCAGCTCGTCTCGACTGTGCAGCCCGAGATCGACGACGTGCTCGACACATTCCCGGCACTGGCCGAGCTACTGCATCGCCCGGCCGGCCTGCTGTCGGGCGGCCAGCGCCAACAGCTCGCGATCGCCCGGACCCTGCTGACCAAGCCCCGGCTCCTGATCCTCGACGAGCCGACTGAGGGCATCCAGCCGACCGTGGTCGCCGAGATCGAACAGGTCATCTACGACCTCACACGGCGTGGCGACCTCACGGTGCTCTTGGTCGAGCAGCACGTCGGGTTCGCGCTGCGCTCGATGGGCAGCTACGTCGTGCTGGAGTCGGGTCGCATCACCGCCACCGGCGAAGGCGGAGAGGCCTCGCTTGATGAGGTCCGCGCCGCGATGGCGCTCTGACGGCGCAGCTATCGAGCAACACTCGCGCGGTCGCCGCGCCGATGGCCCTCGCCGCGCCAGTGATCAGAACTCGGATCGATCCAGGCTACTGAACGTAATCCAACCCATCGGGGCCCGCAGGCAACGGCTGAGTCCGTTGGGACGCGTGTCCAGGTCGGGTCATCCGGAACGGGACCGCGCATCGAACTGATGGCATGCAGCCGATGGACCGAACCGCTCGACCGGGCGGCCGACTCGAGGTCGACGACCTGGCGCTCCCGGAGGCCTTCTCCGCCCAGCCCCTCGACCCCGACACGCTGCGCGTCCTGCGCTACATGCACGACATCGAGAGCCACACCGCGTGCTACCTGCGCGACGCGCTCGTGAAGACGCAGTTCGTCGTGAGACACCTCTTCGATGACGAGCAGGGTCTGGCCGCCATGGAGCGCATCGACCGCCGCATCGATCGACTTCCGGGACAGGTCGGGCTCGGCCTCATGGCGCGGGCGCGCCACGACGCGCTCGCCTCCTGAGGTCGTCGTCCGCCACCGCCACGCAACTGCGCCAGACTGGCGGCATGGACGAGACCCCGCCCGTCACCGACTGGGCCAACGACTGGGATCACACGGACGACGCGTGGGCTGCGGATCCGTTCCCGATCTGGGACGAGCTGCGGACCACGTGTCCCATCGCCCACACCGACCGCTACGGCGGCGGCTGGCTCCCCACCCGCCACGATGACGTCTCGGCCATCGCCTACGACACCGAGCGCTTCACCTCGCGGTTCGTGCTCGTCGGCCCGGGTCGTCCACCCGATCACATCGCGCCGGCCGGACCGGTCCCGCCCATCTCATCGGACCCGCCCTACCACCACGGCTCGCGCCGCAAGCTCCTGCCACCGTTCTCGCCGCAGGCCATCGACAAGCTCGAACCCGACACCCGGGCCTACTGCGAGCAGCTCCTCGACGCACTGGTCGACCGAGACGTCGTCGATGCTGCCGCCGAGTACGCCCAGCACATCCCTGTGCACGTCATCGCGCAGATGCTCGGCTTCCCGGAGGAGGACGCGGACACGTTCCGCCACTTCGTGCACACGTTCCTCGAGGGCGTGGCCGTCCCGCTCGAGGAACGACTCGACGAGGTGATGGCACTGTTCGGCTACCTGCAACAGCAGGTCGACGAGCACATCGAGAACCCCCGCGACGACCTCACCTCCTACCTGATCGCCCTCGACCGCGATCCCGCATCGCTCCTCGGCGCCCTCCAGCGCATCGGCTTCGACCTCGACGCCGAACCGGGGATCGAGGACGAGATCGCCAACCCCGTGGAGGGCGAGAGCCTGCTGCCGCCGGTGCTCGGCACGATGGCGCTGCTCCTGCTCGCCGGCATCGACACCACGTGGAGCGCGATCGGCTCCTCCCTCTGGCACCTCGCCGGCCACCCGGAAGATCGCCAGCGCCTCGTCGACGAGCCGGAGCTGCTGCCCACGGCGATGGAGGAGCTGCTTCGGGCCTACGCGCCAGTGACGATGGCCCGACTCGTGCGCGAGGACATGGAGTGGAACGGCTGCCCGATGAAGAAGGACGACTGGGTGCTGCTCCCCTTCCCGGCTGCGAACCGTGACCCGGAGGCCTTCGAGGACCCGGATCGCGTCGTCATCGATCGGGAGATCAACCGGCATGCGGCGTTCGGCCTCGGCATCCACCGGTGCGTCGGGTCGCATCTGGCCCGCATGGAGGTGCGCGTGGCCCTCGAGGTGTGGCTGGAGCGCTTCCCGCAGTTCAGCCTCGCCGATCCGGATGCGGTCACCTGGTCGCAGGGACAGGTGCGCGGCCCGCGCCGACTGCCGATCGCCGTGGTCAGCCCGCCACCGGATCAGGGATGACGATGCGGTCGGCCAGCGGAATGCCGATGGCCTGGGACATGCCCCCGCCACCGATGCGGTAGAGGCCGCGCTCGGCGACGATGGCGCCGTCAGCGGTGATCACGATCGGTAGCAGCTCCCGCGTGATGTGGTCGCCGAGGCGGATCACCACGCGGCCTCCGGCGGGGATCGTCTGACCCTGGAGGTCCTGGATCGCGATCGTCTGGCCATCGGCCAACCCCGTGATGCTGAACCGAACCGGAGAGTCGTCGTCCACGTTGAACAGCACGAGGATCTCGTCGCGCTCGGCAGTGGGTCCTCCTCCGGGGAAGTACCAGGTGGGCGCGCCGAACGGAGCGCCACCCGTCACGGTGATCCCGCTCCGCGTCGCGGGAGCGGTCGCGACGTTGACCCGCTCCGCAGTGATCGGCACGCCGTTCAAGGAGCGCACGATCAGTGCGTGCCCGACGCCCGCCGGCACACGCTCCTCGTTGTGCAGGTCGAGGATCGAGAACCGACCAGGAGGCACCGTGAGCTCGAACGGTTCGGGCGGGGTGTTCGTCGTCGGATCGTCGATGCGCACCTCGACCTCGACCTCGGCCACCTCCTCGCTCGGGTTGAAGACCACCATCTGCTCGGTCAGCCCGTCCCCGGTCTCGCCGACAGGGAACAGCCACTCGAGCGCGGGGGTGGGAAGACCCAGCGACAGGGTCATCCCCTCGCGGCCGTCGGTGCCGTCGAAGGTCTGGATGCGATCGATGACCAGCCGGCCGCTGCGCACCGTCACCTGCGCGGATGCCTGGACCTTCCGCTTGACATCTTCGTCGATGTAGGCGCCCACCACGCTGCGGCCGGGCACGATGAAGCCCTGGAAGCGAGCGGTCTCGCGCACCCCTTCGTCGGTGGCGAACGCGATGTCGACGGTGGCGTCGTCGGGGAACGGGTTCATGAACACGAGCAGCTCCCGGTTGCCGCGCGTCGTCACCCCCCAGGGGAACGACCAGGTGGCCGAGGCCGTGGTGCTGCACGGGGCGGTGGCTCGGCCGAGGGGGCCGCTGATCTGGTGCTCGACTGCGATCTCGCCGCCATCGATCTCCACGACCGCGCCAGCCAGCGGAGCCGCGGAGATGTCGCCGACGCGCACATCGACGCGGGCCTGCGCGCCGAGCGTCACGATCTTCTCGACAGCGGGAGGTCGGGTGGTGGTCGTCGTCGTCGGCGCCGTGGTGGTCGGCGCCGCCGTGGTGGGGGTGGTGGTCTCCCCGGGGGCAGCGCTGGCCGGCTGGACGAGCTCAGGCGCGATGGTGCCCGCGAGCACGGTGATCGTGACGGTGCGCGGCCGATCTGTGGGGTTCTGGAGCAGCACCACGTGATCGGCGAAGCTGTCGGCGGTCGCCGAGCCGCCTGCGCAGTACCAGGTCGAGGAGAGCGTCGGCTCAGCGCGGGCGGCCGGGATGGCCACGCCGGCACGAACGGCAACCGCTCCGTCCGACGCCACCGGTGCGTCGTCGGCCGCCTGCAACAGCAAGCCGGCCGCGATGGTGCCGCCGAGCACGATCAGCGAGGTGAGCCGAGCGGACTTCATGTCGTCACCCCGTGCGCGTCGGGACCGACCCGAGCGCGCAGGAGACGACGGCCCACCCACACCCAGGCACCCATCTGGAGGAGGAGCATCCCGTAGCGCAGCGGCGAGGGCTGGAACGCGAGGGATGCCTGGCCTGCAGCGGGAACCTCGAAGCCGTTGGCCCAGCCGTACGGCTTCGTGTGGGTCACGCGCTTGCCGTCGACGGTGAGGGACCAGCGATCCGAGTGCGCAGCCGACAGGAGGATCGTCGTGTCGGCCTCCACAGGACCCGACCATGAGGTGACACCGTGATCGTCAGGGAGCACTGCGGGGAGCGCCGACAGGTCGCGTGCCAGTGCTGCGGCGATGCCACCGCCGGCGGACGGCGCCTTGTCGGTGGAGATCGCGGCGCGGGTCGCGTAGAACGCCTGGTTGCGGAACACCTGGAGCCCCGCCGGGACGTCGAGCGGCTCGAGGTCGAGCTGGGCATCGAGCGTGGTGGCGAGGTCGGAGGGAAGCCCGAGGCTCTCGGCCGCGAACGGGGCCGGAGCGATCTGCTCGGGGACGACGACGTAGCGCACCCCCATCGGTGCGAGCAGTCGACCCAGGCGGGCGGTCTGCCCGGTGCGCGCGAGGTCGAGGGCATCGGCAAGAAGACCGGTGCGGCCGTCGTCGGAGCCCACCCACAGATCCTCGAGCCGGGGCGTGCCGTGATCGGTGGTGGCGTACCCGACCCCGCCATCGAGCTCCCAGCTCCCGAGCGGGAGCGCGGCTGGTTCACCGATCCACAGGACGCGAAAGGGAACCTCGTCGTTCTCGGCGTCGATGAAGCCGAGAGCTCGATTGTGGTCACCCCCGGGGAGCGACCACCGGCCGTCGAAGGCGGCCCCCAGAACCGGGACGGTGCCCAGCAGCACCGCCGCCCCGGCGAGGCCGGACGCGATCTGGCGCCATCCGAAGCGATAGCCGGGAAGATCCTGCTCGAAGGCGGCGACCCCCATCGCGGTGGCCAGCGCGAGGCCCACCGCCGCCGGAGCGAGGAGCACCTCGGGAGGCGGGAGCGCACCTGCAAACGCACCGCGCTGGGACCCCCACGCCAGCGCCCAGAACACGACGGCGAGCGTCCAACCCCGTACCGCCCACGCGTGGCGTTCCGCCCGCCCGATGAGCAGAGGCAGCGCGGCGGACACGAGGAACACCCAGCCGAGCACCCCGGCACCGAGCGGGCCCACCTCGAACCGGAGCAACGCACCGAGGTCTGAGGACGTGGCACCTCGTTCGACGCCCACGATCACCGACCACGGCGTTCCCGGCAGGACGAGGTCGGCACTCCAGGGCAGGTGGAGCACGACGGCCACCAGCCCGCCGAGGACGGCGGCGGCGATCATGCGACCCGAGCCCTTGACCCCGTAGGCGAGGAGCGACCCGAGTGCCAAGGCGATCGCGATGCCGACCACCACCAGCACCACCGCGGGCACGAGGATCGCCATGACGGCGGTGAGGAGACCAAGAGCGAGCACGTGCCCCCTGAACCTCGTGGGACGGACGTGAGGCCCCATCTCCCCACCGACGCCGCCGAACGGTGCCAGGTGACCGACCCTCGCGAGGATCGCCACGACGAGCGGCAGGCCTGCGTAGAGGCCCAGCGCACCCCACCGGCCCGCGGCCAGGGCGTTGTAGGGCAGTGGATTGCAGACGTAGACGACGAGGGCGGCGGTCTGCGCCCCCCGGGACCCCGACGGGGCGGGCAGGCGATAGGCAGCGAGCGCGCCGAGCGGCACCAGGCCGAGCGTGAGCAGCATGCGCAGCATGCCCATCGTCCCGGCGCTCAGCATGCCCAAGACGCCCACCAGCCCCAACGCCGTGGGTGCGGGCGCCTCCGATCCGAGGCCGGCCGGGTTCCATCCACTCGTCCATGCTCGGAGCAGCTCGATCGGCGAGGAGCTGAAGGCGGCGAACTCCCCCACCACAGGCACCCCTCGGGTGATGAGGTGACGGCTGCCGGCGACGAGCACGAACAAGACCGCGCTCCACACGCTGATCGTCATGCGGAACGAACCCGTTCGCAGCGTGCCCGCCATCGCCCGCCCGCCGCGGGCCCAGCTAGAGAGGCGGTCGTCACCGCCCCCGATCTGCCCGCGGACGAACTGGTTGAACCGCGCACTGCCATGGGCCATGAAGCGTCGGATCTCGCGGTCGGGCACCGTGCGGAACCCGGCGACCTGCTTGCGGGCATCGCGCAGCTCGGCGAGGCGGCGGAGGTTCCACGTCCAGGCGCCCACGATCTCCTTTGCTTGCGCCGTGCGTCCGACGAGGAGGGAGTACAGGGTCTCCGCGAGGTGCAACAGGGCGGTCTTGGGCACGATGCGCACGAGCCCGAGCGCCGAGTAGCAGCTGAGCACCACGCGGAGGCGATGGCGCGCCTGCAGCCGTCGGCGATCGTCCACCGGCCGACGCACGGAGAGCGCCTCGAGGTGGCGGACACGCGCCATGGGCGCCACGACGACCCGCGCGCCCGCGACGTGGGCTCGCCAGCACAGGCTCACGTCGTCGAGGAGGTAGTCGATCCCCTCGTCGAAGCCGCCGATGGCCGCGAACAGATCGGACCGCACGAGCGTGCAAGCCCCCGGGATCGCGAACACATCGCGCACCGCGTCGTGCTGCTCCTGGTCGAGCTCGCCTCGTTCGACGAGCGGGACGGCGTAGCCGGCGTGGTCGATCCCCTCGCCCACGGACAGCAGATGGCGCGGGTCGTCCCAGGCCACCAGCTTCGGGCCGACGACCGCCGCATTCGAACGGTAGGCCTCCTCCACGAGGAGGCGAACCACATCCGGGTCGGGGGCGATGTCGTCGTGGCACAGCAGGTAGAACGCGGCCCCCTCGACCACCTCGAGCACCTCGTTGGCGGCCGCACCGAACCCCGGGTTGTCGGGGAGCCGGCGCACGAAGGCACCTGGCGCGGCCCGGCCCACCCGCGGCTTGACCTCCTCCGCGCTGGCGGGATCGACCACGAGGATCGACAGGTTGGGGTAGTCCTGCGCGGCGAGGGCCGTAAGGGTGCCCTCGAACCAATCCCCCGGGTCTCGGGCGACGACCACCGCCACGACCGCGGGTGCGGGCGGTGGCGCGTCGGGCGCTTCAACGCCAAGGTTCGGGTGCTCCACGGTCGTCCGAGGGTAGCCGCCTGCCTGACTCGCTCTGGTCACCCGGGTCCCGCTCGGTTGTCCCGGTTCGCAGACCCGGCGTACGGTTCGCGGGCACCCTGCACCACCTGAGGAGCACCCATGGCCCGCACGCCCATCGAGGATCTCACCGAAGCGGTAAAGGACGCCGCCTATGTGTCGGTTGGCCTCGGGGTGATCGCGTTCCAGCGCCTCCAGGTCCGCCGCAACGAGCTGACCAAGGCCGTCAGCGGGCCGCTCGGGGAGACCAAGGGCACCCTCGAGGTGCTCGGCGCCCTCGTGGGCGAGCAGGTGAAGCTCGTCGAGGAGCGCGTCAGCGCTGCGTTCAGCCGCTGACCGCGACCGGCGTCCCTTGACAGCGCTGCGCATCGCGATCGACGCGACGTCCCTGTACGGCCAGCGAACCGGGATCGGACGCTTCACGAGCTGCCTCCTGGAGCAGCTCGCGCTGCGTGACGACCTCGACCTCCTCGCGTTCGCGATCACATGGCGCGGGCGCGAGCAGCTCGCCTCGTTCCTTCCCGACGGTGTTCGGGCCAGCGACGGCAAGATGGCCGCAGCACCGCTGCGCGCCGCGTGGCGACGAACCGACCACCCGCGCCTCGAACGGTGGACCGGTCCGATCGACCTCGTGCACGGCCCGAACTTCGTCGTCCCTCCCGCTCGAGCGACGCGCGTTGCGTCGGTCCACGACCTCACCTTCATCCACCACCCGGAGTTCTGCACGAGCGACGTGCTCCAGTACCCCGATCTCGTTCGCCGCGCCATCCGCTCCGGCGCGTGGATCCACACCGACTCGAGCTTTGTGCGCGACGAGGTGATCGAGGTGTTCGGGGCCCATCCAGAGCGTGTCCACGCCGTACCCCTCGGCGTGAGCGCACCGCCGTCGCTCGATGGAGCGCGCGGCCGCGCGCTCGCCGGAGGCGACACCTACGTGCTGGCGCTCGGCACGATCGAGCCCCGCATGAACCTGCCCACGCTCATCCGGGCCTTCGATGAGCTGGCCGCGACCGACGGTGACCTCCGCCTCGTCGTGGCCGGGCCCGACGGTTGGGGCCTCGAGGCCTACGACGACGCGGTCCGTGCCGCGCGCCACGCCGAGCGCATCGTTCGTCTCGGCTTCGTGCCCGAGGCTGACCGCGGTGACCTCCTGGCCGGTGCCGCGCTGGTGGCGGTGCCGTCGCACTATGAGGGGTTCGGCTTCGCGGCCGCGGAGGCGATGCTCGTGGGCACCCCGGTCGTGGCATCCGACGCCGGGAGCCACCCCGAGGTCATCGGCGACGCCGGGTTGCTGGTGGCCGCCCCCGACGTCGACGCTCTGGCTGCCGCCATGCTCCGGATCCTCACCGACGAGACCCTGGCGGCAGATCTGCGGGCCCGAGGCCGTCGACAGGGTGGGGAGTACACATGGGCGGCGACCGCCTCGGGCATCGTCGACCTCTGGCGCAGGGCGATCGCCGCCCGATAGGCGGACGGTAGGCTCCCGTGATGCCCCAACCCAGGTTCCACCGCCCATGCGCGCGGTAGTCACTGGAGGGCTGGGGTTCGTCGGCCGCCACCTGGTGGCGCACCTCCGAGCCGCCGGTGACGACGTCACGACGCTCGATCGCCACGGCGATCACCCCGTCGACATCCTCGACGGGCCGGCCCTGGCCGACGCCATCCGGGGCGTCGCGCCCGATGCGGTGTACCACTTGGCGGGGCTCGCCCACGTGGGCGACTCGTGGCTCGACCCGGTCGGCTTCTTCCGCATCAACGCCGAGGGCACGCTCAACGTGCTGCGGGCGTGCGAGGGAGCCCAGGTGCACCGCGTGCTGGCCGTGGCCAGCGCCGACGTGTACGGCGTCGTCACCGAGGACGACCTCCCCCTCACCGAGGCCTCACCGCTGCGGCCCACCAGCCCCTATGCGGCCTCGAAGGTGGCCGCTGATGCGCTGGCCCTGCAGGCGCATCTCGGGCATGGTCTTGGCGCGATCCGCGTCCGGCCCTTCAACCACCTCGGCCCCGGGCAGTCCGAGGCCTTCGTCGCTCCCGCCTTGGCGGCCCGCATCGCCCGTGCCGAGCGGGACGGGCTCGACAGCATCGCCGTGGGCAACCTGAGCGCTCGCCGCGATCTCACCGACGTGCGGGACGTCGTCCGCGCCTACCGGCTGTTGGTCGAATCCGGCGAGCCCGGCGAGGTCTACAACGTCTGCAGCGGCAAGGACGTCGCCATCCAGGACCTCGCCGACCAGCTGGTGGCCATGGCGCACCGACCGATGTCGTTGTCCCCCGACCCGTCGCTGCTGCGCCCCATCGACCTCCCCGTGCTGCGCGGCGACGCGTCGAAGCTCCAGGCCGCCACCGGGTGGAGCCCGCAGCTCACCACCGCACAGACCCTCGCCGACCTGCTCGACGACATGCGCGAGCGAGTCAAGGCAGAAGCCCTCCCAGAACAGGAACCACGATGACCAAGCGCGCTCTCATCACCGGCATCACGGGCCAGGACGGCTCCTACCTCGCCGAGCTCCTGCTCGGAAAGGGGTACGAGGTGATCGGCATGGTGCGCCGCAGCAGCACCGTGAACTTCGAGCGTCTCGCCCACCTGCAGGACCGGATCC
>JBQTKH010000148.1:0-2410 GCA_052386335.1 Microthrixaceae bacterium
GGCGGTCGCCGAGGCGGCCTGACCCTGGTTTGCATCTGACGGCGGCCGGAAAAGAAGGAATCGGAGGCGCGGAAACGAATCGCCGCGCCTCCGAGTCTAATGGGTAAGGACAACGCCGACCCACGGAGAGGACGATGAGCGCGATCGAAGTCGAGCAAGCTGTACGAGAGGTCGAGACCGAGGACGAACGGGTCTTCGCCTGGCGCTTCGAGTCCCTTCTCAGGGCCGGTTACCCCGAACGGCTCGCTCACAAGCTCGCACTGCGGCCCCAGATCGACCTTCACCGAGCGGTCGCCCTCGTGCGCCGCGGCTGCCCGCCGGAGACGGCTGCCGAGATCCTGATCTAGCCCCAATATCGTTTACTTAGCGTCCGATGGGCGGGTTACGGTTCCTGTGTGCCCCGTGCTGGCTGGGTCAAGCCGCGGACTGATCAGCGCCTGTCTGATCACATCTCGATCGGGGTCTTGACGCGGGTCTTCCCGGCGGAGGTGGTCGATCGGGTGGTGGCGGAGGCGGGTCGTAGCGAGCGGCGTCGGCGGCTGTTGCCGGCGCGGGTGGTCGTCTACTACGTGCTGGGGCTGGGGTTGTACAGCTCGTCCTCCTATGAGGAGGTGATGCGGATGCTCGTCGACGGCCTGGCGTGGCAGTCGGGATGGCAGCGGCGGTGGAGCGTGCCGACCAAGGCGGCGCTGTTCAAGGCGCGTGCGCGGCTGGGCGCGGAGCCGTTGCGGGCGCTGTTTGAGCAGGTCGCGGTGCCGCTCGCTGAGCCGCAGACGGTGGGCGCGTTCTATCGCGACTGGCGGCTTGTGAGCATCGACGGCACGTGCGTGGACGTCGCCGACACGGCCGCCAACGAGCAGGCGTTCGGTCGGCCGGGCTCCGGGCGCGGCCAGGGCGTCGGGGCGTTTCCGCAGCTGCGGCTGGTCGGGCTGGGCGAGTGCGGCACGCACGCGCTGTTCGACGTTGCGATCGGCCCCCTGCGCGATGACGAGCGCACGCTGGCCGGCGGCGTGTTCGGCGCGCTTGAGTCGGGCATGCTGTGCCTGGCCGACCGTGGCTTCTACAGCTTCGAGCTGTGGAACCGGGCGCGCGCGACCGGCGCGCAGCTGGTCTGGCGCACAAAGTCCAACCACCGCCTGGCGGTCGCGAAGCGCCTGTCCGACGGCTCCTACCTGTCCGAGCTGTTCGCCTCCAGCGACCACCATCGCGACGACGGCGTCCCCGTGCGCGTCGTCGAGTACGAGATCGACGACCTCGGCCGACCGGCCAGCGACACACGCTACCGGCTGTTGACCACGATCCTCGATCCCGACCGTGCCCCCGCCGAGGAGCTCGCGCCGCTCTACGCCCAGCGCTGGGAGTTCGAGAGTGCCCTGGACGAGCTCAAGGTCCACCAGCGCGGCCCGCGTCTCGTGCTGCGCTCCAAGACCCCCGACGGCGTGATCCAAGAGGTCTACGGCCACCTCTGCGTGCACTATGCGATCCGCTGGCTGATGCATGCGGTCGCGATCGAATCCGGCCACGACCCCGATCGCATCTCCTTCACGCGCACGCTGCGCGTCGCTCGCCGCACGACCGCCTCGCACGCGGGCTTTTCCCCCCGAAGCACTCAACGCAGCCCGTGAACAGGCAGCCGAAGAACTGCTCCACGAGCTGCTCCCACCGCGGGGCCTGCGCTCCAACCCGCGCGTGGTCAAGCGCAAGATGTCCAACTACCCCGTCAAACGCCCCGAGCACCGCAGCCAGCCCAAGCCGACCCGGCAGCCCGGTGACGCCATCACCGTCCTCGCAGCCTAAGTAAACGGTATTGGGTCTAGCCGGGATCGCGCGCGGATCCTCGTTCCCGAGCTACGACGTCGACATCGCCTACGGACGGTCACGCGACAACCTCGTGCGACTCGCTGTCGCGCTTCGCGATCTCGGCGCAACGCTGCGCGCTGCCCCGCCCGATCTTCCGTTCCTGCTTGACGCAACGACACTCGAGAACGGCCAGCACTTCACATTCGACACGCCGTTTGGCTCGCTCGACATCCTTAGCGACCCCCATGGGGCGCCGCCATACGCCCAACTCAAGGCGGGGGCCGGCAGGGCACTCGACATCGAGGGTGTTCCGATCGTCGTTGCCTCTCTCGACCACCTGATCGCAATGAAAGAGGCAGCCGGTCGGCCGAAGGACAAGCTGATGGCAACCGATTACCGCGTCCTCTCGGACGAGTTTCGCGCCCCGAAGCCCGAGAGCTAGCGGCCGAGCCGCTTCGCGGCGCGATCGACCGCCGCGGCGATCACTTCCGCGCCGAGCGCGTTCGGGTGGAAGCAGTCGCCGCTCCACGGCCCCGGCACACCGGGTGGCAGCACCGGGTTCGAGTTCGAGGCAGGATCGGTCGGATGCTGGATCCATGTCTCGACAGGG
>JBQTKH010000149.1:0-2879 GCA_052386335.1 Microthrixaceae bacterium
TCGTGATCGGCCTGGCCGTGCTCGCGCTGCCGCTGCACGCCATCGCGTCCACCGGCGGCCAGGCCACGGGCGCCCGACCCACCACAGGCGCGGTCGCCCCCGAAGGGTCGACCACACCGGTCGACCCGGGTGGCATCGATCCCGACACCCCCAACATCGACCAGCTCGGGGAGTCGCTCTTCACCGACTACCTCTTCGCCTTCGAGGTCACCTCGGTGCTGCTGGTGATCGCGGTCGTGGGCGCCGTGGTGCTCTCGCGCAAGGTCAAGCGCGCCGACCTCGTCGACGACCCGCTGGTCGCCGAGGCCGCCGCTCGCACCGAGCAGCCCGACGTGGAGGTCGAGTCGTGATCGCCGTCGCCCAGGTCACCCCCGCCTACTACCTCGTGCTCGGCGCGCTGCTGTTCAGCGTGGGCGCCGTGGGGCTGCTCGTGCGCCGCAACCCGCTCGTGATGTTCATGTGCGTCGAGCTCATGCTCAACGCGGTCACGCTCACCTTCGTCACGTTCTCGCAGATGCTCGACGACATCGACGGACAGACCATCGTGGTGTTCGTGCTCGTCGTGGCCGCCGCCGAGGTCGTCGTCGGCCTCGGGATCATCGTGGCGCTCCTTCGCAAGCAACCGGCGGCCACCGCCGACGACCTCACGGTCCTCCAAGGATGAGGCGCTAGTGCTCGATCTCGTCTGGCTCATCCCCGCCCTCCCGCTGGCCGGGTTCCTCGTGCTGCTCGTCGCCGGCCGCCGCCTCGGCGAGCCCGGGGCCGGTTGGCTCGCCACGCTGGCATCCGGCGGCTCGTTCCTGGCCACCTGTGTGGTGTTCGCCGGTCTGATCGGGCGCGATGTCCACAGCCGCGAGCACGTCGTCACCCTCTTCGAGTGGCTGCCCGCGGGCGGGTTCAGCGTCGACGCCGCGTTCCTGGCCGATCCGCTCTCGATCACGATGGCGCTGTTCGTCACCGGCATCGGCACGCTGATCCACCTGTACTCGATCGGGTACATGCACGGAGACCCGAAGTTCACGAAGTTCTTCGTGTACCTGAACCTGTTCGTGTTCTCGATGCTCATGCTCGTGCTCGGCGAGAACATGCTCATCACCTTCCTCGGCTGGGAGGGCGTGGGTGCCTGCTCCTACTTCCTCATCTCGTTCTGGTTCAGCGAGGAGGCCAACGCCTCGGCCGGCAAGAAGGCCTTCATCACGAACCGCATCGGTGACTGGGGCTTCATGGTCGCCATGTTCCTCACGTTCTCCGCCGTCGGGTCGCTCAGCTACACCATCGTCCTCGAGCGAGCCCCGGAGCTCGCGCCCGTCACGGCCACCGCGATCGCGCTGCTCCTCTTCGTCGGTGCGTGCGGCAAGTCGGCACAGCTCCCGCTGTTCGTGTGGCTCCCCGACGCGATGGCGGGTCCCACGCCGGTGTCAGCGCTCATCCACGCCGCCACGATGGTGACCTCGGGCGTGTACCTCATGGTGCGCGTGAACCCGATCCTCGCCCAGAGCTACGCCTGGGCGCCCGGCGTGATCGCCTGGGTGGGCGTGGTCACCGCGCTGGTGGCGGCGACCATCGCCGTCGCCCAGACCGACATCAAGAAGGTGCTCGCCTACTCCACGGTCAGCCAGCTCGGCTACATGTTCCTCGCGGTCGGCTCCGGCGCCTACGTGGCCGCCATCTTCCACATGGTCACGCACGCCTTCTTCAAGGCGCTCATGTTCCTGGGCTCGGGATCGGTGATCCACGGGATGCACCACGAGCAGGACATGCGTCGCATGGGCGGCCTGCGCAAGCTCATGCCCATCACCGCGGTGACCTTCATCATCGGGTGGCTGGCCATCGCCGGGGTGCCCCCGTTCGCCGGCTTCTGGTCGAAGGACGAGATCCTGCTCTTCGCGTTCGACAAGAGCCCGGCCCTGTGGGCGGTCGGCCTGGTCACGGCGCTCCTCACCGCCTTCTACATGAGCCGTCAGGTGTTCATGGTCTTCTTCGGGACCGAGCGCTTCCACGATGCCTCCGCTGACGAAGCAGCCGACGGCGAGCACCATGGCGAGGTCACCCCGCACGAGTCGCCCTGGCTGATGACCGTGCCGCTCGTCGTCCTCGCGGGCCTGGCCGTCGTCGGCGGTGGCCTCAACCTCCCCTTCACGGGCCGGCTCAAGGTGCTCGAGCACTGGCTCGAACCGGTGCTCGAGGGCAACGAGCGCGTGATCGACGTGGCGACCGGGGCCAAGGTCGGGCTCGCTGCCGTCGCGGTGCTGGCCGCCGTCATCGGCATCAGCCTGGCCGCACGGATCTACCTGCAGGGTCGGATGGAGCCCGTCGAGCCCGCCATCCTCGCCGAGGGCTGGCGGTACGACAGCACGATCAGCGCGTTCATGGGCGGCCCCGGCCGCGCCGGCTTTCAGGCCACGGCCGACTTCGACGCCACCGTCATCGACGGGGCCGTGAACGGCGTCGCGCACGCCGTGAGCGGTGGCGGGCGATGGCTGCGCGTCCTCCAGTCCGGCTACGTCCGCAGCTACGCCCTCGGCGTGGCGCTGGGTGTCGTCGCCCTCCTCGGCTACTTCCTGACTCGAGTGTCCTTCTGACCATGCTGCCTTCGATCCTCGCCTCCGAAGGCGGCGCCATCGCTGCCTCGCCGCTCACCGTGGCCATCGTGGTCCCCTTCGTCGGGGCGCTCGCGGTGGCGCTCATCCCCAAGGGTCGTGCCGAGCTGCACCGCCTGGTCGCCCTCCTCTTCGCCACCGGGTCCGGAGCGATCTCGCTCTGGGTCCTCGCCGCGTTAGAAAGCGGCGATGCCGGGTTACAGTTCGAGACGAACCGGTCGTGGGTCGCCGACATCGGGATCTCCAGGCACGTCGGCGTCGACGGCATCTCGCTGTTAC
>JBQTKH010000150.1:0-11009 GCA_052386335.1 Microthrixaceae bacterium
GGGTGACCCCGCCCCCACCCCCCCCCCCCCCCATCGTCGTGAGCCACCGCCGGGCGGGTGGGGCGGCCCGGGGGGCGGGGCCCACCCCCCCCGGGGGGGGGGGGGGGCGGGCTCCTCGGCCCGTTCCCCGCCCCGCGGAGGGGGTGGGCACGGCGCCCGTGGCCGACCCAGCCGCCGGGCGGTGGATCACGACGATGGGGGTGGGTGGGGGTGGTGGCTGGGTCACCGGTGTGGCGGCGGTGGTCGCTGACGGCTGGATGACGAGCGCAACACCCGCGGAGGTGGCCGTCCCGGCTCCCATGACCGCGACGAGCAGCCCGGTGGCGGTGAGTGCGGCACCAGTCGCCAGCACCCGTCCGGCTGGGGCCTGGCGCGGCCGCCGACGCCGAGCGGGGCGCCGGCGGCCGCCGGGAGCGGCCTCAGGGGGCCGCTCAGTCATCGTCGTCCTCGTACTCCACCTCGGCTGGCTCTCCGCTCGGTTCGTCGTCGTCGTCCTCGCGCTCGATGTCGGTCGAGTCGTCCCCGCTGTCGTCGCTGGAAACGGCGCTCAGGTCTCCCACGGAAGCGGTGTCGAAGCCGGTCGCGCTCGCGGGTTCGGCCGCGGGTAGCGGCGGGTCTTCGACGATCACCGTGACGACGGTCGGGTCGACGGGGAGGGTGGTGGACGGAGACTCGATGGTGCTGGCGTCGAGCACACCGACCGGCCTCGTGTCGTCGTGCTGGAGCAGTCCGACGTTCACAGCAAAGGCGGCGCTGGCGGCCATGATGGTCCCGGCTGAGGCGGTGGCGAGGGCGAGTGCGGTGCGTCGTTCCATGGGTCGAACGTACGGAGCCGAGTGCCAGCGCCGGTGCAGCGGAAGGTAAAGCCTTGGCCAACTGCAGCCGATCGCGCGGGGGGCCGCCTACCGTGACGGCATGCGGGTGCTTCTCGTCGAGGACGACGACGCCATCGCGGCGCCGCTCGCGCTGGGACTCGCTCGGGAGGGGGTCGTGGTGGAGCGCGTCGCCACGGGCCGGGCGGCGCTGGACGCTCCCGATGTCGACCTGGTGCTCCTCGACCTCGGGCTCCCTGATCTCGATGGTCTCGAGGTCTGTCGGCAGCTTCGAGCCCGGTCCAGCGTCCCCGTGATCGTCATCACCGCCCGCGGCGAGGAGCTCGATCGCGTGCTCGGTCTGGAGCTCGGCGCTGACGACTACATCGTGAAGCCCTTCGGCTTCCGCGAGCTCATGGCGCGCATCCGAGCGGTCACCCGCCGGACCTCGGGCGCAGCCCCAGCTCCCGCGGTCGTGCGACTCGGCCCCCTCGAGGTCGACCTCCGGGCGCGCCGCGTCACCGTGGCGGATGCGGAGGTCGTCCTCACGCGCAAGGAGTACGACCTGCTCGCGTGCCTCCTCGCCGATCCCGGTGCCGTGTGCACGCGTCAGCAGATCCTCGAGTCGGTCTGGGATGAGCACTGGTATGGCCCAACGAAGACCCTCGACGTCCACGTCGCATCTCTGCGCAAGAAGCTGGGTGACCCGGGCCTGATCGAGACCGTGCGGGGCGTGGGCTTCCGCATGACGACCTGAGGCTCCGTTGGCCCGACGACTCCTGCTGGCCTACGTCACCCTCATCGCGGTCGTCCTGCTGATCCTGGAGGTTCCGCTCGGGATCACCTACCGGGACCGCCAGCTCGACGACCTCCGGTCGGCAGTGCAGAGCGACGCGGTGGTCCTCGCCACGTTCGCTGAGGACAGCCTCGAAGCAGACGCGGCGCCGAGCGACCGACTCGAGGACCTTGCGAGGAGGTACACGGAGCGCACGGGAGGTCGGGTGGTGGTCGTCGACGCCGACGGAGCCTCCATCGTCGACTCCGCGCCGCTGGCGGACGGCGCGCCCGGTCGGGACTTCTCGACCCGACCCGAGATCACTACGGCCCTCGCTGGCCGGGTGGCGTCGGGAACCCGGCGATCGAACACGCTCGACACCCGGCTCCTCTTCGTCGCCGTCCCGGTTGCGTCGAGTGGTGTGGTGCACGGAGCGGTTCGGGTGACCTTCCCCACCTCGACGGTCGACGAGCGGGTTCGCCGCAACTGGGTCACGCTCGCACTCATCGGGATCGGCACGCTCGGTGCAGCCACAGCCGCGGGGCTCGCACTGGCCCGATGGGTCGTCCGGCCGCTGCATCGCCTGGAGGAGGCGACCACCGCGCTCGGCAACGGTGCCCTCGACACCCGGATCACCGTGGACGACGGACCGCCCGAGGTGCGCCGCCTCGCGGCCGCCGTCAACGAGACAGCGGCGCGACTCGAGCAGATGGTGGGTCTTCAGGAGTCCTTCGTGGCGGACGCCTCACACCAGCTGCGCACCCCCCTCACCGCGCTCCGCCTGCGTCTCGAGCTGCTGGAGGGCTCGTTGGCTCGCCTTCCTGCTGCGCAGGCGGAAGTACCGGGGGTTGCAGCCGCACTGGACGAGGTGGCGCGGCTGTCGCGCCTGGTCGACGGCCTGCTGGCGCTGGCGCGGGCCGAGCGCGCCGGGGCGTCGGCCACCGCCGAGGTGATCGATCTCGCCAGGGTGGTGGAGGCCCGGGCCGAGGCGTGGAGCCCGGTCGCCGACGAGGAGGGCGTTGGGCTGGAGGTCCAGACAGGTGACGTGGAGGCGGGGCCGGTGGAGGCGCGCGCCACCGAGGATCGCCTCGCCCAGATCCTCGACAACCTCATCGCCAACGCCATCGAGGCGTCGCCAGCCGGGTCCACCGTCACGCTCGCCGTGTCGTCGGGTCCAGCGGGGCCGGAGATCCACATCCTCGACCGTGGGCCGGGGCTGACCGACGTCGAGCGCGAGCGCGTGTTCGACCGCTTCTGGCGCGGTGGCTCGGGAACGGGTGCCATCGGTGGAAGCGGGCTCGGGTTGGCCATCGTGCGCAAGCTCGTCGAATCCGACGGAGGCACGGTGGAGCTCCGGTCGCGGGTCGGTGGTGGCGTCGACGCGACGGTCACCCTGCAACCCGCGTCGCGCTAGGGGTCGCTCACGCCTCTGGAAACATCCCTCGTCGTGGCTCGTCGGTGTAGCTCGGCTCGCGTCCGGCATCGAAGGCGCGGATCGCCTCGGGGAGGTTCTCGGTGAAGCCCAACATGAGCTGGTTGCGGTCCTCGAGCTCGATGGCGGCCTCGAGGCTCGCCACCTCGAGGTTGGCCCACAACACGTCCTTGGTCATCGTCATCCCGTAGGGGCTGAAGCGGACCATCGACTCGGCGACATCGAGGCACGCGCCGATCAGCTCGCCATCGGGAAGGACTCGTGACACGAGTCCCATCTGCAGCGCTTCGCTCGCGTCGAGCACTCGACCGGTGAGCAGCACGTCATTGGAGCGGGCCACGCCGATGAGGCGCGGGAGGAGCCACGACACGCCCATCTCGGTGGACGTGAGCCCGTTCACGATCCCCGTGCTGTTGAACTGGGCCGACTCGGCCGCGAACCGCAGATCGGCACCGAGGGCCAGGCACATCCCGCCGCCGTACGCCGGGCCGTTGATCGCGGCGATCACGGGTTGTGGCATCCGACGGAGCAAGGGAACGAGCCGGGAGTAGTGCCGCATGGCCCGCTGCGCGATCCGCCCGACCTGCAGGCCGTCGATGTTGGGGACGATCCCGTAGTCCTTGAGGTCGAGACCCGACGAGAAGCCTCGCCCCGATCCCGTCAGGATCACGACCCACGTGTCGTTCTCGTCGGCCACCGAGGTGAGGGCGTCGTGGAGCTCGCTGACGAGGTCGATCGACATCGCGTTGAGACGGTCCGGTCGGTGCATCGTGACCACGGCGACGTGCGGGCGGGGGTGGTCGACGAGCACGAACGGGGGAGTGTCAGCCATGGCCCGGGACGGTAGTGCTCCGCATAGGGTGGGCTCGCTTCGCCGATCGACGACACGAGGGGATGACCGCATGGCCGACGAGCACCGTGAAGGGGCCGCGATCGAGGACTACCTGGTGGAGGACCGCACCTTCCCGCCGTCGGACGCCTTCAAGGCCGACACCCTTGTCGCCTCCCCGTTCCTCTACGACGAAGCCGACGAGGACTACCAGGGGTTCTGGGCCAAGCAGGCGGCGGCGCTGCTCGACTGGGACGAGGAGTGGCACACCATCCTCGAGTGGGACCTGCCGTACGCGAAGTGGTTCCTCGGCGGGAAGCTCAACGTCTGCCACAACGCGGTCGACCGCCACGTCGCGGCCGGCCGTGGCAGCAAGGTCGCCTACCACTGGGAGGGCGAGCCGGGCGACACGCGCACGATCACCTACGCCGACCTCCACAAAGAGGTGCAGCGCTTCGCCAACGTGCTCAAGGGCCTCGGCGTTGTGAAGGGCGACCGCGTCTGCATCTACATGCCGATGATCCCCGAGCTCCCCGTCGCGATGCTGGCCTGTGCGCGCATCGGCGCCCCGCACTCGATCGTGTTCGGCGGCTTCAGCCCCGACTCGCTGATCGACCGCATCAACGATGCCGAGTGCAAGGTGGTGGTCACGGCCGACGGTGGCTTCCGTCGTGGCGCGCCGTCCCTGCTCAAGCCCAACGTCGACACGGCGCTCGCATCCACCCCGTCGGTGGAGCACGTGGTGGTGGTCCGTCGCGTCGACGAGCCCGTCGACATGGCCGCCGGACGGGATCAGTGGTGGCACGACCTGATGGCCGCGGCGGACCCGACCTGTCCATGCGAGTCGATGGACAGCGAGGACCTGCTCTACCTGCTGTACACCTCGGGCACCACGGCCAAGCCCAAGGGGATCATGCACACCACGGGTGGCTATCTCACGCAGGTGGCCTTCACCCACAAGTACGTCTTCGACCTCCATCCCGACACCGACGTGTACTGGTGCGCCGCCGACATCGGCTGGGTGACCGGGCACAGCTACATCGTGTACGGACCGCTCACCAACGGCACGACATCGGTCATGTACGAGGGCACGCCCGACACGCCCGGAAAGGATCGGCTCTGGGACATCGCGGAGCGCTACGGCGTGACGATCCTCTACACGGCACCCACCGCGATCCGGACCTTCATGAAGTGGGGCGCGCAGGAGCCCGAGCGACACGATCTCTCCTCGCTCAGGCTGCTCGGCAGCGTGGGGGAGCCCATCAACCCCGAAGCTTGGATGTGGTACCACACGAACATCGGCGGCGGTCGGTGCCCGATCGTCGACACGTGGTGGCAGACCGAGACGGGCGCGATCATGATCAGCCCGCTGCCCGGCGCAACGATCCTGAAGCCGGGCTCGGCGACCTTCCCGCTGCCCGGCATCGGCGCGGAGGTGGTCGACGACGACGGCAACCAGGTGCTCAAGGGTGGTGGGTACCTCACGCTCACGCGCCCGTGGCCGTCGATGCTGCGCGGGATCTACGGCGACCCGGAGCGCTACCAGGCCACGTACTGGAGCCGCTTCGAGGGCCGCTACTTCGCGGGCGACGGCTGCAAGCTCGACGACGACGGCTACCTGTGGCTCCTCGGTCGCGTCGACGACGTGATGAACGTGTCGGGTCACCGCATCTCCACCACCGAGGTGGAGTCCGCCCTCGTGGATCACCCCGCGGTCGCCGAGGCCGCGGTCGTGGGGGCCAACGATGCCGTCACCGGTCAGGCGATCATGGCCTACGTGATCGCGCGCGGCTCAGCGACGTCGAGCCCCGAGCTCGGCGAGGAGATCAGGCAGCACGTCGCCACCAAGCTGGGCGCCATCGCTCGACCCAAGACCCTCATCTTCACCGACGAGCTCCCAAAGACTCGCTCGGGCAAGATCATGCGCCGGCTCCTTCGTGACGTTGCGGAGGGGCGCGTGCTCGGCGACACCACCACCCTCGCGGATCCGGCCGTGGTGGAGGAGATCAAGCGCCGAGCCAGCGAGTCGCCGACGGAGGACTGAAGACGCGGACCGTTGACACCAAGGGGGATGCTGGCACCACTGTCTTGGTGAGGGTGTTCCCCTTGCCGATGACCGCCGTCGTGCAAGCATGAGGGCACCCGTTGTGGGCTGAGGAGACTGGGGGCCGAGGGTGTGGCGATCGGACGCATGACACGACGATCACCCCGCTGGCTGGTGCTCGATGCGCCGCGGTTCACGCCAGAGGTAGCCCGCCTCGGCATGGTGACGGGTCTGCTGTCCGCGGCCCTCACGCTCGCGGCGGTCCTCGCGAACGCACCGGTCGAGATACCCGCCTTGCGGGTGGCCCCGTTGCTGATCGTGACGGCGGTTGGCGCGGGCAGCGCGATCATCGGGTACCGGCTGGCTCAACGCACGACGCCCGCTCAGGCACTCCTCGGCCTGTTCGTTGGCGCCACGATCGTGACCCTAGGAGTGCACTTCGCGGGACCGGACATGCCCTTCGGTGTTCTCTTCTACATCCCCGGGTGCGCCTGGTCGTACTGGCTGCCTCGAGTGTGGCGGTTCGTTCTGGTCGGGTGGGTCGGCGTCAACTACGCGGTGCTGCTCGCACTGCAGCCCGGCAACATCGGGCCAGTGGCCCGCTGGATCATCGTTGTGGCCACCGTCGGGCTGGTCGGAAGCTATGTGCAATGGCTCATGAGCCGAATCGAGCAGCTGGTTGGCTCCGAGCGGGTGGCCCGAGCCGAGCTTGCCGAGTTGAATCGCTCGCTCGAGGCGCGTGTCGACCAGCAGGTCTCGAACATCCGCCGGAACGCGGTCGAGCTTCAGAACTCCCGAGCACGGATCGTCGCCTCGGCCGACGCAGAGCGGCGTCGGATAGAGCGTGACCTCCACGATGGGGCGCAACAGCACCTCGTTGCCGTAGCGGTAAGCGTTCGACTCCTCAAGGATCTTGTTCACGACGATCCAGACGCGGCTGACCTCATGATCGACGAGCTGGCGTCGCTGGTGAAGGACGCGACGAGGGAGCTCCGCGACCTCGCGCACGGGATCTATCCTCCGCTCCTCGCTCACGCGGGTCTTTCCGACGCGCTGGGTGCCGTGGCAGCCCGGAGCGGTCAGCACGTCGAGGTGCAAGCCGAGGGGCTGGGCCGTTTCGCCCCGGAGGTTGAAGCTGCCGTGTACTTCTGTTGCCTCGAGGCACTCCAGAACTCAGGAAAGCACGCGCCCGGTGCATTGGTCGCGGTGCGACTCTGGGAGGAGCCTTCTTCGTTGCACTTCGAGGTCGTCGACGATGGGCCTGGCTTCGATGTGACCATCGCACACGGCGGCCATGGCCAGACGAACATGGGCGACCGCCTTGGCGCGTTGGGCGGCGCCGCGATCTGGAGGTCGACACCGGGGGAAGGCACTCGCATCGTCGGCTCGCTTCCGCTAGCTCGCAGGGCGGGCGTTGCGTAGCCACCTTCCGTCGGCTTGACCGACGGTGCCACTCGGCTTCGTCGGTCGCCGAGCAAGCGAGTTCCACCGGGAGCTGCGGTCCCGCGATCCTCAGCTCGCGAGGGCGTCGGCCACGGCCGCGAGGAAGACGTCTTCTTCGAGGGGCTTCGCGAGCACCGCGGTGCACCCGAGCGACATCATCCGCTTCACCCGCATCGGGCTGGCCGCCGCCGTGGCCATGATGATCGGGATGTCACAGAGGTCGGGGTCATCGCCGAGAGCCTCGACGAGCTCGTCGCCGGTCATCACCGGCATGAGCGCGTCGGTGACGATCAGGTCGGGGTGCTCGGCCCGCACGAGGTCGATCCCCGCGGCGCCGTCGTCGGCGAGCAGGACCCTGAAGCCCGCTTCCTGGAGCCAGAACGAAACCAGGCGCTGCACGGCCGGTTCATCCTCGATGTACACCACTGTCCGCTTGCGACGTGCCATGTGGGGCCAGTCTGCCCGATGACGGGGAGGAGATCGCGGTGTGCGGGCCGAACCAGGCAAGGTGGTCCACCCGCCCCCCAGGTTCCTCCGGCTGCTCGCGGTCGCTGTCGCGGTGGCCGTGGCGACGATCGTCTCTGGTCCGACGTCGCGTGCGCAGGTGCCGGGCGACTCGACGACGAGCACGGCTCCGGCGTCCAGTGCGAGCTCGACGACGAGCGCGACGGCGCCTGAGGCCACGACGACGACCACCGCCGGATCCGGGCAGCCCTCCGGCGATCAGTTCGCTGAGCGGTCGAGCGCGGCGCCGACTGGCGCGCAGGACAGCGGGGGCGACGGCGCCGCGGCACCCGCGGAGGGGATCGTCGTACCGCCCGAGGCCCAGCGCATCATCAACTCCGTGAAGCGCAGCCGATCCAACAGCTCGGCCAAGCTCCTCGCGCTGATGCCGCAGCTCCAGGCCTTCGGTGTGTCGGAGGCGGAGGCGTTCCGCATCGGCTTCGGTCGCTTCCCGATCGCCGGCCCGGCCACCTTCAGCCACGACTGGCTCTTCCCGCGCTATGGACCCGGGTTCCGCTTCCACCTCGGGACCGATGTGTTCGCGCCGCTCGGCACGCCGGTGCGCGCTCCTGTGGATGGGGTGGCCATCAGCGAGGAGGGTGGCCTCGGGGGGCTCACGGTGAAGGTCGTGATGCCCGACCGCACCTACTTCTACCTGGCGCACCTCTCGGGCCTCGTGGAGGGCTTCGTCAACGGCATGCCGGTCGCAACTGGCGACATCGTCGGCTACGTCGGCGACTCGGGCAACGCGCGCGGTGGCTCGCCGCACCTCCACCTCGGCATCTATCCACGCGGCGGCGCACCCATCGACCCGAAGCCGATCCTCGACCACTTCCTCATCGAGGCCGAAGAGCGGATCCCCGAGGTGGTTGCCGCCCTCCAGGCCGTGCAACCAGCCCCGCTCGAGCCGGCGCCGCTGCCGCGTGACGCACGGCCCATGTTCGCCACCGACGCCCTGCGCCCCCTCGCGAGGGGCGGTGCGCGCCTGCCCGCCGAGCTCGTCTACCTCGTCGGGGCCAACCCGGTCGACGGGCCCCGCGCCCTCGTCGATCTCGCCCTCGGCGACCTCATCGCACAGATCTCCTGGTACGCCGGCTGACCCGCCCGCGCAGGGGACCGAAGGGCGAGCGGCGAACTGGGTGGAATGTCCAGATCTGCGGCCTTCGTGGGTGCACTCGCCCTGATGGCCCTCGCGCTGCCCACCGGACCCGCGACGGCCGACCTCACCGACCCGACCCCGCTGTGCGGAACCTCCACCACCGGCACGGTCACCGAGGACCCACCTCCGGCGCACGGCGGGCTCCGGATCGCCACGTTCAACGTGCTCCACGGGCTCACCGAGGACGGCGATGCCACGCTCGAGGCGCGGCTGCCGATCCAGGTCGCCCAGCTCGCGGCCAGTGGTGCTGATGTGATCGGCCTGCAGGAGGTCGGCGAGTCGTCCAACCATGGCCAGGTGATCGAGCGTCTCGCCGAGGGCATGGGTGTCGCCACCGGAGACACATGGCACTGGTGCTGGTTCCGCACCGAACCTCACGCGCCTGGCGTGCCCGACACCGCCCCCGGCGGAGGCGACCCGCTGTCGGACCTGTTCGCCCAGTTCTACAACTCGAACGACTCGCCCTGGTACGAAGGGGCCGCCGTCCTGAGCCGCTACCCGATCATCGGGTCGGCCGCCCACCGCCTTCCGGGCGAGGACGTTCCCGGCCGCCTCACCGGTGAGTGCCTCCCCGCCGCCGACCCCACGTGCGTCCTCGCCGTCGCGCTCGAGCCCAGAGCCGCGGTGTGGGCGCGCGTGCAGACGCCGGCGGGGCCGGTCTCGGTCGTCGCCGCGCACACCTCGGGCAACGCACTCCAGCACCGTGACCTCGCGCGTTGGGCGCTCGAGCGCTCGGCCGCGGACGCCACGGCGTTCGTGCTCTGCGACTGCAACGCCACGCCCGACAGCAGCGCCTACGACACGTTGGTCGCATCAGGCTGGACCGACTCGGCCACCTTGCCTGGCGGAGACGCCGGACCAACGGCCGATCAGGACATCCACGCCGACCACCCCACCGTGGAGGACCGGATCGACTACGTCTGGTTCCGATCGGACTCGACACCCCCAGCCACGCCGGCCCAGCGGTTCATGCGCACGCCCGCTGACGGGCTCTGGCCCAGCGACCACTACGGCGTGATCACGACGCTCTGATCGCACCGTGGCAGGAGAGGTGGTTCCGGCCAGCCGCCAGCTGGCGCGTCCCAGCGGCTAACAAGGCAGCTGTGGACGCCAGCAAGCGCGGTCGAGCCCGCCGCGGTCAACGCCGTCTCGGGCCGACCGGGCCCCCATCCTCGGGTCGTGCGGTGCTGATCGGCCTGGCCCTCCTCTCGCTCGTCGCGTGCGCAAGGGGGAGGGGCGACGAGGGCACCGCGGCGACGGCGCTGAGCGAGTCAGCGCTGAGACCGAGGTTCACGCCAACGTCCACCTCGACCACCACAACCCCAGGGGACGCGCCCGGCGTCACGTCGACGGCCGCGCCAGGGGCCCCGACCTCATCGGTGGCTCTGTCTGGGCCCAGCGATGGAGCGATCGCGCGGGCGTCGATCGTCGATCCGGCATCTGACACGAGCAACGCCCTGCTGGACGCACCACCGGCATGGGCGGATCTGCTCGGCGCTCGGCTCGTCCGGTCACGCTCGGGCTTCGAGCTGCGTGTTCGACTCGCTGGGGGAGACGCTCCGGAGACCACCGACGAGGGTCGCACGATGAACCTCGCGTCGTTCTACGACGTGGATGGTGACGGCGACATCGACTACGAGATCTGGGCCAACCTCGCATCAGGTGGCTGGGGCGCGTCGTACTTCGACAACGATCGGGGCACGGGCGCCTTTCAGGAGGAGTCGTTCGTCACGGTGCACACGGAGGCCGACGAGGTCGTGCTCCGGTTCGCGCTCCTGCACCTCGACCGCTCGTGGCGCTTCAGGTGGTCGCTTGCCTCGGAGTGGGGATCCTACGAGGCGATCGGGTCCACCTCGATGGTGCGGGACTACGCCCCCGACGGTGGATCCGCCGCGATGTTCCCGGACCCCTGAGGATGACGGAGGGGTGGCCCACGGGCCACCCCACCGTCATCAAGACGTAACGGTGCGCGACGGTGATCAGTCGGCGCAGTCGTGAAACACTTCGTCGC
>JBQTKH010000151.1:0-7586 GCA_052386335.1 Microthrixaceae bacterium
GCCGAGCAGGACGAGCCCGACGCCGAGCCACGACTCCCCACCGGTCTCCGATGTGCCGTCGGACCCACCAGACGGCTGGCCGGGGGTGTTGAGGCCGCTACCGGCGATGGTGGTGGTCGTGGGGCCCGGGACGAGCGTCGTGGAGGTCGTGGTCACGACCGGGGCGGTGGAGGTGGTGGTCGTGGTGGCCACAGGCGCGGCTGATTCGTCGTCGCTGAGGTTGCCCGGCTGAGCGATCGCGAGCACGCCGGCCACCGCGAAGAGCACGGCAGCGGCGGCCAGGATCAGCTTCTCGGGGGTCTTCAGGTCAACTCACCTCGTGATGGGACTGGAGCGGGCGACGGGAATCGAACCCGCACCACCAGCTTGGAAGGCTGGGGCTCTAGCCGTTGAGCTACGCCCGCCAGATGCAGCGACCGTAGCCGTCGAATGCCGCGGCGCTCCAACGCTCAGTGCCACGGAAGGCCATCTTTGTCGCATTGGCGACGCCCGTGGTGGATGACCGTGCCGCCCCGCCGGTTGGCTGGTCGGATCGCGCGCCTCCTCGATGGGGTGTCCGACGGATCGATTGATCGCGGCGGTCGCGGATGACTACGGTGCGCCCATCTCGTTGTCCCATTTGGGCAACTTGTCGGCTTCTGGGGAGCGTGAGCGGGATGCATGTTCGACGAATCGTCGCGGCGACTGGTCTGGCAGTGATGTTGTCCGGCCTCGGGAGCTACCAGGCGCAGGCTGACCACTGCACGCCGATGCTCATGTTCTCGGGGGTCACGGTGACCCCGGCGGCGGCCGGGCCGAAGCTGAACCCGGGTGCCTCAAGCTGCATCACCGACGACGAGAACGTGAACCCGAACTACTTCACGCCCGGCGCCAACTCGCTCTCGGTCGGCATCACCGCCGATCCGGCGGCGGCGTTGGACCCTGACGGATCCCGCAAGGCGGGCGCGGTGGAGACCGGTTGGGTGACGATCACCTATCTCGACCCGGTCACCAGCACCGAGGGTCAGCAGACCATCCCGCTGTCGCTCACCTGGTCGGGGACCCGCTGGAACTCCCCGTCCTTCACGATGCCCGGCCCGCTCGTACGAGCCACCGCCGAGGTGCTCACCCAGCCTGGCGTCGTCGTGTCGGTCACCTATCGCGCCCTCGGAGAGGACTCCTGATGCGTCGTCCCACCTTCACCCTTGCCCGCGGCGCGGTTGTGCTCGCCCTCGTGACCCTCGCGGTTCCCGCCGCGGCGCCCTTCGCCGCCACCGCCGACGACACCGACGCGGTCCACACGGCGAACATCGACCACATCACCACCCTGGGCTACCCCCAACGGGCCTACCCGATCGGGCCGGCCACCGAGCCGGGCGGCAGCGAGTTCGACTACGCCGCGTCGACTGACCAGCAGGGCGGCACCGACCTGGAGACGGTCACCCTCCTCGCCGACCACGACGGGGACCTGATCCCCACCCCGCGTGACTTCGTCATCGCAGGCACCTACCGCAACGGCCTGCAGCTGGTCGACGTGACCGACCCGGAGAACCCGGTGATCGCACAGACCTACGACTGCGGCATCGCGCAGGGCGATGTGCAGGTCTTCACCCGGGATGACGGGCACACCTACGTCGCCTACGCCCAGGACGACATCGCCAGCGAGGCCCTCTACACCTCCACGTGCTTCCAGGAGGGCTTCGACCTGGTCGGGCTCGACACGCCGACCTCGCCCGGGAACGCCGAGGCGATCAACGCGTCGGGTGGCGGGCTCTACGGCTCGTTCATCATCGACATCACCAACCCGTACACGCCGGCCGGTCCGGATCGGGTGCGCACGGTCGGCTGGGCCCGCTGGAAGATGGGCTCGCACAACAACACCGTGTCGCCGGACGGGATGTGGCTCTACATCTCCAACCAGGACCTGATCCCGCGCACGTCCGCAGGCGGGGGCGAGGGCCTGTACCAGATCGAGGTCTTCAGCCTCGCCGACGTCACGAACCCGGTGAAGGTGGCCGAGGTGCCGCTCACCACGGGCACCGGGCCCCACGACATCACGTTCTCCGCCGACCAGACCCGCGCCTACGTCGCCGCGGTCAGTCACTCGCTCGTGCTCGACACCACCGACCCTGGCGCTCCGGTCGTCATCGGCGTCATCGAGGATCCCGCGATCACGATCCACCACCAGGCCGACCCCATCGACCTGGGTGACCGCCGCTACGTCGTCGTGAGCGACGAGCTGGCCGGTGTCATCGAGGGTGCCGCGGTGTGCCCCGGAGGCGGGCTCCACATCTACGACGTCACCGGCGAGCTCGAGAAGAACCCGCGCAAGGTGGGCGTGTTCGAGATCCCGCAGGTCGCACCGCCCGGGCAGTACCACAACCGGTGCACCGCCCACGTGTTCAAGGCCTACCCGGAGCAGGGGATCATGACGATCGCCTGGTACGGCGCCGGCGTGCGCGTGCTCGACATCAGCGGCCTCGCCGGCCTGTCACTGGGCGTGACCCCCGCGGTGGGGAGCGTCGGCACCGGGATCCGGGAGATCGGGTCGTGGTTCTTCAGTGAGACCGAGACGCGGGCCGGCTCGCAGACCTGGGCCGCCAAGATCCATCACTTCGAGGGCGACGGCTCGGCCTACATCTTCGCCAACGACCTCGATCGCGGGCTCGACGTGTTCAAGTGGAACGGCGACGCCGACCTCGGCACGCCCGCCACCTTCGTCACCTCGACCGCAGCCCAGCAGGCGGCGGTGACCGGCTCGGTCAGCAACGCCAACGGGTCCGGGGCCAAGGCCCTGCCCTTCTGCGTGCTGCTGCCGACTCTGGACTGAGCTACAGCGGGAGCAACGGGGCGGTGACGAGCTCGAGCTGGAGCCCGAGCGCCGCCTCCGCGAGGGGCAGGTGTGTGTCGAGCCGGGATGCCTCGGCGTAGGCCGCGCCGGTGCGCTGCGGGCCCTCGCCTACGGAGATGCCCCGAACCAGGATGCCGAGGGCGGCGCCGTCATCGGCGATGAGGCTCGAGCCCGAATCCCCGCCGTTCACGTTCGACTGCACCCGGAAGTAGTTGGCGGGCACGTGATCGGCGACCGTGCCCGTGCGGGCCCGGAGCACGTCCTTGTAGTCCTTGCCGAACCCGTAGTGGTGCACCACCTCGGGCGGATCGATCGGCGTGCGTTCGGCGAGGGCCGTGGGGCCACCGAAGTGGCACACCTGCGGGGAGACGGGCGAGGTCGTCGTCTCGTCGATCTCGATGATCCCGATGTCGAACTGCCCGTCGAGCCGGGCGAAGCGGCCCGTCCCGAACAGACGACCCTGCATGTCACGCACCGCGGGCCCCGTCCCGGAGGCCCAGACCCGCTCCTCGGGGTCGCCGTCATCGAGGAGGCAGTGGCCGGCGGTTGCGAAGTAGCGCTTGCCGTCGCTGCCGAGGAACATGAAGGCGAGCGAGCACCGATAGGTGCCACCGGGCAGCGTGACGAAGTAGCCGGCCCCTGGACGCGCTCCTGGGCACTCCGTGTTGGCGAACGGCAGCGCCCGCAGCTCGGTGTCCGACGCGGTTGCCCGCATCGGCACGCACCCGCTCGTCGCCAGATCGAGCGCCGGGGCCTCTGCGACGGGGCCGATGCCGAAGAGCGTCACGAGGAGCGCGAGGGTCAGGCCGGAGCGCCGTAGTGAGGAGTTCATCCCTGGTTGTTCGCCCCGAGGCGCGTCGTGGCCTGCTGCCCTGCGTCGGGAGGGATCAGAGGACGGTCGGCGGTGTTGGGACGTTGGACCCTTCCGCCCTGCGATCGCACGACCGACAATGGTGCCAACGAGGGAGGGACCGCGGACGGCTCATCAACCCCAAGGGGGTGCCATGCACCTGGAGCTCACTGACGAGGAGGCGGACCTGCTGCGGCAGATCCTCGACATCACCGTGAAGGATCTCAGCCCTGAGATCGCCAACACCGACAATGCCAACTACCGACGGGGCCTCATCGACCGGCGGGAGCACGTTCGCGCCGTGTTGGACCGTCTCGGCGGCCCGATGCGCGCCGCTGGCTAGGTCCGAAGAGGACCGCCTCTGTTAGGCCGAACTGGTCGGGGAGGGGGGATTTGAACCCCCGACCTCCTGCTCCCAAAGCAGGTGCGCTACCGCTGCGCTACTCCCCGGTTCGGCGCCGAGCGTAGCGGTGCCCCATCGGACGCCTGGAAACGGCGTGTCAGGTCGACACACCCCCGCCGATACACTCGCCCCTCGCATGAGATCCACCGTCGAACCCCTCGAGGGGAACAAGGTCAAGCTGTCCGTCGAGGTCGAGGCCGGTGAGTTCGAGGAGGCCGTCAACGCGGCCTTCAAGAAGATCGCCAAGGAGGTCCGGATCCCGGGCTTCCGGCCGGGCAAGGCCCCGCGCAAGATCCTGGAGACCCGCCTCGGGCCCCAAGTGGGCCGCGAGCAGGCGCTGCAGGACTCGTTGCCCGAGTACTACTCGGCGGCCGTGATCGAGCACGACGTCGACGTCATCGCCCCGCCCGAGATCGACATCACCGGCGGCCAGGAGGGGGGCGACATCGCCTTCGACGCCGTGGTGGAGGTGCGGCCCACGATCGAGGTGCCCGGCTACGGCGGGCTCTCGATCACGATGGAGCGCCCCGGCGTGGACGAAGCGGCGCTCGACGCCCAGATCGACCGCATGCGGGAGATGGACGGCACCCTCGTCGAGGTCGACCGACCCGTTCAGGACGGCGACACGGTCACGATCGATGTGGCCGGCACGCTCGACGGCGAGCCGCAGCCGGGTCTCACGGCCGACGACTACAGCTACACGGTCGGCTCCGGTGTGATCGCCCCCGAGGTCGACGAGGCGCTCGTGGGTGCCACGGCTGGTGCCACGCTGAGCTTCGACGCCACCCACCCGGACCCCGACGAGACCCGCCAGCTCCACTTCGAGGTCGTCGTCAAGGACGTCAAGGAGAAGGTGCTGCCCGAGGCCACCGATGAGTGGGCCTCGGAGGCGTTGGAGTTCGACACCCTGGCCGAGCTGCGGGCCAGCCTGGCTGATCGGATGACCCGGGTCCGCAAGGCGCAGGCCCAGATGGCCCTGCGTGAGAAGGTGGGCGAGGCACTGGCCGCCCTCGTCACCGATGAGCTCCCCGAGGCCTTGATCAGCCACGAGATGCAGGACCGCCTGCAGGACCTCGCCTTGCGCCTCCAGGCCCAGGGGATGCAGCTCGAGCAGTACCTCTCGATGACCGGCGCCGACCCGGAGACCTTCAGCCAGGAGCTGCGCGACACCGCCACCTCCGGCGTCAAGGTCGACCTCGCCCTGCGGGCGGTGGCCGAGGCCGAGGGCCTCGAGTGCACCGACGACGACCTCATCGACGAGATCGAAGGGGTGGCCACCCGTGTCGGGCAGACAGCCGACGAGGTTCGTGCTCGGTTCGAGCGCGTCGGTCAGCTGTCGGCAGTACGCTCGGACATCAAGAAGCGCAAGGCACTCGAGTGGCTCCTGGAACGAGCCGAGGTGCTCGATCCCGACGGTGCGACCATCGACCGCAGCGAGCTCGAGCTCCCGGTTGACCAGGACGAGGACGACGACACCGCGACCGACGAGGCCGCCGAGGGAACGGATGACGACGAGTGATTGATGTGATCGGGCAGCACCAGAACGTCATCCAGAACTACCTCGTGCCGACGGTGGTCGAGTCGACCAACCGCGGCGAGCGGGCCTACGACCTCTACAGCCGGCTGCTCAAGGAGCACATCATCTTCCTGGGCACGCCGATCGACGACACGATCGCCAACCTGATCTGCGCCCAGCTGCTCCACCTCGAGTCGGAGAACGCCGATCGCGACATCAACATCTACATCAACAGCCCCGGTGGCGACATCACGGCGCTGTTCGCGATCTACGACACGATGAGCTTCGTGAAGCCCGACATCTCCACCATCTGCTTCGGGCAGGCCGCGTCGGCGGCCGCGGTGCTCCTCGCAGCGGGCACCAAGGGCAAGCGCCTCGCGCTCCCGCATGCTCGTGTGCTGCTCCACCAGCCGTGGGGCCAGGCCGGCGGCCAGGCCACCGACGTCGAGCTCGCAGCCCGCGAGATCCTGCGGATGCGCATCCAGCTCGATGAGCTCCTGGCCCACCACACGGGCCAGGAGTCCGAGAAGGTCCACAAGGACACCGAGCGCGATTTCGTGATGTCCGCCGATGAGGCGCGCGAGTACGGCATCATCGACGAGGTCATCACGGCCCGCTCGCTGGCCGACAACACTGGCGCCATCACGCGGGCGAGCTGACCGGATACGACGAGAGGCATCGGGGGACGACGACGTGGCCAAGTTCGGAGACGGGGGAGAGCTCCTCAAGTGCTCGTTCTGCGGCAAGTCGCAGAAGCAGGTCAAGAAGCTCATCGCCGGCCCTGGCGTCTACATCTGCGACGAGTGCATCGATCTCTGCAACGAGATCATCGAGGAGGAGCTCTCCGAGACCTCCGAGCTGCGCTTCGACGAGCTGCCCAAGCCGCGTGAGATCTACGAGTTCCTCGACGACTACATCATCGGCCAGGACCACGCGAAGAAGATCCTGTCGGTCGCCGTCTACAACCACTACAAGCGCGTGCAGTTCGGGGCCTCGCACCACGACGACGTGGAGCTGGCCAAGTCGAACATCCTGCTCCTCGGTCCCACGGGCTGCGGCAAGACGCTGCTCGCCCAGACGCTCGCCCGCATGCTCAACGTGCCGTTCGCCATCGCCGATGCCACGGCGCTCACCGAAGCGGGTTACGTCGGCGAGGACGTCGAGAACATCCTCCTCAAGCTGATCCAGGCGGCCGACTACGACGTCAAGAAGGCCGAGACTGGCATCATCTACATCGACGAGATCGACAAGATCGCCCGCAAGAGCGAGAACCCGTCGATCACCCGTGACGTCTCGGGCGAGGGCGTGCAGCAGGCGCTGCTGAAGATCTTGGAGGGCACCACCGCGTCGGTGCCGCCTCAGGGCGGGCGCAAGCACCCCCACCAGGAGTTCATCCAGATCGACACCACGAACATCTTGTTCATCTGCGGCGGCGCCTTCGCTGGGATCGAGAAGATCATCGAGGGTCGGCTCGGCTCGAACGGCGTCGGCTTCACCTCCGACATCCGCAAGTACGACGAGAAGCAGGCCGGCAAGGTCCTCACCAACGTGCTGCCCGAGGACCTCCTCAAGTTCGGGCTCATCCCAGAGTTCATCGGCCGCCTCCCGGTGATCGGCGCGGTCGCACCGCTCGACCAGGAGGCGCTGATCCGCATCTTGGGCGAGCCCAAGAACGCCCTCATCAAGCAGTTCCAGAAGTTCTTCGAGCTCGAAGACGTCGAGCTCGAGTTCGCCGATGATGCCCTCGAGGCGGTCGCCGACCAGGCCCTCCTTCGGGGCACCGGGGCCCGCGGGCTTCGGGCCATCCTGGAAGAGGTGCTCATCAACGTCATGTACGACCTGCCCTCGCGCACCGATGTGGAGAAGTGCGTGATCGATCGCCAGGTCGTGCTCGACAAGGTCAACCCCACGCTCGTGCCGCGCGGCGAGGCGCCGCGCCAACAGCGCCCCCGACGGGCCGCGTCCTGAACCTCGAGCAGTCGCTGAC